>JBIOXS010000146.1:0-4131 GCA_044869815.1 Candidatus Rokuibacteriota bacterium | reverse complement strand
CTGGGCGCCGACCTGGCCGCCACGCCGCTGAGCCAGGTGCTCGAGTTCAAGCTCGGCATCGTCGTCACGCGGGCGCGCGAGACCGTCTCCGCGGTGCGGCTGGGACGCCGCGAGGCGCGTGAGCTGGGCTGCCGTGCCGGGGCGCCGGCCTTCGAGTCCGAGCGCGTCTCCCGCGACGCGCGCGGCGACGCCGTCGTCTTCGACCGCGTCTTCATCCCGGGCGATCGGTTCCGGATCACGCGCGAACTCCACGACCAGGGGGCCACCACGCCATGAAGATCCTCGTAGCGATCAAGCAGGTGCCCGACACCGCGACGCAGGTGAAGATCGGCGGCGGTGACAGGGCCGCGATCGACACCGCGGGCATCACCTGGATCATCTCGCCCTACGACGAGTTCGCGGTCGAAGAGGCGCTGCGCATCAAGGAGAAGCGCGGCAGCGGCGAGGTCATCGCCGTCTCGCTCGGTCCGGACCGGGTCAAGGAGGCGCTGCGCTCGGCGCTCGCCATGGGCTGTGATCGCGCCATCCACGTCAACGATCCGGCGCTCACGACGGCCGACACGCTGGTCACCGCGCGAGCGCTGGCCGCCGTCGTCCAGCAGGAGGCGCCGCAGCTCGTGCTGTGCGGCCGGCAAGCGATCGACGACGACATGGGCGCCGTCGGCGCGCAGCTCGCCCAGCTCCTCGGCTGGCCGTGCGCGTCCTGGATCATGGAGGAGACCGTCGACGCCGACGCCCGGTCGGTCCGCGTCGGCCGCCAGGTCGAGGGCGGGCTCGAGGTGTTCGAGCTGCCGCTGCCCGCGGTCGTCTCGGCGCAGAAGGGGCTGAACGAGCCGCGCTACCCGACGCTCAAGGGGATCATGGGCGCCAAGAAGAAGGAGATCAGGGACGTCAACGCCGCGGCGCTGGGCCTCGCGGGCGTGACGCCGCAGCTCAGCATCACCGCGCTCGAGGCGCTGCCGGCCCGGCCGCCCGGACGCGTCATCCAGGGCGAGGTCAAGGACGCGGTGAAGGAGCTGGTCCGGGCGCTGCGCGAGGACGCGAAGGCGATCTAACTCCGAAAGAGGACAGCGGACATGGCGGGCGCGGTCTGGTGCGTGGTCGAGGACGATCGCAAGGGGACGCCGAAGAAGGTGATGGCCGAGGTGCTCGGCGAGGCCACGCGCCTGGGCGCGGGGCCGGTCGAGACCGTCTGGCTCACCGACAAGGCGAGCGAGGCCGGGCTCGCGCAGCTCGGCGAGTGGGGGGCGAGCAAAGTCTGGCTCCTCGAGAACGAGGCGTTCGCGCCGTATCGCGGCGAGGTGTGGGTGCCCGTCGTCGCCGACCTGGTGGCCAGGGAATCGCCGAAGGCCGTCCTGGCGCCGGTGACCAGCCGGCAGCGGGAGTTCGTCGCGCGGCTGGCCGCCAAGCTCGGCGCCGGGCTCGCGGCCGACGCGGTCGGCCTCGCGATGGACGGCGAGCGGCTGGTGGCCACGCGTCCCGTCTACGCCGGCAAGCTGCTGTCGAAGGTGACGTGGGCCACGCCGCCGTGGCTCGCCACGCTGCGGCCCAACGTCTTCCGCCCGGCGGAAGCGCAGGCCGGCAAGAGGGCCAGCGTCGAGAAACCGAGCGTGACGATCCCCGCCGCGCAGATGAAGCTCGTCGAGCGGCGCGAGGAAGCCGCGACCGGCCTGCCCGAGCTGACCGAGGCCGAGACCGTCATCTCCGGCGGCCGCGGCATGAAGGGCCCCGAGAACTACGTGATCCTGGAGGACATGGCGCGCGTCATCGGCGCCGCGGTGGGCGCCTCGCGCGCCGCGGTGGACGCGGGCTGGCGGCCCCATCGCTTCCAGATCGGCCAGACGGGCCGCACGATCTCCCCCAAGCTCTACCTGGGCTTCGGCGTCTCGGGCGCGATCCAGCATCTGGCCGGCATGCGCACGTCGAAGGTCATCGTCGCCGTCAACAAGGATCCGGAGGCGCCGATCTTCAAGATCGCCGATTACGGCATCGTCGGCGATCTCTTCGAGGTGGTTCCGGCGTTGACCGACGAGTTCAAGAAGCTCCTGGAGAAGTGAGCAGAGCGATGCGCTTCGAGCTGAGCGACGAGCAGCGGATGATCCAGGAGATGGCGCGCGACTTCGCGCAGGCGGAGGTGCGGCCGATCGCCGTCGAGATCGACCGCGAGGCGCGCTTCCCGCACGAGACCGTCAAGCGCATGGGCGAGCTGGGGCTCATGGGGATCGCGGTGCCCGAGCGCTGGGGCGGCGCCGGCGCCGACATGGTGGCGTACGTGGTGGCGCTCGAGGAGATCGCCAAGGCGTGCGCCTCGCATTGCGTGATCATGTCGGTGAACAACTCGCTCTACGGCTACCCGCTGCTGACGTACGGGACCGACGCGCAGCGTGAGCGGTTCCTGAAGCCCGTCGCCTCCGGCCACGCGCAGGGGTGTTTCGCGCTGACCGAGCCGCAGGCGGGATCGGACGCCACCAACCAGGCGACGATCGCGCAGCGCGACGGCGATCACTACGTGATCAGCGGCAAGAAGCAGTTCATCACCACCGGGCGCGAGGCCTCGTTCGCGCTCGTGTTCGCGCAGACGGATCGCGCGAAGGCCCACCGCGGGATCTCGGCGTTCATCGTCGAGAAGTCCACGCCGGGGTTCACCGTGAGCAAGACGGAGGACAAGCTCGGGATCCGCGCCTCGGACACGGCCGAGCTGGTGTTCGAGGACTGCCGCGTGCCGGTTGCCCACCGGCTCGGCGAGGAAGGCGAGGGGTTCAGGATCGCGCTCGCCACGCTCGACGGCGGGCGCATCGGGATCGCCGCGCAGGCGGTCGGCATCGCCGCCGGCGCCTACGAGAAGTCGGTCGCGTACGCGCGTGAGCGCCGGGCGTTCGGCGTGCCGATCGGCGAGCACCAGATGGTGCAGTGGATGCTCGCCGACATGGCCACGGCGATCGACGGGGCGCGGCTGCTCACGCTGCGCGCGGCGGCGCTCAAGGACGCCGGCCAGCCCTACACGGCCGCCGCCGCGATGGCCAAGCTCTTCGCCGCCGAGACGGCGATGAAGGTGACGACGGACGCCATCCAGGTGCACGGCGGCTACGGCTACATCCGCGAGTACGAGGTCGAGCGCTACTTCCGCGACGCCAAGATCACGCAGATCTACGAGGGCACGTCCCAGATCCAGAAGCTCGTCGTCGCGCGGGAGGTGCTGAAGTGACGCCGAGAGCCGGCGACGGGAGGCCGTGATGAGCGACAAGCGGGAGTGGAAGCGGCGCACCTACGAGCCGTTCGTGGCCAAGGCGCCGGAGCGGCCCGGCCGCTTCGAGAGCCTCTCCGGGCTGCCCGTCGAGCCGCTGTACACGCCGCAGGACGTCGCCGGCAAGACGTACGAGGAGCGTCTCGGGTATCCCGGCGAGTACCCGTTCACCCGGGGCGTGTACCCGACCATGTACCGCGGCCGCCTGTGGACCATGCGGATGTTCGCCGGCTTCGGCCGTCCCGAGGACACCAACGCGCGCTTCAAGTACCTGCTCGAGCAGGGACAGACCGGGCTCTCGACCGCGTTCGACATGCCGGCGCTGATGGGCTATGACGCCGACCATCCGCGATCGCGCGGGGAAGTCGGCCGGGAAGGGGTGTCGATCTCGACGCTCGACGATTTCCAGCGGCTCTTCGCCGACATCCCGCTCGGCGAGGTCACGACGTCGATGACGATCAACTGCACGGCCTCCGTTGCGCTGGCCATGTACCTGGCCGTCGCCGATAGGCAGGGCGTGGCGTGGGATCGCGTGGGCGGCACGATGCAGAACGACATGCTCAAGGAGTTCATCGCGCAGAAGGAATGGATCTGTCCGCCCGAGCCCGCCGTGCGGATCGTGACGGACATGATCGAGTTCACCGCCAAGTACGTGCCGCGCTTCAACCCCGTCTCGATCTCCGGCTACCACATTCGCGAGGCCGGGGCGACGGCGGTGCAGGAGCTGGCGTTCACGCTGGCGGACGGGCTCGGGTACGTCGAGGCGGCGCTGGCGCGGGGCCT
Source organism: Candidatus Rokuibacteriota bacterium (assembly GCA_044869815.1). Taxonomy (GTDB): domain Bacteria; phylum Methylomirabilota; class Methylomirabilia; order Rokubacteriales; family CSP1-6; genus AR12. Next base: position 104 of record JBIOXS010000146.1, on the reverse strand, counting down.
CGACGTCGACGCCTTCGCGCCGCGGCTGTCGTTCTTCTTCGACATCCACAACGACTTCTTCGAGGAGATCGCCAAGCTGCGCGCGGCGCGGCGGATGTGGGCCC
>JBIOXS010000145.1:0-5345 GCA_044869815.1 Candidatus Rokuibacteriota bacterium | reverse complement strand
TGCTGGTCAGCAACACCACGCTCGCGCTGCCGCTCATGCTCGCGTGGGTCTTCCTGCTCGCGGTGCTCGGCGTGACCATGGCCATTCCGATGAAGCGGCAGATGATCAACATCGAGCAGCTCCGCTTCCCGAGCGGGATCGCCGCCGCGGAGACGCTCCACGCGCTCCACTCGACCGGCAGCACAGGGATGCGCTCGGCGAAGGCACTCGGCTGGGCGGCGCTGATCGCCGCGACCGGCAAGCTCTGGGCGGACGGCCTCGCGGTCCTTCACCCGAGCCTGGCGCCGTTCACGATCGGCGCGTGGATGACCGCGCTGAACCAGCGCCTTTTCGGTCCCGCCTGGATGGGCCGGACGGTGATGCTCTCGTGGGAGCCGATGTTCATCGCCGCCGGCGCCATCACCGGCCTTCACGTGTGCTGGAGCATGCTGCTCGGCAGCGTGACGGCGTGGATGGTCTTCGTGCCGCTGCTCCAGCATCGCGGGATCGTCGAGGGCACCGGCTACGCCGCCCTCGTGCAGTGGACGCTCTGGGGCGGCGTCGGATGCATGGTGACATCGAGCCTGCTCTCGGTCGCGCTCGAGTGGGAGACGGCGAAGCGCGCGTTCACCGACCTGGGCGCGATGTTCGGCGGGCGCGCGCGCGGCGACGATCCCGTCGCCGCGATCGAGACGCCGTCGTCCTGGTTCATCGCCGGGCAAGGCATGGCGCTGATCGGGCTCGCCTGGCTCGGCCACGTCACGTTCGGCATGCCCTACTGGGAGACGGCGGTGGCCGTGCTCCTCTCGTTCGCGCTGGCGCTCGTCGCGTGCCGCGTCACCGGCGAGACCGACACCACGCCGGTCGGCGCCATGGGCAAGATCACCCAGCTCGTGTTCGGCGTGCTGCACCCGGGCAACACCACCGCGAACTTGATGAGCGCCAACGTGACCGCCGCCGCCGCGGGCAGCGCCGCCGACCTGCTCACGGATCTGAAGAGCGGCTATCTCTTGGGCGCGCATCCGCGCAAGCAGTTCATCGCGCAGTTCGCCGGGATCTTCGTGGGCACGCTGGTGAGCGTGCTGTCGTTCCGGCTGCTCGTGCCGGACGCGAGCGTGCTCGGCACGGACCAGTTTCCGGCGCCCGCCGCCCAGACCTGGCGCGCGGTCGCGCTCGCGCTTTCGCAGGGAATCCGCGAGCTCGGCGCGGTGAAGATCTGGTCGATGGTGATCGGTGGAGTCATCGGGATCGTGCTCACGGTGCTACCGAACGTCTTCCCGTCGCGCCGAGATTGGATCCCGTCGCCGGCCGGCGTCGGCCTCGCGTGGACGTTTCACTGGTATTACGGCGTGCTGTTCTTCGTCGGCGGGCTGCTCGGCTGGTGGCTCGAGAAGAAGCACCCGCAGCTCTCGCAGGAGTTCACCTTCCCCGTGGCGTCGGGCTGGATCGCCGGCGAGAGCCTGATGGGTGTCGCGCTCGTGCTGTGGGAGAACGGGCCGGAGCTGGTGCGCCGCCTCGTCGGCCGCTGAGCGTTACCGGCAGTCGGTTACGGCCGCGATCGCCCAGCTTATGCGCGTCGTCGAGACAGGCGAGCGGGACGCTTATTATCCGGCCCGCGCCGTTCAGTCGATGACGGCCACCGCCTCGATCTCGATCAACGCTCCCGGGACCGCAAGCGCGGCGACCTGGACGAGCGTGCTGGCGGGCGGGTTGGTGGGAAAGAACTGCTGGCGCGCCTCGCCATAGCCTTCCCGGTAACGGATGTCCGTCACGAACACGGTGACCTTCACGATGTCCCGCAAGGTGGCGCCGCCGCCTTCCAGGATGCGCTTCATGTTCTCGAAGATCTGGCGTGTCTGCGCGGCGATGTCGTTCGGCCCGACGAGCTTGCCCGCCTTATCGAGCGCGAGCTGCCCGGCGACGTAGACGGTGTTGCCGACGCGCCAGCCATGCGTGTAACGGGGCCGAGGATCGGCCATGTCGACCGGTTGGATCGCGGTTCGCGCCATTGCGCTCTCCTTCGATGGTGTGCGGGCTGCGTGACGGTCTGGTTAGCGAGACGGACGCGCCGAGTATTCAGGGAAGTGCGGGAGCTGTCAATTCGCGCGGCCCCTCGGCGCTACTGTAGTGGACGGACGTCATGATGGCGGTGAACTCCGGATCGAACTGGCCGAGCAGCGGCGACGCCATCGCGCGGAGCACGCGCGGATCGGCCATGCTCGGGCCCGGCCCGAGCAGGATCCGATGGCTCGGCGCCAAGCCGTCCATCACGCTCCCTCGTAGAGGTAGCAGGCGACGTGATGATCAGCGGCGAACGGGAACAGCGGCGGGACCGCCCCGGCGCGGCGCGGCATCACGTGCGCACAGCGCGTGCGGAAGCGATAGCCGGACGGCGGGTTGACGGGACTCGGCGGGTCGCCGCCGATCGGCGGCTCGACGAGACGCCGGGACGGATCCATGCTCGGCGCCCAGCGCAACGGCGATGGCCCTCCCGGAAGGCGTCGAAAGTCGTGACTGGAGGCATCAATTGATGTACGGTTGGTGCATACGGGGGCATGAAATGCGGACGACGTTCAATTTGGATGATGACCTGCTCGATCAGGCCCAGCGCCTCACGGGCATGACCGAGCGAACCGCGCTGATCCACGCGGGACTGCGCGCGTTGATCGAGCGCGAGAGTGCCCGGCGGCTGGCACGGCTAGGCGCGACCGAGCGGTCGCTCCGGGTGCCGCCGCGCCGTCGCGCGAAGGCCGCCAAAGGCAGGTGATCCTGGTCGACACGTCGGTCTGGGTGGAACATCTCCGCTCGGGGAATGCGACGCTCGCCGCCGAGCTCCAGGCCGGACGCGTACTGGTGCATCCGCTCGTGATCGGCGAGCTCGCCTGCGGCACCTTGCGCAACAGGCGCGAAGTTCTCGACCTCCTGGCCAGGTTGCCGTCAGTACCCACGGCCACGCACGCCGAGGCGCTCGAGTTTCTCGAGCGTCGCGCCCTCATGGGCCGCGGTATCGGATTCATCGACGTCCACCTGCTGGCATCGGCAGCCCTCGCTGCGCCCGCTCGGTTGTGGACGCGGGACCGGCGTCTGGCAGCAATTGCCTCCGAGCTCGATCTCGCCTCTCGATAGGACATGCACCCGTCGCCCCGCCTCGTCCTGGCCGGGTGGACGGCGACTCCGCCCGGAGTTATTTCTCGACCACCCGCCGCGCATCATAGACTGCCGGATATGGGCGTGATTCTCGTCGTGACGCTGCTGGCCGGGCTCGTGGCCCTGCCGGCGATCGCGGACGCCGGCGCCACGGCGACGGCGGAGTCGTTCATGCGCCAGCTCCAGCGTGGAGACGTCGAGCGCGCCAAGGGGCTGCTGGACGACCCGAAGTACCGTGGCACGCCGCCTGGCGGGGTCGACGCGTACTTCGTCTACGAGTCGGGCTACGAACCGAACCTCGCCTTCCTCGTGGGACACCCGTTCGTCCTCGGCGTCGCGTCGGAGCGCACACAGCGGTCGGACTGGTACTTCCTCGACGGCACGACGTACGCGACCGTCTCCATCCCGCTCACGTTCCCGGAACCGCGGCCGTGGGTGCTGCCGGCGCCGGTGGCGTTCGGACATCCCATGCCGTTCCTCGACCTGGTGAAGTTCGCCGTCGAACCCGGCCGGTACGCACAGAACCTCACCCTGCGCGTGCGGCGCGGGCTCGAGCCGGGGCGCATCCACCCGCCCGCGCCGCGGGTCGCCACGCCACCGCATCCAGTCGGGCCGGCGGGGGCGGCGAGCATCGCCGCGCGCGCGGAGCCGACCGACACGTACGGTTCGATGATGGGTCAGCGTCCGGTGGACCCGGCGCCCGTCCGCTTGCCGAGCGGCGAGACGCTCACCACCGACCAGCTCCAGCGATTCCTGCCCCGACTCGCAACCGTCACCATCGAGGTGTCGCTCGTGCGGCGCGGACGGCTGCTCGCCTCCTGGGGAGTAACGCGCTGGAGGTTTCGGGACGCCGTCGTCGCCACCGAGACGGGCACGAGGCCGGTCGGCGTCGGCCCCGGCGATCTGGTGAAGTGACGCAGCTCTTCGCGCTCGGCGCGGTGCTCCTGCTGCCGATGACCGCGGCCGCGGCGCCGATCCACGGGGCCGTCATCCGGGGCGCAGTGGACGAGGTCCGCGCTGCGCTCGACGCGGAGCCGGGCGCGGTGTCGCTGCCGTCCACCGACGGGATGACGCCGCTGCACCTCGCCTGCGTACACCGGCGGCCGGCGATCGCCGAGCTGCTGATCGCGCGCGGAGCCGACGTCCGCTCACGCAGCGGCGTCGGCGACACGCCGCTGCACCTCTGCACGTGGCAAGGCCAGGCGGCCGTCGTGGAGCTCCTCCTGCGGCGCGGCGGCGACGTGCGCGCGCGGAACGAGCGCGGCCACACGCCGCTGCACTTCGCGATGTTCGGCGCCGACCCGATGATCGTCGAAGCGCTCCTGCGGGCGGGCGCCGACCCAACGGCCCGGGACAACGGCGGCGCCACGCCGCTGCACGCCTCGGCGCCGCGCAACGTGCGCGCGCCGCTGGAGCTGCTTCTCGGCCGCCGGGTCGACGTCGACGCGCGCGACGCGCGCGGGATGACGCCGCTGATGGCGGCCGTGGATCGCGTCCCTCCGCCGTCGCCCGATGCGGCCGTCGACGTCCTGCTGGCACACGGCGCGCGGCTGGATCTCACGGACGCGCAGGGCCGGACCCCGCTCGAGATGGCCCTGACGCGCGGTCACCTGGCGGTGGCCGCCACGCTCGTCGCCGCCGGCGCCGATGTGAACGCACGCGACCATACGGGCCGTCCCCTCCTGCAACTGGCGGTGATCCTCAGGCAGGGCGATGTCGCGCGCCTGCTCCTCGCCCGCGGCGCCCGTGCTGACGAGCGCGACCGCGAGGGCCTCGCCGCCCTGCACTACGCCGCGTGGGACGGTCACGTGGATCTGGCCCGGACGTTGCTCGATCGCGGCGCCGACGCCGGCGCACGGGACGCGCGGGGCCTCACGCCGCTCTGGTACGCGCGCCGGCTCGGGCGTGAGCCGATGGTGATGCTGCTTCGCTCGCGCGGCGCGGCGGAGTGAAGGTGCCCCGATCTGTGCTCAGGACGCCCGGTAGACGACCTCGCCGGCCACCAGCGTCAGCACCGGCCGGATCTCAGGGATCCGCACCTCGTCGCACGTGAAAACGTCCTCGGACAGCACGACGACGTCGGCCTGCTTGCCGACTTCCAGCGAGCCAAGGTCGCGCTCCTGCCGGGAGGCGAACGCGTTCCACGTCGTGAAGGAGCGCACCGCCTCCTCGCGCGTCATGCGCTGCTCGGGCTGCCAGCCGTGGTCGTCATTCGTGCG
>JBIOXS010000144.1:0-63830 GCA_044869815.1 Candidatus Rokuibacteriota bacterium | reverse complement strand
TCACCCTACCCCTGAGCGCGAGCTCGAGCTGGAACGACTCGGCAACGAGATCGCCGAGTTGGCGGCGCACCTGAACGCCGCCACCGCACGGCTGCTCGATCTGATCCGCGAATTCGACGCGCGGGGTGGCTGGGGCAATGGCTTCAACTCGTGCGCCGCGTGGCTGACATGGCGCGTCGGTCTGGCCCCGGGCGCCGCGCGTGGCATGTGCGCGTGGCGCGCTCGCTCGGCACGCTGCCTCAATTGGCGCAGGCCCTCGCGCGCGGCGAGCTGTCGTACTCCAAGGTCCGGGCGCTGACCCGCGTCGCCACGCCCGAGACTGAGGAGCGGCTGCTGAGCGTGGGCCGCGCCGGTACAGCCGAGCACGTCGAGCGCATTGTCCGCGCGTGGCGGTACGTGGACCGCAAGGCCGAAACGCGAGACGCCGGCGAGCGCCACGCGACTCGGACGCTCTATGTGTTCCCCGACGACGACGGCATGGTCGTGGTGCGCGGGCGGCTGGAGCCGGAGGTGGGCGCCGTGCTGATGAAGGCACTGGAGGCGGCCCGTGAGACGCTCTATCAGCGGGGGCGCCGAGACTCGGTTGACGTTGCAGCGGGAACGTCGACCGCGGGCGTCCGCGAGGACATGCCGACCGCCGGCCAGATGCAGGCCGACGCCCTCGCCTTGCTGGCGGAGACGGCGCTCCACCGCGGCATGGATCCTGGGGCTGCGGGCGAGCGGTACCAGGTCGTGGTCCACGTCGACGCTGCCGTGCTGGCGGACGCCGACGCGCCCGGCCAGTCGGTCCTCGAGGGTGGTCCCCGCGTTCCCGCGGAGACGTCTCAGCGCCTGGCCTGCGATGCTGATGCGACACGACGCCGAGGGCCAGATCGTCGAGGTCGGCGCGCGGACGCGGACGATTCCGCCGGCGCTACGCCGAGCGCTTCACCACCGCGATCGAGGCTGTCGCTTCCCCGGCTGCGGTGTGCGCTTCGGCCAGGGCCATCACATCCACCACTGGGCACGTGGCGGGCCCACCACGCTGTCGAACCTGGCCTTGCTCTGCCGCCGCCACCATCGCGCAGTCCATGAGGAGGGCTACCAGATAACGCGGGAGGCCGACGGTGCACTGAGCTTCCGCACTCCGCACGGCTGGCTACTGCCCGCGGTGCCGCCGCCCGCTCCGGTGCCGATCGATCCGTCGATCACCTCCGAGCACACAACGACGCGCTTGGTCTGCGTATCGACCCGTACACATCGAAGCCGAGCTGGCTGGGCGAGCGACTGGATCTCGGCTATGCGATCGATGTGCTGCATCCGCTGGCATTGGCGTCGGGAGTGGCACGGTGAAGCCGTGCTAGCCCCTCGCGTTCAAGCGACGGCGACGGGAAGGGAAACGAGCGTGCGGAATCGCGCACGGCGGCCACGGACAGGCGCGCCGGCGAGTCGGAGTGACGGGAAGCGCGCGACGAGCCGGCCGATGGCCACGCGACCTTCCATGCGCGCAAGCCACATGCCGGCGCACGCGTGGATGCCGGTGATGAAGGCGAGGTGGCGATTGGGCGTGCGCGCGACGTCGACGCGATCGGGGTCGGGAAACTGCGCGGGATCCCGGTTGGCGGCGCCGATGCACAGCGTGATGAGCGTGTCCGGGGGCAGCGCGACGCCGGCGATGACGGCGGCGCCCACCGTGCGGCGGTTCCCGAGCTGGTTGGGACTCTCGTAGCGCAAGAACTCGTCGATGGCGGTGGCGATCAGCGCGGGCTCGGCGCGCAGACGCGCCGCCGCCTCGGGGTGCTCCAGCAGCGTGAGCACGGCGTTGGCGATCAGGTTCGTCGTCGTCTCGTGGCCGGCGTTGAGGAGGAAGATGCACTGATGGAGCAGCTCGACCTCGGTGAGGCGGTCGCCGGCGTCCTCGGCCGCGATGAGCGCGCTGAGGATCTCGCCGGGGTCGCTGCTCGGCCGCCGGCGACGCGCGGCGATCAAGCGGCGCAGATAGTCCTTGAATGCCTCGACCGCACGGTTGCCGGCGTCGAGCTGAGCCGGCCCGGGCGCGGGCTCGAGCGCGCCGAGGATGGCGAGCGACCAGCCGCGCAACGGCCCGCGCTCGTCGGCCGGGATGCCGAGCATGTCGCCGATGAGCTGCACCGGCACCGCCGCCGCGAAATCGTCGACGACGTCCATCCCGCCGCGCGCGGCGGCGCCGGCCAGGAGCTCGTCCACGAGCCGCTCGATGCGCGGCTCGAGCGCCGCCAGCGCGCGCGGCGTGAAGGCGGGGGCGAAGAGCCGCCGGATGCGCGTGTGGTCGGGCGGATCGCGGAACACGACGCTCGTCGTGTGATGCTCGTAGAGCGGGGTGGCGCCGAACTTCGGCGCGAACTCGAAGCGCTTGTCCGAGGCGAACCGCTGGTGATCCTGGTAGACGGCGACGACGTCGTCGTAGCGGGTGAGAAAGATCGAGCCGTCGGGACAACGGTGGACCGGATCCGCCCGCCGGAGCGCATGGTACGTCGGAAACGGGTCCTCGTAGAACGAATCCGGAAGCGCGCGCAGGTCGAATGCGGCCGCGTCGATGGGCGCCGCGCCCAGCTCAGTCTCCGTCGGGCGGGCGCAGGGTGTCGCGGGCGTCGGCCAGGCGCTCGGCCGTGCGTCGGACCTCGTCGAGGCGGTCAGCCCGCCAGGTGAATCGCGGCTCCGTCGTGTAGCCGCTCCACGTGTCCATGTAGTCGGCGCGGCGCAGGCCGAGCGCCCACGCCGAGACGCGCGTCGGGTTGGCGAAGTCGGCCATCACCGCCACCTCGTTGTGGACGGCCGGATGCCGGCCGTCGAGGAACTTCTCCAGCGCGCGAGGCTTCGGCCCGTGCGGCAGGCCGACCGGATGCAGCGTCACCATGCCGGGCCCGACCACGCCGCCGCCGCTGAAGAACTCGCCGAGGTGGTAACCCAGCGTCTCCAGGTAGTCGAAGTTGCGATGGAAGAACGGCAGCCACATCGCTTCCTTTTCCACCGAGCGGACGGTGAACACGCAGAGATAGCAGCCGGGCAGCTTGAATACGGTGTGGCCCGACGGCGGCACGTGCGAGCGATCGGCCGTGAGGGGACGAACGTCCTCGACGGCGAAGCGATACGGCAGGTAGTCGCCGCGCCAGCCGACCACGTCGAACGGGTGCGTGGGGTGCACGCGGCGCGTGTAGACCTCTCCCACCTTGGAGACGATCTCGAAACGTCCCGCCTCGTTGCGCGTGTCGAGCGAGCGAGGATAGCGATAATCGCTCTCGCTGTGGGTGATGAAGCGGCCGGTCGTCGGCGACTCCGCCTTTTCCGGATCGCCCGCGAACGACTCGTACATCCAGTAGTAGTGACGTCCGGCACCGAGCTCGAAGCGGTGAGCGATGCCCTTCGGGACGACCAGGAAGTCGCCCTTCCGGTACTCGATCGGCCCGAACGTCGTCTCCAGCGTCCCGCGCCCGGCGTGGATGAAGTACACGCACGTCGCCGAGTGGTGCTCGAAGAAGTACTCCATCGGCGCCGCCGGCGCCGTGACGTTCATGGCCGCCGTCTCGTTGGCCACGATGCGCGCCATGCCGCGGTAGACGTCGCGCGCGGGCTCGGCCGGCGCCACGTCGAGCAGCAGGTGCGTGCCGCCGATCGGCCCGAGCGGCGACTCCCAGGCCGGAGCGAAGCCCTCGATCACGCGCGTCTCGCCCGGCAGCCAGTTGGTCGGCGGATAGAGGTGGTAGGTGTGCGCCACCTTGCCGGCGAAGCCGCCGCGCCCGTGCTCCTGCTCGTAGACGTGCTGCAGGAGCGGCCCGGCGTGCGGGGCGCGCGGCACGACGCCGATCTCGGGGAGGCCGCTGAAGTACTCGAACTTGTCCACGGGCCACCTCCTGCCTGCTGGGGCGATTGTACGCCGGGTTACGCTATGATCCAGGACATGCCCGGCAAGGTCATCCCGTTCCCGGCTCGCCCCGCGCCAGACCCGCGCGACGACCGCGCGCTGGTCGAGGTGCATCGCTGCGATCAGCGCGAGGCGCTCGTGGTCAAGGGCCTGTTCGAGAGCGAAGGCATCCCGGTCATGATGCGCTCCCGCATCGCGCACTCCGTCCACCCGTTCACGGTGGGCGCCCAGGGCGAGGTCACGCTGCTCGTCCCGCGGGCCGACGCGGATCGCAGCCGCAGGCTCCTGGCCGTCTGATCACGATTGGAACCTCGTTGGCACGACGCATTGCTCTACTCGAGCGTCGTGGTCCGGACCACCTCCTCTAACGTCGTGTCACCGGCAACGAGCCGCGCCACCGCCGCCTCGCGCAGAGTCACCATCCCCTCGCGGCGGGCGATGGCGCGGATGTCGTCAATCGACGCGGCGCTCAAGATTGCTGACCGCAGCATCGGTCCAATCGACAGCACCTCGAAGATTGCGACCTTGAAGCGGTAGGGGCGGTCGGCTGGGATACGATACACATCTGCGATGCTTAGCGTCTTACCGCTCAGCGCGACATAGCCGGCGAGGCTTCCGTTGTTGATGGGGAGGGGGGCCGTCTGGAGAGCTTGGCGCATGTGCTGATCGCCGACCCGCCGCTTTAGAAAATCGTTCTGGACCACGGTGAATCGCAGGACGTCGCCATCGACGAGAAACAGAGTGCCGGCCTCAGCGTTCGTCAGCGATCGCGCTGCGTAAAGAACGCGGGTCAGCAGGGCGATCAAATCGTGCTCTTCCTGAAGCGCGAGCCCGTAGCTCAGCAGTCGCTTGTCGATGGTGCTCAGGTCCGGCGGTGGCACGGGCATGCGTATCACTGTCAGGTCCCGGCCGTGTACAGGCAATTGACATACCGGCTCCGTCCGGTCTTGCAACTATCCGATTTCTTTCGCGAGGCGGATCGATACGCCACGACGGCCTGAATCAACCGCGCTTCGGAGTGGTCAGACCCGATCCACCGGGCGGATCTGCCAAGGGCCGATCGAGAACGAAAGAGTGCTCACGCCTGCACGACAGCTACGAGCGCGCGGCCGCCGAAACCACCGTCTCCAGGGACTGGACGACCATGTCGAGCGCGGCCGCGTCCACGGTCGCGAGCGCGTCGCGCCGGGTGTGATAGGTGTCGAACGGCACCGGCCGCCGCTGCACCGCCGAGATCGCGCTCTTCACCGGACTGAGCACGAACTGGCGGAGCGACTCGGCCTCGGCCGCCGGCACCACGCTGAGCCCGTAGGCCGGCACGCCGGCGGCGGCGAACGCGCGATGGTCGCTGCCGAACACGGGAATCTTCCCGACCACGTGATAGCTCTCGTCGGCGCGCCGGCCGAGCGACTCGAACGCGCCGCGGACGCTGCGGAGAAAGCGTGTCTCGCCGGCGGCGTCCCAGATCGCCGGCGTGTCGCCGATGCCGCACAGCTCGAGGCTGAGAACGCCGACGACGCCGGTGGGCGGCGTGGCCCGCACGTACGCGCGCGCGCCGAGATAGCCGAGCTCCTCGCAGGCGGGGAACAGCAGGCGGACGCGCAGGCGTGACGGCGGCGAGGCGGCCAGGCGCTCGAGCAACGCCAGCAAGATCGCCACCGAGGCGGCGTTGTCGTTGGCACCCGGGCTGGCGGGCACGGCGTCATGATGCGCGACGAGCACGAGCACGCGATCGCCGTTGCCGACGTCGACGCTGAAGTTCTCGCCGTGGCCTTCGAACGTCGAGAAGCGATGCCGGACGAACGGCACGCCGCGGGCCGTGAGATAGCGCGCGACGGCGGCCTCCCGCGCGGCGTTGTCGCGTGATTCCAGCAGCCGCGTGAGGGCCAGCGGCGTGCGCGGGCCGGCGACAACGGCGTCGAGCGGCGCCGGCGTGAAGCTCGGCGGCGGACCGGCGCGGCGCGTGAGCAGCCGGCTCATCGCCCGGTTGATGCGGCCGCGCACGAAGAACTTCAGATCGCGCAGCGGCATCGCTCAGTCCACGCGCAGCACGCGGCGCGCGTTGTCGGTGGTGCGCCGCGCGAGGTCGTCCAGCGGCTCGCCTCGCAGCTCGGCGACCCGGGCGGCGGTGAGGGCGAGATACGCCGGCTCGTTGCGCTTGCCGCGGTAGCCCTGGGGCGGCAGGAAGGGGCAGTCGGTCTCGACGACGAGCCGATCGGCGGGGACGAAGCGCGCGACCTCGGGCAGCGCGCGGGCGTTGGGATAGGTGACGGGGCCCGCCAGCGAGATCAGCAGTCCGAGGTCGAGACAGCGACGCGCGATCGCCACGTCACCCGAGAAGCAATGCATGATCCCACCGACCTCGGCCACGTGCTCCTCGGTCAGGATGGCGAGGACCTCGGCGTGAGCGTCGCGACAGTGGACGACCACGGGCTTGCGCAGCCGCCGCGCCAGGGCCAGGAACCGGCGCAGCACGCGCTCCTGCGTCTCGCGTGGCGAGAGATTGCGGAAGAAATCGAGCCCGATCTCGCCGATGGCCACCACCCGCGCGCCGGCGGCCAGACGCTCGACCTCGGTCAGGGCCGCCTCGTCGCTCTCGGCGGCGTCATGCGGGTGGACGCCGGCCGTCGCCCACACGTCGGGCTCGCGCTCGGCCAGCGCGATCGCTGCCCGCGACGTCTCGGCATCCGTCCCGATCGTCACCATGCGGCGCACTCCGGCGGCGCGGGCGCGCGTGAGCACCGCCTCGCGGTCGTCGTCGAAGCCGGGGAAATGCAGATGCGCGTGGGTGTCGAAGAGCTCGAGCGGCGCGCTCACGACGCCACCCGGAACCGTACCCGGCCGATGAGCTGGCCGCGAGTCATGACGTCGACCGTCCAGCGGCCGGCCGCATTCGCCGGGAACGAGTGCTTGCGTGAGAACGTCCGGTATCCCTGCTGCCGGCCGCCCTCCACGCTGAGCCCGATGACGTTGATGACGACGCCATTCTGCCGCCACACGTGCTGCACCGGCGTGCGCAGGCCGGCCGGCGCGTAGATGGCCGTATGAGCGACCAGGCCCTGGTCTTGCAGCGCCGAGGCCGGGATCGGGGACGGCGGCTCCAGCGAGCTGATGGTCCCGATGTCCCAGGCGATGCGCGACTCGGCGAGGAACAGCGGCGCGGGCGGAATCGCGATGCGGATGTAGACGACGCCGCTCGCGACAGCGAAGCCGACCAGCGCCGTCACCGCGAACCCGAGCCGCCACGGCCACGCCCGCGCGCGGCACACGGCCGGCGTCAAGGCGACGGTGGCCAGCCACGCGCTGCTCAGCAGCGCCCACGCCGGCGGCACGTAGACGAGCGGCAGCGCGAGGTTGAGGGCGCCGAAGAGCGACACCACGAAGAACACATAGCCCATCCACGGGTACGGGTGCACGATCGCGCGATACCACGGGTCGACGGTGGCGAGCAGGGCGAGGGCGACGAGGAGGAGGAAGAAGAACACGTTGTACGACGTGAGGGTGGTGGCCGCCCAGTACGCCGGCAGCAGGAACAGCAGGACGCCGTGGTAGAGCGTCTGCACCGTGTACTCGGTGGCCGCCAGCATGAGGCGATGCGTCCGGCGCTCGGACGCCGCCAGCACACCTCGCGTCTGCACGAGCACCGCCACCAGGATCCACAGCAGCAGCACGTAGCCGACGATGAGCGAGACGTGCGGCAAGCCGCGCCGGAAGACGAACAGCGTGAGGAGCCCGCCCACGGCCGAGGCGATCGAGATGCCCCAGACGCGGGCGAAGGCCATGGTGCCGGCGAGGCTGGCCGGGCTCACCCGGGCGGGCCGAGCCGCGCGGCGATGGCGCGCGCGACCTCCTCCCGCCGCAGCGCCTGGACACACTCGAGCACGTCGGCGGGGGCCGCCTGCGTTCGCAGGTGCGCGCCCATGAGCTCCAGCGCGCTGCCGCGCACCTCGGCGTCGAGCGCGCAGATCTCCCGCAACACACGGGCGATCGACGCGTCGCGCTCGGCGACGGCCAGGATGGTCGCGACGTACTCGCTGGCCGGCGTCGTCACTTCACCTTGGCGCCGGGCGGAAGGTCCTTGTCCAGCGTGAGCACGCCGAGCCCGCTGTCGGTGGAGCCGGCGAGGACCATGCCCTGCGACTCGATGCCCATCAGCTTCGCCGGCTGGAGGTTCGCGACCACGACCACCTTCTTGCCGACGAGGTCGCCCGGCGCGTAGTGCTCCGCGATGCCGGCCAGCACCGTCCGTTCCTCGCTGCCGAGCGACACGCGCAGCTTCAGTAGCTTCCTGGATTTCGGCACCGCTTCGGCGGCGAGGACCTGGGCCACGCGCAGGTCCACCTTCGCGAACTCGTCGATGGTGATGCGCGCGCCGGCGTCCGACGACATGTCCGCCGCGGCGCCGGGCGTCGCCTTCCGGTCCTCCACGCGCGGGAAGAGTCCCGGGATCTTCTCGATCCGGGTGCCCGGACGCAGGTCGCCCCACGGACCGCGCGTGAGTGTCGGCTCGCCTGCGTGGCCGAGCGCGGTCCGGATCTTCGCGGCCGCGTCGGGGAGGAACGGCGCCAGCACGACGCCGAGGCAGTGCAGCGCCTGCGCGAGGTCATAGAGGACGGCGTCCAGGCGGGCGCGCTGGGCCGGCTGCTTGGCCAGGGCCCACGGCTGCGTCGTGTCGACGTAGCGGTTCACGGCTCCGACGAACTCCCAGATCGACGCCAGCGCCCGCTGAAAGGCGAACTCCGGCACAGCCGTGCCCACGGCGTGGAGCGCGTCGTCGAAGGCGGCCGCCAGCTCGCCGCCTCCGGCCGGAGATGCCGGCACGCCGGGCACCACCCCACCCGCAAAGTTCACGATGAGCGTCGAGGCGCGCGAGGCGAGATTGCCGAGGTCGTTGGCGAGGTCGGCATTGAGCCGGCCCACGAACGCCTCCTCCGAGAAGTCGGCATCGAGCCCGAACACCATCTCGCGCATCACGAAGTACCGGAACGCGTCGTTGCCGTACTTCTCGGTGAGCGCCATGGCCTCCACGACGTTGCCCACGGACTTGGACATCTTGCCGCCGCCGATGCGCCAGTAGCCGTGCACGTTCAGGCGCGTGAAGAGCGGAATCCCGGCCGCCTTCAACATGCACGGCCAGTAGACGGCATGCGGCTTGACGATGTCCTTGCCGATGAGGTGCTGGACGTGCGGCCAGAACGTCTCGAACTTCTCGGCGCCGGGACCGCCGAGCGCGGAGACGTAGTTGATGAGCGCGTCGAACCAGACATAGGTGACGTACTTGTCGTCGAACGGCAGCGGAATGCCCCACTCGAGCCGCCTGCGGGGGCGGCTGATCGAGAGATCTTGCAGCGGCTCGCGCAGGAAGCCGAGGATCTCGTTCCGGTAGCGCTCGGGACGGATGAGCTCCGGATGCGTCTCGATCGTCTCGATGAGCCACGACTGGTACTGCGACATCTTGAAGAAGTAGTTGTCCTCCTCGATGTACGTCAGCGGCGTCTGGTGGTCGGGACACTTGCCGTCGACGATCTCCTTCTCGGTGTAGAACCGCTCGCAGCCGTAGCAGTACTGGCCGCCGTAGCGCCCGAGGTAGATCTCGCCGGCGTCCCAGAGCGCCTGTAATATTTTCTGCACGACCGTCTGGTGGCGCGGCTCGGTGGTGCGGATGAAGTCGTCGTTGGTGATCCCGAGCCGTCGCCAGCCGTCCCGGAAGGCGGCCGCGATACGGTCGGTGTAGACCTGTGGCGCCACACCGGCGTCGGCTGCCACCTGCGCGATCCGGTCGCCGTGCTCATCGGTGCCGGTGAGGAACCACACGCGGTCGCCGACGAGCCGATGCCAGCGCGCCGCCGCGTCGCCGACGATCGTGGTGTACGCGTGGCCGAGGTGCGGCGTCGCGTTCACGTAGTAGATCGGCGTGGTGAGATAGAACGTGCCGCCGGTCACGTGCGCTCGAGCTCCACCTTCACGTGGTCGCGACCCTCCCACGTCAGCTCGCTGAGCGGCACCTCCGCCTCGGTGCCGTCGGGAAATCCGACGACCACGCTCTGCTTGAGCACGCGGAGCGATCGCACCTTCCCGGTCATGCAGCCGCCCCCGCCGCAGCTCGCCTGGCAGGGCGAGTTGACCTTGGGCAGCCGCGCGCGCAGCTCCTGGTACGTCGAGAACTCGTAGAGCAGGCAGCACTTGAGCCGGCCGCAGTTGCCGAGGAGCCGGTTGTCGGTGAGCGGCATGTCCTGCGCCTTGGCCATCTTCACCGAGATCGGATCGAACTTTCGCAGGTGCGAGGAACAGCAGAGCTGCCGCCCGCACGGCCCGATGCCGTCCAGCACGCGCGTGGTATCGCGGGCGCCGATCTGCCGCATCTCGATGCGCGACCGGAACTCCCGGGCGAGGTCGCGCACGAGCTCGCGAAAGTCGATGCGGTCGTCGGCGCTGAAATAGACGGACACGCGCCGCTGCGCCGGCTGCATCTCGACGTCGACGACCTTCATGACGAGCCCGCGCGCCCGCGCCAGCTGCTGGCTGGTGACGATGGCGGCTTCCTCGCGCGCGCGGCGATGACGATATTCCTGCGCCTCGTCTTCCGACGCGAGGCCCACCACGCGGCGGTAGAGACGGTCGCGCTTGAACTCGGGGATCACGCGGCGCGGACGCCGAACTTCACCCGTCAGCGTCCCCGTCGGCGCCTCCACCATTACGATGTCGCCGACATGGAGCGGCAGATCGCCGACCAGCTTGTAGTCGTCGGCGGGCGCCGTGTCACGCAGCCGCACGCCGACCAGATATTCCTCGGGGTCGCTCACACGGCCCTCCCCGCCAGGCGGCCCAGCATCACGTCGACGGTGAGCCGCGGCGTCACGTTCCCGACGAGCGCCAGATGTGCCTCACGGCACGCCTCGATCGCCGCGTAGAGTCCTTCGTCCGTCCATTTCGCCGCTTCCATGGCGAGGGCGTCCGCCCCCGCGGCATCCGTCAGCAGCGCGGCGCCGGCCCCTGCCCGCAGCAGCATCAGATCGCGGCAGTGCAGCCAGCAGCCGTCGACGAGCGCCTCGGCGCGCTCGCGGTCGACACGCTCGGTCCGCTTGAAGATGGCGGGCGCGCCCTGCTCGCGCGCCTCGTCGAGCGCCGTCGCCGCCTCGGTCGCCAGCGCCGCCGTGGCCGCCTCGCCGCGCGCGCGGAACCGAACGAGCTGACAGCGTGAGATGACCGTGGCCGGCACCGCCCGGATGCGGGGCAGGATGAGAACCACCACCGTTTCGGGCGGAGGCTCCTCGAGGAACTTGAGGAACGCCTGCGGCGCCTCTCCCGTCATCCGCTCGGCCTCGTCGAGGATCAGCACCCGCCGCCGCGCCATGGCCGGACGGAGCGACGCCTGGCGCTCCAGCTCGCGCACGGCGCCGATGCGGATGGCGCGCGCGCCCTTGGGGTTGGACTCCGGCGGCGTGGGGACGAGAACGTGCAGGTCCGGATGCTGCCGAGCGTCGACGAGCCGGCACGCACGGCAGGCGGAGCCTGTTTCGCACCGGCGACGGCTCTCGCACAGGAGCGCGCCGGCGAAGGCCAGCGCGGTCGTGAAGCGGCCGCTGCCGGTGGGTCCTACGAACGCGTAGGCGTGAGCGACCCGATCGGTGGTGAGCGCGCGCGTGAGCTGCTCGACCGCGCGCGGCTGCTCGAGGATGGCGTCGAGCTTCATGCCAGGAACTCCCGGACGATCGCACGCACCTGCTGCTCGACGGCATCCGGCTCGCCGGCGGCGTCGATGCGGCGGACACGCTTGGGATCGGCCCGCATGATCTCGAGGTAGCCGCGCCGCACGCGCCGGTGAAACACCAGCTTCTCACGCTCGAAGTGATCGAGACGCCGGCCCGCGATGCGCCGGAATCCAGCCGCGGGGTCGAGATCGAAGAGCAGCGTGAGGTCCGGGAAGACGCCGCCGGTGGCGTGCACGTTCATCTCACGGATCAGCTGCGGCTCGACGCCACGGCCGTAGCCCTGGTAGGCGACGGTGGCATCGGTGTAACGATCGCAGAGCACGACGCGTCCGGCCCGCAGCCACGGGCGGATCTTCTCGCTCACGTGCTGCTGCCGGGCCGCCATGAAGAGGAACATCTCCGCGAGCGGCTCCGGCTTCCGCTCGAACAATCGTCGAACGGCGACGCCGAGCGCGGTCCCGTCGGGCTCGCGCGTGATCTCCGGACGATAGCCTTCGCGACGTAGCCATCGCTCGAGACGCCGCATCTGGGTCGACTTCCCCGACCCCTCAACGCCCTCGAACGTGATCAGCACTCCACGCACTGTGACCTCCGAATCCCTGTCACTGTAGCACGCCGTCTCCGGGCCCGGACGCGGCTGTGCTGGTGTTTCGGCGTGCCTCCGCTCGAACCGCGTGCCCTGCTCTTCGACGTCTTCGGCACCTGCGTCGACTGTATCGGCGGACGGTCGCCGAACTCGCGCGGCCGGTGCAGGGCCGGCTGATACCGGCCGCGCCACGCGTCGGCGAGCTTCGCCCAGTCGGTCGACGTGCCTCAGCGCGCGTCGAGCGCCGCGCCCTCCCCGATCTTCCGCCCGACCCGAGGGTCGACCTCGTGGCGAAGGACTTCGAGGATCTCGCGACGCAGCTGCGCGCGTGATCGAGGAGCGCCACGGCTTCGCCGGGGCGTGACGAGCGTTGGGGGGTATGGGGGGCCATTTCGGGGCCCCCCATTAGTCAGATCCCGTGTAAGGGGAAGATCGTGTGCTGGACGGCGTCGATCTGCCGGTCGGCGTAGTCGGCGACCGCGCGCCGCACGTCGTCCGGGAGCGCCACGTCAGCGTCCCACAGCGCGCGCGTCTTGAACCCGTAGCGGCGCGCGTCGTCCTCGAAGGTCTCGGGCAGCGTGTCCGGCAGCTCCACGCCGTTCAGCACGGCCCACGCCACCGTCCACATGCGGGCGACGTTCCGCAGATCATAGCCGCCGCCGCCGAGCGCGACGATCCTCGGTGCCAGCGGCAGGATCGCCGCGAGGGCGCGCGCGAAGCCCTGGACGTCGAGGGCCAGGTGGGTGAGCGGATCGGTGCGATGCGTGTCGACACCGAGCTGCGCCACGATCACGTCCGGCGCGAAGCGCCGGACGAGCGGCGGCACGACCGCATCGAAGGCGGGGAGATAGACGGCGCTGTCGGTGTAGGCCTCCAGCGGAAGGTTCACGGAGAAGCCGACGCCCTCGCCCTCGCCGACCTCGCGCACGAAGCCGGTGCCGGGAAAGAGCCGCTCGCCGCGCTCGTGCAGCGACACGGTCATCACGTTCGGATCGCCGTAGAAGGCGTACTGCACGCCGTCGCCGTGGTGGGCGTCGATGTCCACGTACACGACGCGCAAGCCGCGCTCGCGCAGGCGCAGGATCGCCAGCACGGCGTCGTTCACGTAGCAGAAGCCCGAGGCGCGATCGGGCATCGCGTGGTGGAGGCCGCCCGCGAAGTGGAAGGCACGGTCGACGTCGCCGCGCGCGACGACGTCGGCGGCGAGCAGCGAGCCGGCCGCGACGAGCTGCGCCGACTCCCACAGACCCCGGAACACCGGATTGTCGCCGAGCCCGAGGCCGTACATGGCGCCGTCCGCCGGTTCCTTCCCCGTGTTGGCGCGCTTGAGGACGTCGAGGTACTCGCGCGAATGGAATCGCGCGATGTCGACCTCCGCCGCCGGCTCCGGCGCCAGCACCGCGCTGCCGGGCAGCCGGGTGACGCCGTAGGCCTGCATCAATCGCCAGGTGAGGCCGAGGCGCTCCATGCGCAGCGGATGCTGCGGGCCATAGTCGAACCGGGTGGCGGCGTCCGAATGAATCAGCGCTGTTTTCATATCGTCATGGGGGCCCCGAAATGGCCCCCAAACCCCCGACCTTCGGAGCGCCCCGGCGTAGCCGTGGCGCTCCTCTATACACCGACAGACACCGACAGGCTGCTACCGCCGCCAGTGGCCGGACTTGCCTCCGCGCTTCTCGACGAGCTGCACGCGCGCGATGGTGACGCCCTTCTCGAGGGCCTTGACCATGTCGTAGACGGTCAGCGCGGCCACGCTGACCGCGGTGAGCGCCTCCATCTCGACCCCCGTCTTGTCGACGGTGCGGACGCGCGCCTCGACGCCGAGCTCCCCGGGCCGGCCGCGGCGGTCGAACTGGACGTCGACCCGCGTCAGGCGCAACGGGTGGCAGAGCGGAATCAGCTCCGACGTCCGCTTGGCTGCCAGGATGCCGGCCGTGCGCGCGACTCCGAGGACGTCGCCCTTCGGCGCGTTGCCGCGCCGGACGGCACGAAGGGTGGCCGGTTTCATCTTGACGATGGCGCGGGCGACGGCTTCGCGGGGCGTCTCCGCCTTGGCGGAGACGTCCACCATGCGTGCATCACCGTGCGAGGAGAGGTGGGTGAGGCCGCGGAACCCGTCGTCGCTGACGGCCTTCCGCGGCCGCGTCGTTGCGCGTCGACGCGTCAGGCGGTGACGCCCGGGCGCGCGTGCCGGATGATCTCCTCCATCCGGTCCTTCGCCATGAGCTTCAGCTTCTTCAACTCGCTCATCCGCCACTGCTGGTCCGTGGAGAGCGGCGCAGTCCCGCGCAGCGCTTCGAGCTCTCGCTCGTATCCCTGATGCTCGGAGCGGAGGCGCCGGAACTCGTCGTTCTGGGCCATCAGCTGGTCGATGAGGTTCTCCTGGGTCATGCAGGACCTCCTTGTGCGTGGCGGCGGGCACGGCTTGAAACAAACAAAGCCAGCGGGATGGCCGCTGGCCTGGCGAGGTTCATCGATCGAGACCGATCCCCGTCCATGGTCCTCCTGGTTGCGGGTGACTCCCTTATATCTCCGGCCCCCGGGGGGAGTCAAGCGCCCCGCCCTGCGCGATCAGGTGCGCCGCGCTGGCCTTGAAGACCGCGCAGACGCGCGTCCCGGGCGCCAGCCCGAGCTCCTTCGCGGAACGGGCGGTCACCGCGGCCACGAGCGGAAACCCGACGTCGACGGTGACGTGGATGGCGTGCGTCGACGCGGTGATGCCGGCGATGACGCCCTCCAGCACATTGCGCGCGCTGCTGATGCGCGACGGGCTGCCGGCGGGCTCGAGCGTGACGTCTTCGGGCCGGATGGCGAGGCGCACGGTGGCGCCCGGGCGGGCCTCGCCGGCCACCTCGACCACCCGTCCACCGGTATCGACCGCGGTCACCCCGCCGTCCGAGGACAGCACATGACCGGTGACCAGAGTTTCCACGCCGACGAACCGCGCGACCTCCTCCGTGATGGGTGCATAGAAGACCCGCGCGGTCGTGTCGACCTGGCGCAGGCGTCCCTCGATCAGGACGGCGACGCGGTCGGCCAGCGCCAGCGCCTCACCACGCTCGTGCGTCACCAGCACGGTGGTGGTGCGATCGCCGCGCAGGATGCCGCTGAGATCCGTCAGCAACGCGGCGCGTCCCGGCGAGTCGAGGCCGGCGAACGGCTCGTCGAGCAGCAGGACCTCCGGCTCGAGCACCAGCGCCCGGGCGAGGGCGACGCGTTGCGCTTCCCCGCCCGAGAGCGTGCGCGCCCGCCGGGTCGCCAATCCGCCGACGCCGAGCCGCTCGAGCCACCGCGCGACCCGGACCGCGCCGAGCACCGCCGGCACGCCGCGAAACCGCAGACCGAGGGCGACGTTCTCGGCGACGGTGGCGTCGGCGAGGAGCGGCTCCTGGAACACGGTGGCCATCTGCCGGCGCTCCCGGAGCGCGTCATGCGCCTCGATCGCGCGGCCGCCCACCAGCACCTGCCCCGCGTCGGGACGCTCGAGCAGGCCGAGCACGCGGAGCAGCGTCGACTTGCCGGCGCCGTTCGGACCGATCACGACCAGCACCTCGCCGGCGAAGACGTCGAGGGCGGGGACGTCGAGCACGTCCCGCGCGCCGTAGCGGCGCCGGACGTCGCGCAGCGCGAGGGCGGCCGTCGCCGTCACGCCGGCAGCACGTGAATCGAGCCGCGGTGGATCGAGAACTGCCAGCGGCGGTCGCGATCGATCTCGAGGATCTCGTAGACCAGGTGCGGCACCTGCACCTCGACGTCCCAGTCGCCCTGCGCGGGCGGCCCCGGCGCATCGAGCCGGATGCGCAGGCTCCAGGTGGTGCCGAAGTCCTCGTCGCCGACGACGGTGCCCTGCATCAAGTTCATGTGGTGGCTGTGGTCGGCGGGGCTGCGGTCCTTGCGGATCAGACGGACATACTCCGGCCGCACGAAGAACGCGATCGGACTGTCGGGCGCCGGCAGATAGGACCGGCTCGGCGAGTTGACGGCCTCCAGCAGCTGGCCCCGCCAGCGCAGCTGGATGCGGTCGGGCGTCGCCTTCACCACCGTCCCCCGCAGCACGTTGCGGATGCCCATGATGCGCGCGACCGATTCCGAGGCCGGCTGCCACAGGAGCTCGGATCGCGGTGCGGACTGCACGACGCGCCCCGCGTCGTACACGACGATGCGGTCGGCCAGGCGATAGGCCTCGGTGAAGTCGTGCGTGACGACGACGGCCGCCGTCCGCCACTCGCGCAGGATCGTTCGCAGCTCGTCGCGGAGCGTGCGGCGCAACGGCGCGTCGAGCGCCGACAGCGGCTCGTCGAGCAGCAGCAGCGCCGGATCGGTGGCCAGCGCGCGGCCGAGCGCGACACGCTGCCGCTGGCCGCCGGAGAGCTCGCGCGGCCGACGTCCGGCCAGCTCGGAGAGGCCGAGGCGTTCGAGGACCTCGGCCGTGCGCCCGGCGCGCGCCGCGCGCGGGCGGTCGCGCAGCCCGAAGCCGACGTTGTCGGCCACGCTCAGGTGGGGAAACAGCGCGTAGCCCTGGAAGACGTAGCCGACGCGGCGCGCCTGCGGCCGCACGTCGACGCCGGTGGTCGAATCGAAGAGCACGCGTCCGTCGACGATGATGCGACCGGTGTCCGGACGCAGAAGACCGGCCAGACACTGGAGCGTCAGCGTCTTGCCGGCGCCGGACGGACCGAACAGGACCGCCACGCCGTCGCCGGCGCTCCACCCGACGTCGAGCGCAAACCCGGCCAGCCGCTTGACGACACGGACCTCCAGCCGCTCGTTCACGTCGCGCGCGCGCCGAGTCGACCGGCCATCATCAACACAACGCACGAGAGCGCGGTCAGGATGCCGACGAGGGCCAGGGCCGCCGCGCTGTCCCCGGTCTGCACGGCGGTGTAGATGGCGAGGGGCACCGTGGTCGTGCGACCGGGGATGTTTCCCGCCAGCATGAGCGTGGCGCCGAACTCGCCGAGCGCCCGCGCGAACGCCAGCACGAGGCCGGCGAGGATCCCGTTGCGCGCCAGGGGGAGGGTCACCTCGAGCGCGGTACGCCATTCCGAGCGGCCGAGCGTGTAGGCGGCCTTCTCGAGATCGCGGTCGACCGACTCGATGGCGGCGCGCGCCGTGCGCACGAGGAGCGGCAGAGCCATGACGGTGGCCGCGATCACGGCCGCGTACCAGGTGAAGGCCACCGTCCAGCCGGTGGCCTCGTAGAGCGGCGC
This sequence comes from Candidatus Rokuibacteriota bacterium, assembly GCA_044869815.1. Lineage (GTDB taxonomy): Bacteria > Methylomirabilota > Methylomirabilia > Rokubacteriales > CSP1-6 > AR12. The sequence continues at coordinate 46,442 of JBIOXS010000144.1, read as the reverse complement.
GCCGAGCCAGCCGCGGCGGCCGAGCAGCACGATCAGGTAGTAGCCGGTCACGGTCGGGGGCAGCACCAGCGGCAGCGTGACCAGCAGATCCAGGACGGCCTTGCCGCGGAAGCGGCGCCGCGCGAGCGCGTAGGCGAGCGGGATGCCCACCACGGCATTGAGGGCCGTCGCCAGCACGGCCACGCGGACGGAGAGGGCCAGCGCGCTTTCGATGTCGGCGCTCATCGGGCGGTGGGCGGCTGGAAGCCGAAGCGCGCCAGCGCGGCCTGCCCCTCGGGGCTCACCAGGAGCCGGATGAACGCTTCGGCCAGCACGGGCTCGCGCGCGCCCGTGACCACCGCCACCGGATAGGTGACAGGCTGGTACGTGTCCTCGCCGGGCCGGAACGCTTCCTTGACGCGACCCGGGCGGGCCGAAAGATCGGAGGCGTAGACGAACCCCACGTCGACCTCGCCGCGCGCGACGTACTCGAGCGCCTGCCGGACGTTCTCGGCAAAGACGAGCCGCGCGCCGAGGCGGTCCCACATGCCGAGCGCCCGCAGCGACTGCTCGGCGTACTGACCTGCCGGCACCGTCCTCGGATTGCCGACGACGACGCGCCGCACGCGGGGATGGAGGAGGTCGGCGGGCTTGGCGACGTCCAGCGGAGAGTCGAGCGGCTTGACGGCGACCAGGACATTGCGGGCGAACACGCGGCGCGTCGCCCGCACGATGAGCCCCCCTCGCTCGAGCTCGTCCATCTGGCGCTCGGCGGCGGACAGGAAGAGATCGATCGGAGCGCCGGCCTCGATCTGCTTCGAAAGCTCTCCCGACGAGCCGACGTTGTAGCGGAGGGTCACGCCGGGTTGCGCCTGCATGAAGCGGCGGCCGAGGTCCTCCACCGCCTCCTTCAGGCTCACCGCCACCGAGAACGTCAGCTCCCGCGAGGCGGCCTCGGCCGCGCCGACCGCCGCCGTCGCCGCCACGGTCAGTGCGAGCAGCGTCCGGATCACGCGCCTAGGATAACGCGCTCAGCGGTGGCGCTGCTGGATCGAGGTCAGCGCCCAGTTGACGGCGAAGACGAGCACGAGCAGCAGCAGCGACAGCGCGATGGCGATCTCGAAGTTGCCCTTGCCCGTCTCGAGGGCCATGGCCGTGGTCAGCGTCCGCGTCTGGCCCTTGATGTTGCCGCCGACCATCATGGAGGCGCCGATCTCCGAGATGACGCCGCCGAAGGCCGCCATGACCGCGACCAGCATCGGCAGCCGCGCCTCGCGCAGCACGACGCCGACCATCTGGGCGCGCGAGGCGCCGAGCGCGATCAGCTGCAGGCGGAACTTCTCGGGGACGTTCTGCACCGCCGCCAGGGTGATGCCGGTCACGATCGGCGTCGCGATCACGGCCTGCGCCACCACGATGGCGGCCGGCGTGTAGAGCATCTCCCAGGCGCCCATGGGCCCGCTCCGCCAGAGGAGCAGCGACACGAACAGGCCCACCACCACCGGCGGCAATCCCATCCCCGCATTGACGAGCGAGATCACCGCCGTGCGCCCCGGGAAGCGCAGCATCGCGAGGGCCGCGCCGCCCGGCACGCCGAGCGCCAGCGAGATCAGCGTCGCCGCGCCCGAGACCTGGAGCGAGAGCCAGAGGATTGCGAAGATCTCCGCGTCGCCGGTGAGCAGCAGACGCACGGCCTCGCGAACGCCGCCGACGATGAGGTCCACTAGCGGGGCGCCTCTGCACCGCCCCTGGGTCTCAGCGTCAGCTCGAGCACGCTCCCGTCGCGGCGCCGCTCGCGCACCTCGGTGTGGCGCCCGAGCAGATGCAGCATGCGGCGGTTGTCGGCGAGCACGTACGCCCGGAAGCGATGGATGCCGTTGAGCTCGGCGGCGTGAACGAGCTCGCGGAGGAGCACCGTCCCGAGGCCCTGACCCTGCCAGCTGTCCTGCACCACCACCGCGAGCTCCACGGCCTCGTCGTCCGGCACCGGCTCGTACCGCGCCACACCGACCAGGGTCGGCGTCGACGCCGCGGCGTCCTCGGTGACGAGGGCGAACCGGCGCCGGTGGTCGACGGCGGCCAGGAATCGTGCCCAGTCCGGCGGCAGCCGCTGCATGACGGTGAAGAACCGCTGATACGCGCTCTGCCGGCTGAGCCGATCGTAGAGCTCGACCAGCCGCGGGGCGTCGTCGGGCCGGATCGGCCGCAGCCGCACGGGGCCTCCCGGCAGCGTCACCGTCCGATCGAACGCGCCGAGCGTCTGCAGATCCACGCGTCGAGCTCGCTAGACGACCGCCGCCATGCCGCCGTCGAAGTTGATCGCAGTGCCGGTGATGTAGGCCGCCCGCGCCGACACGAGAAAGGCGACCAGATCACCGAACTCCGCCGCCTCGCCGACCCGCCCGAGCGGAACGCGCTTGGCCACCTCGCGGTAGTAGCTCTCGACGTCGCCCTTCGCCCGCCGCTCCCACTGCATGCTCTTCACCAGCCCGATGCACACGGTGTTGACGCAGATGTTGTCGGCCGCGTACTCGCCGGCGAGTGCTTTGGTGAGGTTGATCCCGGCCGCGCGGGTCACGCTCGTCGGCAGCGCCCGCGGCGCCGGCGCCTTGCCCCCGACGGTGGTGACGTTGACGATCCGTCCGCCGCCGCGCTGCTTCATGAGGGGTATCACGGCGCGGCTGAAGCGGACGGCGGCCATGAGCTTCAGCTCGATGTCCTGATGCCAGGTCTCGTCGTCCACCTTCTCGAAGGCGGCGGCCGCCGATGTGCCGGCGTTGTTCACGAGGATGTCGACGCCACCGAATCGCTCGACGGTGGCGCGGACCACGGCCGCCACGTCGTCGGCACGCGTGACGTCGGCGGGCACGGCCAGCACGTCACCGCCGGCGGCGCGGATGGCCGACGCCGTGTTCTCGAGGATCTCCTTGCGGCGCGCGCAGATCGTCACCCTGGCGCCTTCGCGCGCCAGCCGCTCGGCGCACGCGCGCCCCATGCCCTCGCTGCCGCCGGTCACGATCGCAACCTTTCCGGTGAGTCCCAGATCGAGCATGCTGTCCTCCGTGACAATGGATGGTGGGCGCCCGGCTCGCCGGCGGCGCGGTCCCAAGTGTACGCCGAACCGCCCGGGCGATCGGGCGCGTCTAAAACCGCCGGGGGGAGAACACCATGAACCGTCGAGGATTCCTCCTGGCTCTCGCGCTGACGGCGCTGGGGACACGCCGGGCAGTCGCCCAAGGCTTCGGGGCCGGACGGCCGGAGGACCGGTACTTCAGCGTGGATGTCGGCTTACGCGACGGCGGATCGGTCGCCGAAGGCTACGTCACCAATCGCTACGACCAGTACACGCTGCGCGTCGGCCTGGTCCTGGAGCCGATGGATGCGGCCGGCCGGCCGCTGCGGCCGGTCATGACCGACGTCCGCGATGTGCCGGCGCGTCATCGCGCATATTTTCGAACGCGGCTGCCAGCCCCGGCCGCCAGCATCCGCGGTCACGTCGACTCCTTCGAGTGGGCGCCGCGCGGCGGAGGGACGTAAAGACCGCTCTCAGCGTGAGGGCGTCAGGACGCGGCCGGCGCGCGTGATGGCGCGGCCGCCGTCGACGGCGACGGCGCCGTTGACGATGACGAGCGGGATGCCGCTCGGGTAGCGGTGCGGATCGGGGTACGTCGACTCGTCCTTGACCGTCCGCGGATCGAACACGGTGAGATCGGCGAAGTAGCCCGCCTGGACGAGGCCCCGCTCGCAGAGGCCGAGCCGCTGCGCGGGCAACCCCGTCATCTTGTTCACCGCCGTCTCCAGCGAGAACAGCCGGCGCTCTCGCGCGTATTCGCTCAGCACGCGCGGGAACGTGCCGTAGCTACGCGGATGAGGCTTGCCGGGCTTGTCGCCCGCTCCCTCGAAGAGCGGAATCGAGTCCGAGCCGATCGTGAGCGCCGGGTGGGCGAGCACCTTGGCCACGTTCTCGATCGACTGCGAGAAGCTGACCATGCTGACCGTGCACCGCTCCTCCAGCAGCAGGTTCATCAACGCGTCGGCCGGCGCCTGGCCGGACTGGTGCGCCAGCTGCGCCAGCGTGAGGCCCTCGAGCTCGCGCCGCCGGCAGGAGGCGATGAAGATCTGGTCGAAGCCGACGCCGCCCTGCGACACGGTGCCCCAGCGCTCGCCATCCACCAGGCATTCGTCGGCGATCCGGCGGCGTACCTTGGGGTCGGCCAGGCGCTCGAGCAGCTTCGGCATGCCGCCCTCGTGAGACCAGGCCGGCATCAGGTTGTCCATCTTGGTGCTGCCGGCGTTGTACGGATAGACGTCGCCCGCCACGTCGACGCCGCGCGCCCGCGCGTCGTCGAGCAGGCGCAGGGCGGCGTCGAGCTTCGGCCAGTTCTCTCGGCCTGATGCCTTCACGTGCGAGATCTCCACGCGCACGCCGCCCTCCTCCCCGATGCGGATGGCCTCGGCGATCGAGTCGAGCAGCATCGCGGATTCCCCGCGGATGTGCGACGAGTACTGGCCGCCGCGCGGCGCCATCGCGCGCGCCAGGGCGACGATCTCGCGCGTGTCGGCGTAGGACGACGGCGGATAGACGAGCCCCGTGGAGAAGCCCCACGCGCCGGCGTCGAGCGCCTCGCCGAGATGCCGCTCCATCGTCTTGATCTCGCCGGCGTCGGCCGGCCGCGCCTCGAAGCCCATGGCCGCGATGCGCAGCGCGCCGTGGCCGACGAAGTGGACGACGTTGACGGCGGGACGGATGCCGCGCAGCGTGTCGAGGTACCGGCCGAACGTCTCCCATTCGAGCTCGGGCGTGAGGCCGATGCCGCCGACCCAGCCCTTCACGAGCGCCTGCTGCTCCGGCCGCACGGGAGCCTGGGAGAACGAGCACATGCCGACGACTTCCGTGGTCACGCCCTGCCGGATCTTGGATTCCGCCGACGGACACGCGAAGTAGAAGAGGTCGGAATGCGAGTGCATGTCGATGAAGCCGGGGGCCACCGTCTTGCCGGTCGCATCGACGACGCGCGCGGCCTCGCCGGCGAGCGACGGCGCGACGGCGGCGATGCGGTCGCCCTCCACGGCCACGTCGGCGCGCCGCGCCGGCGCGCCGGAGCCGTCGACGACCGAACCGCCGCGGATCAGCAGCGACCACGGCATCGCGCTATTCCTCGACGATGGCGACCGACTTCATCCGGTCGCCCTGCTTGATGCGGTCCACGTGCTCCATGCCGCTGGTGACCTTGCCGAACACCGTGTAGTTGCCATCCAGATGGGGCGTGGGGCCGTAGCAGATGTAGAACTGGCTTCCGGCGGAGTTCGGGTCCTGACTGCGCGCCATCGCCACCGTCCCGCGCAGATGCTTCTGCTTGTTGAACTCCGCCGGAATGGTGTAGCCCGGTCCGCCGGTGCCGGTGCCCTTCGGGCAGCCACCCTGCACGACGAAGTCCGGGACGACGCGGTGGAAGGTCAGGTTGTTGTAGAAACCCTTCCTGGCGAGGGTGACGAAGTTCTCCACCGTCTTGGGCGCGTCGGCGGGATAGAACTCCATCCGGATCTCGTTGCCGTTGTCGAGCGTGATGACGCCGGTCTGCTTCATGGATTGACCACCTTGATGGAAGTGATGCGGTCTCCGACCCGGATCTTGTCGACCACGTCCATGCCCTTCGTCACCTGGCCGAACGCGGTGTACTTGCCGTTCAGGAACGGCGCCGGCCCCAGCATGATGTAGACCTGACTGCCGCCGGAGTCGGGATCCTGGCTGCGCGCCATGCCCAGCACGCCGCGCTCGAACTTGCGATTGTTGAACTCCGCCTTGATCTTGTAGCCGGGGTCGCCGGTGCCCATCCGCGGATCGTTCATGGGCAGCGTCTTGGACTGCGGATCGCCGAACTGGACGACGAAATTCGGCTCGACGCGATGCACGCGCTGCCCGTCGTAGAAGCCCTTGCGGGCGAGGGCCACGAAGTTCTCGACGTGCCGGGGCGCATCGTAGGGGAAGAACTCGAGGGTGATCTCGCCGCCCTTCTCCATGGTGATCACGACCCTCGGCGCCTTCGCGGCGGCGGCAGGCGGCGCCGGTTTGTCCGGCGCGGATTTGTCCTGAGCCCACGCCGGCGCCGCGAGCAGCGCGGCGATGGCGAACACGAGCAGACGACGGATCATCGGGACCTCCAGGATTGGGCGTGACGGCCGCGTCATTATATACCCCGCCTGCGCGGAGCCGCCGGACGCGCGTGTTACGATGGCGAGGTATGCAACAACGCGACGGCATCAGAAATATTGCGATCATCGCCCACGTCGACCACGGCAAGACGACGCTGGTGGATGCGATGCTCTGGCAGTCGGGACTCTTCCGGCAGAACGAGACCGTGGCCGAGCGGATCATGGACTCGATGGATCTCGAGCGCGAGAAGGGCATCACCATCATGGCCAAGAACACGGCCATCTCCTACCGCGACATCCACATCAACATCGTCGACACGCCGGGCCACGCCGACTTCGGCTCCGAGGTCGAGCGCACGCTGACCCTCGTCGACGGCGTGCTCCTGCTCGTCGACGCCGCCGAGGGACCGCTGCCGCAGACCCGCTTCGTGCTGAAGAAGGCGCTCGAGGCCGGGCTGCCGCCGATCGTCGTCATCAACAAGATCGACCGGAGCGACGCCCGGCCGACCGAGGTCCTCGACGAGATCTACGACCTCTTCATCGACCTCGACGCCAGCGAGGACCAGCTCGATTTCCCCGTGCTCTACACGAACGCGCGCACGGGCACCGCCACCGCCGACCTGAAGGTCGAGGGGCGGACGCTGGAGCCGCTGTTCGAGACGATCCTCTCGACCGTCCCCGCCCCGCGCTTCGATCCCGCCGTCGGGCTCCAGCTCCGCGTGACGATGCTCGACTGGGACGATTACGTCGGTCGCCTCGTCATCGGCCGGATCGTCAACGGCCGCGTCCGGCAGGCCGACCGCGTGGCCGTGGTCCACCGCGACGGCGGCGTCGAGCAGGCGAAGGTGACCGTCCTCTACGGCTACGAGGGGCTCAAGCGCGTGGAGATCCCCGAGGCCGGCGCCGGCGAGATCGTCGCCATCGCGGGCATCGAGAGCATCGACATCGGCGAGACCGTGGCCGAGCTGGAGAATCCCCGCGCGCTGGCGCTCATCCGGATCGACGAGCCGACCGTGTCGATGCTGTTCTCGGCCAACGTCTCGCCCTTCGCGGGCAAGGAAGGCAAGTACGTCACCTCGCCGCAGCTCCGGGAGCGCCTGATGAAGGAGCGCAAGCTCAATCCCGGCATCCGCGTGGAGGAGACGGACTCGCCCGACACGCTCCGCGTCTCAGGGCGCGGCGAGCTCCAGCTGGCGATCCTCATCGAGCTCATGCGCCGCGAGGGATTCGAGGCGGAGGTCGGCAAGCCGGAGATCATCACGCGCGAGGAAAACGGCCGCACGCGGGAGCCGATGGAGCACCTCGTGATCGACGTGCCCGAGGAGTTCATCGGCGCCGTCACCCAGAAGGTGGGTCCCCGCAAGGGCATCATGACCAAGATGGTCAATCACGGGACGGGACGTGTCCGGCTAGAGTACAGGATTCCGTCACGGGGATTGATCGGGTATCGGACGGAGTTTCTGACCGATACGCGCGGCACTGGACTTTTGAATCACCTGTTCGATGGGTGGGACGAGTGGCAGGGCGACATCGCGCATCGTCAGAACGGCGCTTTGGTAGCCGACCGCCCCGGCCGGGCGACCGGCTACGCCATCGACAACCTCCAGGCGCGCGGCACGATGTTCGTCGCCCCCGGCGATCAGGTCTACGAAGGGATGATCGTCGGCGAGAACTCCCGCGACAACGACCTCGACGTCAACATCACGAAGGAAAAGAAGCTCACGAACATGCGCGCCTCCACCGCCGACGAGGGCATCAAGCTCACGCCCCCCCGCATCATGAACCTCGAGCAGTGCCTGGAGTGGATCCGCGAGGACGAACTGCTCGAGGTGACGCCGAAGTCGCTGCGACTCCGGAAGCGGGCACTGGCCGGCCGCCGCCGGTTCTAGTCATCGAAGAGGGCCGCGACGGCCTCCTCCGACTCGTCAGGAGGAAATCGCCCAGCGCAGGTAGACGGCGCCGGAGGTGAAGCCGGCGCCGAAGGCGGAGAGGACGATGCGGTCGCCGTAGGCGAAGCGTCCGTTCTCGTGCCACTCCGAGAGACCGATCGGAATCGTCCCCGCCACCGTGTTGCCGTAGCGGTCGAGATTGATGACCACGCGCTCGAGGGGCAGGCCCAGACGCTTGGCCACCGCCTCGATGATCCGGCGGTTCGCCTGGTGCGGCACCATCCACGCCACGTCGTCGAGCGAGACCTCGGCGCGCTTCAACAGATCTTCGGTGATCTGCGCCATGCCGGTCACCGCCGCCTTGAAGACGGCCGGACCGTCCTGCATGACGAAGTGACGCCGGGCCGCGACGGACTCGGCGCTGGCGGGGTCGAGGCTGCCGCCCGACGGGATGAAGAGTGCCGCCTCGCCGGCGCCGTCCATGTGGCAGACGTGCTCGAGCACGCCCACGTCCTGATCTTGAAGTGGCTCCACGAGCACGGCGCCGGCGCCGTCGCCGAAGAGCACGGCGGTGGCTCGATCGAGCGGATCGATCACGCTCGACATCTTGTCGGCGCCGCAGACGAGGACCAGCCGCGCCGCGCCCGACTCCACCAGCCGCGTGGCGGTGACGAGCGCATAGATGAACCCCGAGCACGCCGCTGAGAGATCGAAGCCCCAGGCGTTGAGAGCGCCCAACTTGGCCTGGAGAATCGCCGCCGTCGACGGCAGCGGCCGGTCCGGCGTCATGGTGGCGACGATGATGCAGTCGATGGCGCCGGCGCCGACGCCGCGCTGCTCGAGACAGTGGCGCGCGGCGCCGAGCGCGAGATCGGACGTGGCGCCCGCGCGCGCGACGCGACGCTCCGCGATTCCGGTCCGCGAGCGGATCCACGCATCGGTGGTGTCGAGGCGCTGCTCGAACCATGCGTTGGGAAAAACGTCCGGCGGAACCCAGTGACCGACAGCCGTGATACCGGCGCGCATCGTCGTCACCGAGCCTCTCACAGTTGCGCGCGCGGTGCTAGCAAAACGTCTTCGGCGCAAGCTCCGGTAAGTTTGGCGCCGCGGAACGCGGCGCGCCGGGGTCAGCGAGGCTCGCGTTTCTTAGTCGGTAGTCGCACCTGGATGAACGAGCGCACGGCCGTCACGTTGTCGATGGACCGCGCGTGCTCGACCACGCGTGCGGCCTTGTCGCGATCGTCGACGACGCCGCTGAGCACGACGGTGCCGGCGAGCACCGTCCATTCGACCTGCGTGCGTCGCAGCTCGAGATCGGCGACGATCTTCGCGTCGAGCTTCAGGCTGATGGTGAGGTCGCGCGGGTAGGACGGCCGGGCCGGCAGGAAGACGGCATCGACCCGGCGGACGCCGGGGATGACGCGGGCGACCGCCACCGCGTCCGTGCCGAGCGTGGACCCGGGCTCGACGATCCCGGCCACCACCACGCGCCCCAGATGCGAGAACACGTGGATCTGCAGGGCCGAGGCCACGCCCCGCTTGTTCGCCAGGTCGTCCTTGACGGTCCCCATGATCCGCGCGTCCTCGTGCTGCTCCTGCAGCGTGCGAACGTCGCTGAGCGTCTGATAGGCCACCACCACCGCCGTCGTGCACGCCGTCTGCGTCAGCGCCAGCGCGGCCAGCAGGCCCGTGCTCCACCTCACAGCTTGAGCACCACCACGCCGACCACGGCCACCGCCGCGCCCACGAGCGCGACCGGTGGCAGGCGCTCCCCGAAGAACATCACGCCGAGCGGCACCGCGAAGAGCGGCGCCGTGGACGACAGCACCGTCGCCACCGCCACCCCCGCGTGCTTGATGGACAGGACGTACATCACCGAGCTCGCCGCCGTGAGCAGGCTCAGCACGCCGAGCCGCACGGCCACGGCTGTGCCCGCGCGCGCGAGCGCCGGCGCGTCACGCCACGACCACGGCAGCGCCCATAGCAGCGCCGCCGCCAGCGGCAGGCGGACCAGCTGCGCGGTGAGCGCGTCGATCTCCTCGAGCGGTATGCGCAGCGCCACGACGGACACGCCCCACGCGAGGGCGGCGCCGCACGCGGCCAGGATGCCAAGCCGGGGCTGCGGGGCCTCGGCGGCGTCGGTGCGGGCCGCCACGACGAGGGCCAGACCGCCGAGCGTGAGGAGGCCGCCGATGGCGATGCGGGCGGTGATGCGCTCGTCGAGCAGCAGTGCCGCCAGCACGGCCGCCACGACGGGGTAGCTCATCGAGAGCGTCATCGCGCGGCCCAGACCGAGCATCCGTGTGCTCTCGAAGAAGATGGTGTCCCCGATGGCGATGGCCATGACGATCGAGACGAGCAGCAGGATGAAGCTCCGCCCGGACACGGAGGCGAGCCCGTTGAACCCGTCGACGGCAGCCATCCAGCCGGTGATGAGGATGGCGCAGAGCGTCGTCCGGGCCGCGTTGATGGCGACGGTGCCGAAGTGCGAGGCCAGAGACCTCACCACGAGGCTCGTGAGGGCCCATGCCACCGCCGAGCCGAGGGCGCAGAGGGCGCCCAGCGTTGCGAGATCCACTCAGCCTTTATACTACCGGGCCAAGACGCGCCCCAAAGTCGCCGGCACGATGCTGGCAACGGGCCACGTCATGCCCAAGCGCGTCAAGCGGTCCCGCAAGCCGACGGCGGCCACGATTTCCAAGAAGATGGCCGCCGTCCGTCCGCTGCGTGCCAATGCCGCGATCGGCCGACCGTACGAGCTCGGATTCAAGCCGCCGCGCGAGAAGAGTCCCTGGGTCGACGAGGGGAAACCCGAAGAGAACGGGTGAGAGCCGCGGGCGATCGCGACGCGGGGGGCCCGTGCTCGGCCCCCCGCGTCGAGCTAGCCGGCCTTCGTGTAGACCGCCTTCATCGCGCGATCGCCGCGCGGTGTGTGCATCGTCGTGTCGATCGTCAGCGTGCGGCCGTCGGGCGACAGCGTCCACACCGAGTCACGCGAGAACGTCCGCGCGGGTTGCCCCTGCTCTTTGGCGGGCCGGGTGTGGGTCTTGTTCACGACCAGCCGGTCGCCGCCGAGCGTCGCCTTGGTGACGGACGAGCCACCGCGCGGGGTTTGCTCCGCCTGCTCGCTGCCGTCGATGACGAGCGTCTCGCTCATCGAGCGCTCGTGGCTGCCGCGGGCGACGCTGCGGGTGGCCTTGAGCGTGTTGCCCTGCTGCTCGACGATCAGCTTGACTTGCGGAGGCTGGGCCTGCGGGTCCGCCATGCCCTTGCCGTGTGCGCCTCGATTCGGCAGCTGGCTCTGGGCGCGGTCGAGAACCCACGTACCGCTGAATTGCGGCTGCGCCTGGGCGGCGGTGACGACAAGGGCCAGGAGCAGCACTCCCAGCGATGCGATGGTGCGTTGAGCTCGTGTCATGTGAAACCTCCTGTGTCGATTGTGAGGTTTGACGGGCCCGGCCGCCGTCTTGTTTACCGGGCGAGCCGGTATGGCCCCCTGCAACGGCCTTCAGGCCGGGCGGTGCCTCCGAACGCGGGACGGTGGCCTTCCGGTTGCAGACCGGTCCGAGCCAAGGAGGTCGCGTCATGCAAGAACTGATGTCCCAGGAAACCGTCACCCGAGTGCGTGAGATTCGCTCCCGTCTGCCTGGCCAGATGCTCCAGGAACGCCTCGAGAACGCGCAGCTGACGTACGGCCCGCTCTACACGCTGGCCGAGATCCGGCAGCGCGTCGGCGAAGTGCTGCCGCGGCGGCTCGGCTACGTCCGGAGCGCCCTGCTGGAGCCGGTGGAGAATTATCGCGAGCGGATTCCCGACGAGGCGCTGCTCAAGTACGACGATGCCGTCCGGAGCGGCCTCTTCTCGAAGTTCTGGGTGGCGACACCGACGTACTACCAGGAACGCCAGGTCGACCCGTGGATCGTGGCCGAGGTGAGCGGCACCGATCGCTGGGCGGTCATCTCACGCTGGGACTGATCGCCGACCGCCTCCGAGCCTGACCGGCCGGCACGCCGCGGCGTCCTCCGCTGAACCGCTGCCGGTGCGCCACGCGCCTGGGGTAGGATTGGAACCCCGGCGCGGCCGGAACGTCAGGAGCGGAGGCCCCGAATGGACTACGGCGAGTACCAGCACCTCACGTTCAAGCACATGGATCACGGGGTGGTGCTGATCACGATCAACCGCCCCGAGGTGCTGAACGCCACCAACGACCGCCTCCACTGGGAGCTCACGCAGGTGTGGCTCACCTTCGATGCCGATCCGCGCGCGCGGGTGGCCGTGGTGACGGGCGCCGGCCGCGCGTTCTCCGCCGGCGGCGATCTCGACATGGTCGACGCCAACCTGCGCGATCCGAAGCGACTGGTGCGAACGGTCCGCGAGGCGTCCGACATCGTTTACAACATGATCAACACCGACAAGCCGATCGTCTCGGCGATCAACGGCGTGGCCGTCGGGGCGGGGCTGGTGGTGGCGCTGCTGGCGGACGTCTCGATCATCTCCGAGAGCGCGCGGTTCACCGACGGCCACACCAAGCTCGGCGTCGTGGCCGGCGACCACGCGGCCATCGTGTGGCCGCTGCTCTGCGGCATGGCCAAGGCGAAGTACTACCTCCTGACCTCGGATTTCATCGACGGCCGCGAGGCCGAGCGCATCGGCCTCGTGAGTCTCTGCGTGCCGGCCGAGCAGCTCCTGCCGAAAGCCTTCGAGGTCGCCGACAAGCTGGCGCTCGGCGCCCAGCAGGCCATTCGCTGGACGAAGCGCTCGCTGAACAACTGGCTCCGCCAGGCCGGACCGATCTTCGACCAGTCGATCGCCCTCGAGATGCTCACGTTCATGGACGAGGACGTGCGCGAGGGCCTCCAGGCGATCCGCGAGAAGCGGCCGCCGCGTTTCCCCTCCGCGCGGGCGTAGCTCACGCTCGCGCGCGCCGCCGGCGTAACCTCAGCGCGAGCGGGATCGCGAGGGCGAGGACGATGACGGCGCCGACGCCGGCCGTCCACCCGCTGAAGTTCTTCGCGGCCGCCTCCCAGTGCTCGCCCACGAACCAGCCGACCAGGACCCAGATCGACGCCCACAGCAGCGCGCCGATCACGTCGAGCACGACGAACCGGCCGTAGCCGACGCCGTGGCTCGCCGCCACCGGCCAGACGAGCACACGCACGACCGTGAAGAACCGGCCGAGGACGATGGTGGCGCCGCCGTAGCGGCGGAAGTACTCGGCGGCGTCCTCGCCCAAGCGGCGCTCGCGCCCTCGCATCCGGCAATACACGTCGATGAGCCGGTTCGAGCCGCGCGTGATCGTCAGGTACCAGGCCTGATCGACGAGCATGGCGCCGAGCGCGCCGAGTCCGATGACGACGAGCACGTTCGCGTGGCCGGCGGCTGCCATCGCGCCGGCGGCGGCGAGCAGGACGCGCCCCGGGAACGGCAGGCCGGTGGCGTCGATGACGGTGCCGATGAACACGACCACGTAGGTGTGATCCGCGAGCCAGTCGAAGAGCGGGCGCAGCGTCTCCATTCGCCCGTCAATCTTGCAAGCCGGGTACCAGACGGTCTAGCGCCACTCCGGATAGGTCGGCGGCGACAGCTCGTCGACACCGCGGCCGGCCCAGTCGAAGCGCTCCATACGCGGCCACATCCGCTCGCCACCCGCCTGCAGCGCGGCCAGGATCGCCGCCTCGTCGGCGGCCAGCACCCGTCCGCCCTCGACGACCGGGCGCCCGGCGACCCAGACCCGCTCGACGTCTTCCGCCGTCGCGTTGTAGACGATGTTCTTGATGGGATCGCGCAGCGGCGTCATGCCCCACGAGGCGCCCTTCCAGAGGACGAGGTCGGCGGCGGCGCCGGGCGCGATGCGGCCGAGGTCGTCGCGGCCGAGCGCGCGGGCGCCGCCGAGCGTGGCGGCGTCGAAGACGTCCGCCGCCGTCGTGGCCTCCGTGTTGCGCTCGGCGATCTTGCCGCAGACGGCCGCCCAGCGCATCGCCTCGATGACGGACTGTGGATTCGTGTCGGTGCCGAGCGACATGTTGATGCCCGCCGCCTTGTAGCGCGCGAACGACTCCATGATCACGCCGCGGCGCGCGAACACCCACACGGCGTGCGCGACCGAGCAGCCCGCGTCCCCCATGATGCGGACGTCTCCTGCCGGGTGGTTCGTCCAGGAGGAGCCGCCGACGATGATGGCGTGACCGAGCACGGTGTTGCGCCCGAGCACGCCGAGCTCGCGGAGCCAGCCGACCGGCGTGGCGCCATGCCGAGCCAGCATCTCGTTGAACTCCACGACCGACTGCGAGGCGTGCACGGTGTACGGCCGGCGCGTCTCGTCCGCCCAGCGCTTGGCCTCGCGCAGCAGCTCGGGCGTGCAGGTGTCGATCTGGCTCGGCGCCCAGTAGCAGCGCACCAGATCGCCGTGCGCGCCGTCGTGCTTGCGGAAGAACTCGATGGCGCGCGCGAGACCCTGCCTCCCCTGCGACTCGTCCCATTCCCAGACGACGCGGCGGCCGTCGCGCGTCCGCCACAGACCCGACCGGAACGTCAGCCCCATGTAGAGGCGGAGCCCGTAGCGGGCGGCGCGCTCCACCACGTACTCGCCCTCGCCGCCGATCTCCATGACCGCGGTGACGCCGCCGCGCAGCAGCTCGGCCATCGAGAAGTCCACGCACGCGCGCGAGGCCTCGGCATCCTGCGCGCCCGCGCGGACGGGGAGCATCTCGAAGAGGCCCGAGTACCAGAACTGCGCGCGGCCACGATCCTCGATGAACGATCGATCGAGCGGCGAGCCCGCGATGTGGGCGTGCGTGCTGATGAGGCCCGGCGTCAGCACGCCGGCGCCGCCCTCGACGGTGGCGTCGACGGTGCCCTCGAACCGCGGGCCGACGTGGAGAATCCGGCCGTTCTCGAGAACGACGACGCCGTCGCGCAGCAGCCGGTGGCCGCCTCCGTCGAAGGCCACCACGTGACGGGCGCGAATGGCGACGCGCCGCGGTGTCTCGCTCATAAGAGCCTCCCTGGCGGCGCCGGCGTCGGCTCTGGCGCCGTCTACGCGATCAGCACGATCTTGCCGTAGGCGCCGGGCTCCATCACGGCCGTGTGCGCGACCGCGGCGTCCTTCAAGGGCAGCTCGCGCCCGACGATCGGCCGGAGCGTGCCGTTCGCCAGTCCGGCCACGAGGCCCGCGTGGATCGACGTCATCTCCTCCAGCGTGGCGTTCCAGAGCGCGAGGCCGTAGATCACCGCGTCCCTGGACATGGCGCCGCGTGGGTTGAACTCGAGGGTGCCGCGATTGCCGATGACGACGATGCGGCCGTGGCGGGCGATCACGTCCAGATCCTTCTGGAGGTTGACGTTGGCCAGATTCTCGATGATCACGTTCGGCCCGCGCCCGTCGGTGAGGCGTCCGAGCGCGGCCAGGTAGTCCGCCGCGGTGTGATCGAGGACGTGGTGGGCGCCCTGCTCGCGGACGAGCTTGCGTCCGCGCTCGGTGCCGGCGGTGCCGATGACGGTCAGCCCGGCCGCGTTCGCCAGCTGCACGGCAGCCACGCCGACCCCACCGCTGGCGCCGTGCACGAGCACCGTCTCGCCCGCGACGGCGCGCGCCTTGTGGAAGAGGCCACGGTAGGCGGTGGCGTACGGCACGTTGACGGCCGCCCCCTGCGCGAACGAGACGGCCGGCGCCAGCGGCTTGGCCTGGTCCACGTGGCACACCGCGAGCTCGGCGTAGGCGCCCGTCATCCGCTCGCCGGCGGTGCCGGCGAGGTAGACGCGGTCACCGACCTTGAGCCGGCTCACCCCGGGTCCGACCGCCTTCACGACGCCTGCCGCATCCCCGCCCGGAATATAAGGAAGGGTCGGCAGCTGCGGGTACGCGCCCGCGCGCACGTACGTCTCGACCGGATTCACGCCGATCGCGTGCACGCGGACCAGCGCCTGCCCCTCGCCGGGTGTCGGGTCGGGCACTTCCTCGAGCAGGAGCACTTCGGGGCCGCCGAACTTGTGGACCCTGATCGCCTTCATCTGGCTCTCCAATGCGGAGTGAGTCGTCTGCCGTTCCGATGGACGGGCTCGCCGCGGGGATTCCCGCGTCGCGGCATGACGCTTGTAGCACGGATCGCGCTGAGGTGTCGGTCAGCGCCGTCCGGCAGTACGGCGAGGGCGAGCGCGCGCGAGCAGTCGTAGACTGACGGGGTGAGCTCACCAGAGTCCCGGCTGCCGGGAGGGCTGCGCGCATTCCGGCACCGGGACTTTCGTCTGTTCTGGGCCGCGCAGCTCGTCTCGCTCGTCGGCACCTGGATGCAGTCGGTCGCGCAGGCGTGGCTCGTGCTCGAGCTGACCAACTCGCCGTTGCGGCTCGGTCTCGTCGGGGCGCTGCAGTTCTCGCCCATGCTGCTGCTGTCGTTCGTGGCCGGCGCCCTCGCCGACCGCCTGCCGAAGCGGCGGCTCATCATCGCCAGCCAGGCGGTCCTCTTCGTGCAAGCGCTCTGCCTGGCCGCCCTCGTGGAGTTCGGCCACGTCCGGTACTGGCACGTGGCGCTCCTCGCCCTCGTCTACGGCATGGCGAACACGCTGGACATGCCCACGCGGCAGGCGTTTGTCATCGAGATGGTCGGCAAACGCGATCTCATGAACGCCATCGCGCTGAACTCCGGCATGTTCAACGCCGCGCGCATCGTGGGGCCGGCGCTGGCCGGGCTGCTCATCGCGCGCTGGGGCATGGCGCCGGCGTTCTTCTTCAACGCGCTCAGCTTCCTGCCCGTGCTGATCGTGCTGACGGCCATCCGGACCGAGGGGCTGCCGCGCGCGCGCTCCGGGCTCCGTCTCGCGGCCGAGATCCGCGAAGGGGTCGGCTATGCGCTGCGGACGCCGCGGATCATGCTGACGCTGGCCATGGTGCTCGCGGTCAGCGCGTTCCTCTTCAACTACAACGTGATCGTGCCGCTGCTGGCGCGCGACGTCCTGCACCAGGAGGCGCGCGGCTTCGGGCTCTTGATGACGACGCTCGGCGTCGGCGCCGTCACCGGCGCGGTCGCTCTGGCCCTCTCCCGCCACGGCCGGCCGCCGGTGTCGGCGCTGGCCGTGCCCGCCGTCGTGCAGGGGGTCGCCACCGCGATGCTGGCCGCCGTGGGATCGGTGCGCCCGGCCGGTGCGCTGCTGCTGATCATGGGTTTCTGCGGCATTCTGTTCATGGCCGGCGCCAACTCGACGCTCCAGCTCACGGTGCCCGACGAGCTGCGAGGACGCATCATGAGCCTGCACACGCTGGTGTTCGCGGGCGTCACGCCGTTCGGCTCGCTGCTGGTCGGCTCCGTGGCCGAGACGTTCGGAATCCGGGCGAGCCTCGTCGTCAGCAGCGGCTGCGGCGTCGTCTCGGTGCTGGCCTTGCTGCTGTGGTGGAATGGACGCGACCGCGGGCCGTCGATGACGGCGCCGCGCGAGGCGGAGGGACCCGCATGAGGCTCGAAGGCCACGTCGCCCTCGTCACCGGCGCCAACCGCAACATCGGGCGCGCCATCGCGCTCGAGCTGGCCGGCCGCGGCTGCGCCGTCATCGTCAACGCCAGCCGCAGCCGCCGGGAGGCCGAGGCGGTCGCCACCGAGGCGCGCCGGCACGGCGTCAAGGCCGCCGCGCTGCTGGCCGACGTGGGGCGCGCGGACGACGTCAAGGCGCTCGCGCGGCAGGCGCTCGCCGAGTTCGGCAAGGTCGACGTCCTCGTCAACAACGCGGCCATCCGGCCGGAGGCGCCGTTTCTCGAGCTGTCTGAGGCCGACTGGCATCGCGTGCTCGACGTCGACCTGAACGCGGCGTTCTACACCGCGCGCGCGTTCCTGCCGGCCATGGTGACCCAGGGCTGGGGACGGATCATCAACCTGACGGGCATGAACGCCATGCAGGGCTACGTGGCGCGCGCGCACGTCTCCGCCGCCAAGCATGGCGTGTGGGGGCTCACCAAGGCCCTCGCGCGCGAGTTCGGCCCGCGCGGCGTCACCGTCAACGCGATCTCGCCCGGGCCCATCGAGAGCGAGCGGATGACGGAGCGTCAGACGCAGCACATCCGCGGCATGGTCTCGCGGGTGCCGATGGGAAGACTTGGAACGCCGCAGGAAGTTGCGAGCCTGTGTGGATGGCTCGCCTCGGACGACGGCGGGTTTGTATCGGGTCAGATGATCGGCGTCAACGGCGCCGCGTCCACCTGATGCGCGTGCGCGTCGGCACCTCGGGGTACAACTATCCCGAGTGGAAGGGCAGCTTCTACCCCGACGACATGAAGCCCGCGCGGATGCTGCCCTACTACGCCGAGCGCTTCTCCACGGTCGAGATCAACGCGACCTTCTACCGGATGCCGACGCCGACGACGGTCGAGGGCTGGGCCAAGGCGGTGCCCGAGGCGTTCACGTTCGTGCTGAAGGCGCCCCAGCGCATCACCCACTTCGCGCGCCTGAAGAACGTCGACGACTCGCTGCGGCTCTTCTGCGACACCGCGAGTCTGCTGCGGGCGCGGCTCGGACCGCTCCTCTTCCAGCTGCCGCCGAACTTCAAGAAGGACCTCTCGCGGCTCGGCGACCTGCTCGTGCAGCTGCCGCCCGATCGCCGCGCCGCCTTCGAGTTCCGTCACCCGTCCTGGTTCGACGAGGACGTCTACGCGCGGCTGCGCGCGCGCAACGCCGCGCTCTGCATCGCCGACACCGAGGCCGGCAGCACGCCGGCGGTGGCGACGGCGGACTGGGGATATCTCCGCCTGCGCGCCGTCGAGTACGCCGACGCGCAGCTCACGGACTGGGTGGCGATCATGCGCCGGATCGGAAGCGGATGGCGCGAGGCCTTCGTGTTCTTCAAGCACGAGGAGCACGGCACCGGCCCCGCGCTCGCCAGGCGCTTCGAGACGCTCCTCACTCCCTGAGCGCGCCGGCGGTGAGGCCGCGCACCAGCCAGCGCTGGAGCGCGACCACGATCACGATCGGCGGCAGGCTGGCGAGCATCGAGGCGGCCGCGATGTCGCCCCACGGCACCTCGAAGATTCCGGGAAACAGCGCGAGCGCCACCGGCACCGTGCGGCTCGCCTCGGTGGCCGTGAAGGTGAAGGCGAACAGGAACTCGTTCCACGACATGAGGAAGACGAGGAGGGCAGCCGAGACGACGCCGGGGGCCATGAGCGGCAGCACGACGCCCACCAGCACGCGCACGCGCCCGGCGCCGTCGATGGCGGCCGCCTCCTCGACGTCGACGGGGACCTCGCGCACGAAGCCGCTCAGGAGCCAGAGCACGAGCGGCAGCGCGAAGGACGTGTCGGCGAGCACCAGCGCCGTCCACGTGTCGCGCAGCCCGAGCGCGCGCAGGGCGACGAACAGCGGCCCGACCGTGGTGATCTGGGGGAACGCCGTGCAGGCGACGACGCCGAGCAGCAGCGCGTTCTTCCCCGGCACCGGGAGCCGCGCGAGGGCGTAGGCGCCCGGCACGCCGAGGGCGAGGGCGAGCACGGTGGTGAGCGCGGCCACGCCGGCGCTGTTGAGGAGGGCGGCCGGCATGACGCTGCGCTCGAACACGGCGCGGTAGTGCGCCAGCGTCGGCGCCGCCGCCAGCAGCCGCTCGACGGCCAGCAGCTCGGCGTCCGGCTTGAGCGAGGTGAGCGCCTGCCAGAAGAACGGCAGCGCCCACAGCGCCAGCAGCGCGACCGCGGCGCCGTCCCGCAAGCGGCCGCTCATGCGCTCGCCTCCGTGCGCGCGACGGCACGGAGATAGGCCCATGCCACCAGCATCACGAGCGCGAACACCACCACGCCCACGGCGGCGCCGAGGCCGAGCTGGAGCGTCTGGAAGAGACTGCGATAGGCGTAGACGGTGAGCGTCTCGGTCGTGTTCGCGGGACCGCCACCGGTGAGCACGAACATCAGGTCGAAGGCACGCAGCGCGTCCAGGGTGCGGAACAGCAGCGCGATCAGCAGCACGCGGCGCAGGAGCGGCAGCGTGATGTCGCGCAGGGTGGCGAGCCTGCCCGCGCCGTCGACGCGCGCGGCCTCGTACACCGCGGCCGGGATGGTCAGCACGCGCGCGTAGCAGAGCAGCGCGACGAACGGCATGGTCCGCCACACGTCGGCGACGATCAGGGCCGGCAGGGCGAGCGCCGGCTCGCCGAGCCAGTTGACGGCCCGGCCACCCAGCACGAAGTTCACGAGCCCGGCCGACGGATGGTAGAGCCATTCGAAGGTCCGCCCCACCACCACCGAGGGCAGCGCCCACGGCAGCAGCAGCAGCGCCACCGTGAGGCGACGGCCGCGCTGCTGACGCTGCAGCGCCAGCGCCACCGCCACGCCGAGCGCCAGCTCGAGCGCCACCGAGACCACCGCGAACACCAGCGTCACCCGGGCGGCGTTCCAGAAGCGCGCGTCACCGCCGAGGAAGCCGTAGTGCGCGAGGCCGACGAAGCGATCGATGCCGAAGATCGGAATGCGCTGCTGCAGCGAGAGCCACAGCACCCACACGCCGGGCCACGCCGCCAGCGTGGCCAGCGCGGCGAGCGCCGGCGCCAGCAGGGCGACGCCGGCGCGGGCGTCGAGCTGCCGGCGGGTCATCACCGGAGGCCCTCGAGCAGGTACGTGAGCCGCCGCTGCGCGTGGCGAACGGCCTCGCGCGGGCTCTTGACGCCGACCAGCGTCGCCGAGAACTCCGGCTGGAGCGTGCTCGACAGCATGAGGTAGTACGGCGTGACGGGGCGCGGCCGCGCCCGCAGCATCAGCTCGTGCACCACCGGGAAGTCCGGATGTGCGCGCACGACGTCGGGATCGTGATAGAGCGCCATGCGGGTCGGGTTCAGCGCCCCGCGCTCGCTCATCGTCTTCTGCGCGGCGGCGCCGGCGAGGAAGCGGACCAGCGCCGTCGCGAGCTCCGGATGTCGCGTCCGCCGATCGACGCCGAGATGGGCGCCGCCGCTCGCGCCGACACCGGCCGCCCCGCCGGCCCGTCCCGGCAGCGGCGCCATCGCCACCTTGCCGCGGACGAGTGAGCCTGGCTGGCGGAAGAGGTCCATCGCATACGGCCAGTTGCGCAGGAAGATCGCGCGGCCGTCGCCGAAGTGCCGGCGGCTCAGCTCCTCGTCGGCGGCCGTCACCCACGACGGGCTCGCGCCGGAGGTGATCAGGCTCCGCATGAATCCCAGCGCGTCCGCCGTACGATCCGGGTCGGGCAGCGCGCTGCCGTCATCGCCGAGAATGCGCGCGCCGTTGGCCCAGATCGCCTCCAGCGCGTTGACGGTGAGTCCCTCGTACTGGCGTCCTTGCCACACGACCCCGTCGAGCCGCGGATCGCGCTCGGCCGCGCGGATGCGCGCGATCTGAGCGACGAGATCCTCCCAGGTCCGGGGCGGCGCCAGCGCGTGGCGTGCCAGCAGATCGGCGCGGTAGTAGAGCACGCCGACGTTCATCAGCCACGGCAACGCCCAGACGCCGCCGTTCCAGGTCGCCGGCTCGAGGGTGGACGGAAAGTGCGGCGCGAGCTCCGCCGGCGGGACCCAGGGGCTCAGGTCGAGCAGCCAGCCCGCGCGCGCGAACTCGGCGACCCAGATCACGTCGAGCATCATCACGTCGAAGGCGGCGCCGCGGCCCTCCAGGTTGATCACGAAGAACTGGTGCTGATCGTCCGAGTTCCACGACAGCGATTCCGCCTTCACGCGGACGCCGACGTGCCGGCGCTCGAACTCGCGCAGCAGATCGGGCACCGGATCGGCCGGCCCGAGGATCTTGGCGTGCTTGAACACGAGCGTGACCGGCTCCCGCTCGGCGCCGCCGGCACAGCCCGCGAGCGCCGCGACGAGCGCGATGACGAGCACACATCGCTCTGTAGTTGCGCGAAAGGACCACCGCAATCGGTTGGGGCGCACGGCTCTTGGCGCATGATAGGGGCGCGCGTGCTATCGTGCCAAGCGTCCTACAACCTGCCGAGGAGGAGTCGATGCCGCCGCACGCGCTGGGCTCGGGAACGATCTCGTTCGGACTCGTCTCGATCCCCATCAAGCTCTACACCGCCGCCGGCTCGGCCAACGTGGCGTTCAACCTGCTGCACGCCAAGTGCGGCTCGCGCATCAAGCAGCAGACGTTCTGCCCCGTGTGCAACGAGACGATCGAGCGCACCGCCCTCGTGAGGGGCTACGAGTTCAGCAAGGACCAGTACGTGCGCGTGACCGACGAGGAGCTCAAGGCGCTCGAGGGCGAGGCGTCGAAGATGATCGACATCGCCGAGTTCGTGCCGCTGGCCAAGGTCGATCCGATCTACTTCGAGAAGACCTACTACCTCGGCGCCGACAAGGGCGGCGAGAAGCCGTACCGCCTGCTCGCCGACGCCATGGAGAAGTCGGGCCAGGTCGCGCTAGCCACGTTCGTCATGCGCGGCAAGGAGAGCCTCGTCCTGATCCGCGCCGCCCAGGGCGGGCTGATGCTGCACACGATGTACTTCGCCGACGAGGTGCGCGCCTTCACCGAGGTCGACAAGGGCGAGTCGGCGAAGATCAAGGACGGCGAGCTGGACCTCGCCATCAAGCTCATCGACGGCCTGGCCGCGGAGGACTTCGATCCCGGGCGCTACAAGGACGCCTACCGCGAGCGCGTGCTGGAGCTGCTCAACCGGAAGGCCGCGGGCCAGGAGCTGACGGCGGCGCCGGCGCCGGCCAAGCGGCGGCAGGTCATCGATCTGATGGAAGCGCTCAAGGAGAGCCTGGCGGCGCGGAAGCCCCCCACGAAGGTGGCCAGGAAGCCGGAAGCGGCGCCCGCGCGCGCGGCGGCCCCGGCGAAGAAGGCGGCCGGCGGCAGGAAGTAGCGGCGCGGCTCAGGGACCGTCGACGCTCAGGATGCGCACGTCGAAGACGAGCGTCTTGCCGGCCAGCGGATGGTTCAGGTCGAGCACCACGCTCTTGTCCTTGACCTCCTTCACGCGCACCGCGCGCGTCTGGCCGCTCGAGGTACGCCCGGTCAGCTCGGTGCCGACCTTGACGTCGGGCGGCACCCGCTCGCGGCCGACCTCGATCAGGGCCTGCGGGTCCACCTTGCCGTAACCCTCCTCCGGCTTCACGGTGACCGTGGCGATCTCCCCCGCGCGCTTCCCGGCCAGCGCCGACTCCAGCCCGGGCACGATCTGGCGTTCGCCGTGCGTGTAGGTGAACGGCTCCTGCCCCTTGTTGCTGTCGAGGACCTTGCCGGCGTCGTCGCTGAGCGTGTACTCGATGCCGACCCGCGAGCCGGCCTTGATGGCGGGGCCGCCGGCCGGATCCTGGGCGAACAGGGGCACGACAGGGATGGCAAGGAGCGTTGCGAGGGTGAGGGCGGGCACAAGGGTTCTCATGTCCTGATTGTCTCCCCGGGTACAATGGAGGCAAATCCGGATTCCCGGAGCGTCCATGCCGAGAACTCCGCTCGAGCCGCGGTTCCAGGTCGATTACCTCTCCATCCTCGACGCCGAGGGGAATCTCGACACGTCGCTGGAGCCCAAGCTGCCCGCCGCCGAGCTGAAGCGTCTCTACCGCGCGATGCTGCTCGGTCGCCGGCTCGACGAGCGCATGGTGCGGCTGCAGCGCCAGGGGCGCATCGGCACCTTCGCCCCCATCAAGGGCCAGGAGGCCTCCCAGCTCGGCAGCGTGGCCACCTTGCGGCCAACCGACTGGATGGTGCCGTCATTCCGGGAGACGGCCGCCATGATCTGGCGCGGCTGGCCGATCGAGAAGATGCTGCTCTTCTTCGCCGGCTACCTCGAGGGCGGCCAGCCGGCCCCGGATCAGCACGACCTGCCGATCTGCATCCCCGTCGGCACCCAGCTCCCGCACGCCGTCGGGCTCGCCTACGCCGCGCAGTACCGCAACGACGACTCCGTGGTGATGGCGTACTTCGGCGACGGCGCCACCTCCGAGGGCGACTTCCACGAGGCGGTGAACTTCGCCGGCGTCTGGCACGTGCCCATCGTGTTCGTCTGCCAGAACAACCAGTGGGCCATCTCCGTCCCGCTCAAGAAGCAGACGCACTCGCGCACGATCGCCCAGAAGGCGCTCGCGTACGGCATCCCCGGCATCCAGGTCGACGGCAACGACATCCTCGCCGTGCATGCCGCCAGCCTCGAAGCCGTCGCGCGCGCGCGCGCCGGCGACGGGCCGACGCTGATCGAGTGCGTGACCTACCGGCTCGGCGTCCATACGACCGCGGACGATCCGACGAAGTACCGGAGCAACGAAGAGGTCGCGGAGTGGGAGCGCAAGGACCCCCTCACCCGCTTCACCGCCTATCTGAAGCGGAAGCGGCTGCTCGACGACGGCCTCGAGAAGGACGTGGACGCCGAGATCGCGGCCGCCGTCGCCCGCTTCGAGACGGCGGCCGCCGCCGATCCGCTGACGATGTTCGATCACGTGTACGCGGAGCTCCCGCCCGATCTGAAGACGCAGCGGGAAGCGCTGGCCGAGCGGCTCCGCAAGGGCGAGCCGGGGCCGGGCGCCGCCCACGAGCCGTCGCCGCCGATGCGCGGGCAGCGGAGCGGCCAGCGCTGATGGCCAAGCTCAACATGGTCAAGGCGTTGAACCTGGCGCTCCACCAGGAGATGGAGCGGGACGACGACGTGCTCGTCATCGGCGAGGACGTCGGGGTCGACGGCGGCGTCTTTCGCGTGACCGAGGACCTGCACCGCATCTTCGGCAGCAAGCGCGTGATCGACAGCCCGCTGGCCGAGGCCGCCATCATCGGCACCTCGATCGGCATGGCCCTCTACGGCCTCAAGCCGGTGTGCGAGATCCAGTTCTCCGGCTTCGCCTTCCAGTGCTTCCACCAGATCGAGAACCACGCCGCGCGCTATCGCAACCGGTCGCAGGGCCGCTTCCACGTGCCGCTGGTGATCCGGATGCCCTACGGCGGTGGCGTGCGCGCGCTCGAGCACCACAGCGAGTCCGAGGAGCAGTTCTACGCGCACGTCCCGGGACTGAAGATGGTGGTGCCGTCGGGGCCGCGCAACGCGCGCGCGCTGCTGGCGGCGGCCATCCGCGATCCCGACCCGGTCGTGTTCTTCGAGCACAAGGCGCTCTACCACGCCGCCAAGGAGGACATGCCCGACGAGGCCGAGACGCTCCCGATCGGCCGCGCGAGCGTGACGCGCGAGGGACGGGACCTCACGCTGATCGCCTGGGGCGCCATGCTGCGCGTCGCCCGCGAGGCGGCCGAGATCCTCGAGGCCGAGGACGGCGTGTCGGTCGAGATCGTGGACCTGCTGACGATCGCGCCGCTCGACCGCGAGACCATCGTGCGGTCGGTGGGCAAGACCGGTCGCGCGGTGATCGTGCACGAGGCGCCGCGGGCATTCGGACCCGGCGCCGAGATCGCGGCCTCGATCATGGACGGCGCCTTCCTGTCGCTGGAGGCGCCCATCGCGCGCGTGGCCGCGCACGACGTCCCCTTCCCCGGCTTCGCGCGCGAGAAGGGCAACGTCCCCGACGCCGCGCGGGTCGTCGTGGCCGCCCGCGAGACGCTCGCGTTCTGATGCCGCGCCCGTTCGTGCTCCCCGACCTGGGCGAGGGCCTCACCGAGGCCGAGATCGTCAAGGTGCTCGTGCGCGAGGGCGAGGTCGTCCAGGAAGACGCGCCGCTCCTCGAGGTGGAGACCGACAAGGCGACTGTGGAGATCCCGTCACCGATGAGCGGCCGCGTGGAGAAGATCCACGTCTCCCCGAATCAGACCGTCCGCGTCGGTGAGGTCCTCGTCACCTTCGCGGACGCCGCCGGGGGCTCGGGCAAGCAGGCCGCGGATACCCTCGATCCCACCCGACGGCTGGCGCCGGAGACGCGGACCAGCGTCGGCAACGGTCGCGCTCGGCAGACGGCGCCCGAGGCCGCGCCGGCGCGCGGCGAGCCCGTGGCGACGCCGGCCGCGGCGACGCGCACGGGGCCGGTGCCCGCCACGCCGGCCACCCGGCGCCGCGCGCGCGAGCTCGGCGTCGATCTGCACGCGGTGCGCGCGAGCGGCCCCGGCGGCCGCGTGACCGACGAGGACGTCCGTGCCGCTGCCGCCGGCCCGTCGCCGGCACCGGCGGCGGCGCCGGTCCCGGCGAGGCCGCCGACCGCCAAGCCGCTCGCCACGCCGACGACCGAGCCGCCCTTGCCACGATTCGAGCAGTGGGGCGAGGTGGAGCGGCAGCCGCTCTCGCACCTGCGACGCACGATCGCGGAGCGGATGACGCTGAGCGCGACGGTGATCCCGCACGTGACCCACTTCGACCGCGCCGACATCACGGACCTCGACGCGGTGATCACGCGCAATCTGGAGCCGGCGCGCGCGCGGGGCGTGACGCTCACGCTCACGAGCTTCCTGCTGAAGGCGGCCGCGCTGGCGCTTCGCGAGCATGCGCCGTTCAACGCGAGCCTCGATGCCCCCGCCGGCGAGCTGATCCTCAAGCGCTACGTGCACCTCGGCGTGGCGGTGGCGTCCGAGCGCGGTCTGATCGTGCCGGTCATCCGCGACGTCGACGCCAAGCCCGTCGTCGAGCTGGCGCGGGAGCTGGCCGCCCTCGCGGCGCGCGTGCGGGACGGCAAGGCCACGCTCGACGAGCTGCGCGGCGGCACGTTCACCGTCACCAACATCGGCGCTCTGGGCGGCACGGGCGCCATTCCGATCATCAACTATCCCGAGGTGGCGATCCTCGGCGTGGCGCGCGCGCGGCAGGAACCGGTCGTGCGCGACGGCCAGATCGTGCCGCGCCTGCTCCTGCCGCTGTCGCTGACCTTCGACCACCGCGTGGCCGACGGCGCCGACGGCGCCCGCTTCGCGTCCGCCATCGTCGGCCGCCTCGAACATCCCGACCAGCTGCTGCTGGGGCTCTGAGCCCGAACGCCGCCGTGCCCGCCATCACCGACGTCCGCGAGATCTCCCGCATCGGCTACGGCTTCATGGCCTCCCGCGCGCTCTTCGCCGCGCTCGACGCGGACGTCTTCGGCCATCTCGCCGGTGGCCCCAAATCTCTCGAGACGCTGGCCCACGAGACGGGGCTGGCGCCCGGCCGGCTGCGGGCGCTGCTCACGGCCTGCGTGGCGCTCGGGCTGCTCAGCCGGGACGGTGACCGCTACGCGAACGCGCCGGCCAGCGAGACCTATCTCGTGCGCACGGCGCCCGCGTACTTCGGCGATTACTTCCGGTTCCAGGTCTCACGGCAGATCTATCCGACGCTGCTCCATCTCGACGCCGCCCTGCGGGGCGAGCGCGTCGACTTCTACGCATCGCTCCGCGATCCGGAGGAGGCGAGCGCGTTCACGCGCGCGCAGCATTCGGGCTCGCTCGGGCCCGCGCACGTGGTGGCCAACCTCGTGGATCTCGCCGGCGCCCGGCGGCTGCTCGACGTCGCCGGCGGCAGCGGCGCCTTCAGCATCGTCCTCTGCCAGCGCGCACCCGAGCTCCGCGCGACGATCATCGAGTTCGCCACCGTGGCCGACGTGGGGCGCGTCCTCGTGCGCGACCGCGGGCTGGAGGACCGCATCACGTTCCTGCCGGGCGACGCCCGCGAGATCGGCTGGCCCGACGGCAACGACCTGCTGTTGATGTCGTATCTGCTGTCCGCGGTGGCCGAGTCGTCGGCCCGCGACCTGCTCGGCAAGGCCTACAAGGCGCTCCGGCCCGGCGGACGTCTGCTCGTCCACGACTTCATGGTGGACGACGACGAGACGGGCCCGCCGCTGGCCGCGCTCTGGCTGCTGAACGCGATCACGATCGATGCCGACGTGGCGGCGCTGACTCCCGGCTGGATATCGGCGGCCGTCCAGCGCGCCGGCTTCGAGGACGTTCGGCTCGCGCCGGTGGTGCCGGGCACCACGCGGCTCGCGACGGCGCGCCGGTGATGCCATGGTGATGGGCGACCTGCTCACCGAGGTCGACGTCGCCGTCGTCGGCGGCGGCCCGGGCGGCTACACGGCGGCGTTCCGGTGCGCGGAGCTCGGGCTCGAGACGGTTGTCGTCGACGCCGGCAAGCGGCTCGGCGGCGCCTGCCTCTTCGAGGGCTGCATTCCCTCGAAGGCGCTGCTGCACGTGGCGGCCGTGCTCGGCGAGGTCGAGCGCGCCAAGGAGTTCGGCGTCGACTTCGGCGCGCCGCACGTCTCGCTCGATCCGCTGCGGAAGTGGAAGAGCGAGCGCGTGATCGGCAAGCTCGCGCGCGGGCTCAGCGCGGTGGCCAAGGGCAAGCACGTGGAGGTCATCGGCGGCCGCGCGGTGTTCGAGGACTCGCGCACGCTCCTCGTGCAGGGCGATGAGCCGCAGAAGATCCGCTTTCGCCACGCCATCGTGGCCACCGGCTCGCGGCCCGCTCCGCTTCCCGGCGTCGATCTCCTCTCGGAGCGGGTCATGGACTCCACGGCAGCCCTCGAGGTGGCCGAGATTCCGGAGCGCCTGCTCGTCGTGGGCGGTGGCTACATCGGGCTCGAGCTCGGTCAGGTCTACGCGGCGCTCGGCAGCGCCGTCACGCTGGTGGAGATGACCGATGGCCTGCTTCCCGGTGCCGATCGCGACCTCGTGCAGTGGCTGGCACGGCGGGTGGACAAGCAATTCCAGGCGGTGAAGCTCGGCACGCGCGTGGAGAGCCTGCGCGAGACCGCCGCCGGCATCGAGGCGCGCCTCGGCGGTGACTCCGCCGTCTTCGACCGCGTCCTCCTCGCCGTCGGGCGGCGGCCGCAGAGCGACGGCCTGGGGCTCGACGCGACGCGCGTGCGTCTCTCCGATCGCGGGTTCGTGGAGGTCGACGCGCGCGGCGCCACTGACGATCCGCGCGTCTTCGCGGTCGGTGACGTCACCGGCGAGCCGATGCTCGCCCACCGCGCGATGCGCCAGGCCAAGGTGGCGGCCGAGGCGATCGCCGGGCGGCCGGCGACATTCGACAACGTGGTGGTCCCGGCGGTGGTCTTCACCGATCCCGAGATCGCCTGGTGCGGTCTGACGGAGACGCAGGCGGCCGCGCAGGGCGTGACCGTGCGCGTCGCGAAGTTCCAGTGGGCTGCCTCCGGGCGCGCGACGACTCTCGGCCGCGCCGACGGCGTGACCAAGCTGGTCGTCGATCCCGAGTCCGGACGCGTCCTCGGCGCCGGCAGCGCGGGGCCGGGCGCCGGCGAGCTCATCGCGGAGGCGGCGCTGGCGGTGGAGAGCGCGCTGCTCGCCGAGGACCTGGCAGTGACGATCCACACACACCCGACGCTCTCCGAGACGTGGATGGAGGCGGCGGAGACACTGCTGCGCGGATGATCGTCGGCGTTCCGCGGGAGATCAAGCCCGGCGAGCAGCGCGTCGCCCTCACGCCGGCCGGCGCCCACGCCCTCGTCGCCGCCGGCCATCGAGTCGTCCTCGAGACGGAGGCCGGCGCGGGCAGCGGCATCCGCGACCAGGAGTACACGGCTGTCGGCGCCGACGTCGCCGGGGTCGACGACGTCTGGCGCCGGGCGGAGATGATCCTCAAGGTCAAGGAGCCGATGCCCGCGGAGTACCCGCGGATGCGGGCCGGACAGCTGCTCTTCACGTATCTGCACCTGGCGCCGGCGCCCGAGCTGACGCGCGTCCTCCGCGACAGCGACGTCATCGCCGTCGCGTACGAGACGGTCCAGCGACCCGACGGCAGCCTGCCGCTGCTCACGCCGATGAGCGAGGTGGCCGGTCGCCTGGCCGTCCAGGAAGGCGCCTTCTATCTCGGGCGCGCGCACGGCGGGCGCGGCATCCTGCTCGGCGGCGTGCCCGGCGTTCCACCCGGCAACGTCGTCGTGATCGGCGCGGGGACGGTCGGGCTCAATGCCGTGCGCATGGCCGTCGGCCTCGGCGCCGACGTGTCGATCCTCGACGTGAACCCGGACCGACTGCGCGCCGTCGACGACCTTTATCACGGCCGCGTGGTCACGATCATGTCGAACGCCTTCAACCTCCAGGCCGTCGTCCGGCGCGCGGACCTCTTGATCGGCGCCGTGCTCATCACCGGCGCGCGGGCGCCGGTGCTCGTGACGGCGGCGATGGTGGCGACCATGAAAGAAGGCGCGGTCATCGTGGACGTGGCCGTCGACCAGGGCGGTTCGGTGGAGACGATCCGGCCCACCACGCTGCTCGATCCGACCTATGTGGTGTCGGGCGTCGTCCACTACGGCGTGGCGAACATGCCGGCGCTGGTGCCGCGGACGTCGACGTTCGCGCTCGCGAACGCGACGCTGCCCTACGTGCTCGCGCTGGCCGCGCGCGGGCCGCGCGACGCGGTGCGCGCCGATCCGGCGCTCGCCCGCGGCGTGAACGTCTGGCGCGGCCGCGTGATCCACCCCGCGGTCGCTGCCGCCCTCGGCGAGACGGCGGCCGCCCTCGACGCGGTGGCTTGATCGTGGTGGGGCCCCGAAATGGCCCCCACACCCCCACCGCTCGGCAGCGCCCCGGGGAACCCGTGGCGCTCCTCGTTCCTACAGGACGGAGCGAGTTGCTTCGAGCGCCTCCCGGGCGACGTCGACGGGCGGGCGTTTCCACGCCTCGGGATTCGGCGCCTCGTAGCTGAGAAAGCCCGGGTAGCCCTTGGCCGCCATCAGCGCGAAGAACTCCTTGAACGGCACGCTGCCGCGCCCGGGCGGCAGTCGGTCCAGCACGTGGCCCGCCGTCGTGCCCGTGCGCGGCACGTCGCTGTACTGCACGTAGACGAGCTCGGCGAGGGAGACGTCCTCGAGGGCGCGCAGGCCCACGCCGCTGCGCTGGATGTGATAGCTGTCGAGCAGCAGCCCGCAGCGAGGATGGCCGGCCTTGCCCAGGATCTCGCGCATCGGCGCGAGCGAGTTGATCTGCTCGGCCTGCGAGTTGAACTCGATCGCCAGGCGCACGCCGTGACGCGCGGCGATGTCGCCGACCTCGCGCACGCTCTGCGCCGCCCGTGCGGCATCGCCGCGCGTCTTGTCGACCGGGCTCATGACGGTCTCGCAGCCGAGCGCCGCCGCGCGGGCGCACTGCTCGTCGAAGACGCCGAGCAGTCGCGCCCGCTCGGCGCCGTCCGCCCACATCCAGCCCGGCTCCACGCCGACGCACGCGACCGTCAGGCCGGTGTCGCGCACGACCTGCGCCACCCAGGCGGCGTCGCGACCCGCCTCGGCGGCACGCGCGTAGTCGAGGCGCCGCAGCTCGACGCCGTCCCACCCCGCCGCGCGCGCCGCCGCCAGCGCCTCCGGCAGCGGGGTGCTATCGAGCGTCCAGGTATGAAGCGCCAGGCGCGGCATCAGGCGGCTCCGAGCGCCTTGGCGGCCTTGGCGACGTCTTTCTGCTCGACCCACAGGATGGCGCCGTAGGTGCCGCCGGTCGCGCACACCGCGTCGACGGCGGTGACGTTGATCTTGACCTGCGCCAGGCGCGTCATGATCTCGGCCACGGCGCCCGGCCGGTCCGCACCGCTGACCAGGAACACCTTCTTGGGGCCGACGAGCTTCCACTTGGCGGCCCTGGCGGCGGCGCGGAACGTCTCGGCGTTCTCGGGCACGAAGTCGATCTGCGCCTTCCGGCCGCTCGGGAATCCCGAGAAGGCCAGGAGGTTCACGCCGGCGTCACGCAGCGTGCCGAGCATCGCCGCGCCGACGCCCGGCTGGTTGGGGGTCTCGACATAGAAGTACTGGGCGATCCGAATCGAGTCGGCCATGGCAGCCCTCCGGAGGATGAGTGCGGCGACCATATCACTTCCGCCGGCCGCGTGGAACGGGTCAGGCGGGCCGACGCTCGGCGAGGGAGGGCAGGACGTCGAGCCGGTCGATCACCTGCATGCCGGGCCGCAGGCGACCGAGCTCGCGCTCGGCCACGCGCACGGCCTGCGCCTTCGCGTGGGCGGAGGGCACGTAGCCGGTCAGCTCGAGCGTCGGACGCGCGCCGGCCGGGAAGCCGGCGACGGGCAAAATGGACGCCTCGCTCAGCGAAGCCTCACGGGCGAGGGCGTCCCCGACGGCCTGCTGGATGCGTTCGCCGGTCAGCTCGGCGCGATTCCGACGCTCGAGCAGGATGACGCCCCACGCTACGAGCACGCCGATCACCAGCACCGCGCCGACGCAGATCAGCATCATCGGCCAGCTGAAGGTGAAGTAGCTCACGTCTCGAAAGTCGAGCAAGGCCCATGCCGCCGGATTACCATGCCGCCATGTCGGACCCCGGCGCCCACTTCGCCGCGCTCGCAATCGGCCGGAAGGTCACCGTCAGCAAGACGGTCTCCGAGACGGACGTCTACCTCTTCGCCGGCATCACCGGCGACTTCTCGCCGAATCACGTCGACGAGGCGTACATGCGCAAGACGCCGTACGGACGGCGCATCGCGCACGGCGCGCTCGCGGTCGGCTACATGTCGCAGGCGTCCACGAAGATCCTCGAAGGTCTCGAGGGCACCTGGGTCTCGTACGGCTATGACCGCGTCCGCTTCCCGGCGCCGCTCTTCTTCGGCGACACGGTCACCGTGACCTACGAGGTCGTCGAGCGTGACGAGACCGCGCGCAAGGCGTTCTCCCGCGTCACCGTGACGACGGACCGCGGCAGCGTCGTGGCCGCCGCCACCCACATCCTCAAGCTCGTCGAGTAACGTGGACGCGCGGCCGCCGCTGGCCATCCTGTCCGGAATCCGCGTCGTCTCGTTCACGCAGTTCCTCCTCGGACCCTCGGGCGTGCAGTTCCTCGCCGACCTCGGCGCCGACGTGATCAAGCTCGAGCCGCGCGGCGGCGCGCTGTGGGAGCGCAACTGGTCGGGCGCCGACGTCTTCAAGAACGGCGTCAGCGTGTTCTTCATGCTAGCCCACCGCAACCAGCGCAGCCTCACCGTCGACCTCAAGAAACCCGACGGCCAGGCGATCGCGCGGCGCCTCGTCCAGGGCGCCGACGTTCTCGTCCAGAACTTCCGGCCCGGCGTCATGGAGCGGCTCGGTCTCGGCTGGGAGGCCACGAGGGCCGTGAATCAGCGCTTGATCTACGTGTCCGCCTCCGGCTACGGCGACAAGAGCCCGTACCGCGACCGCCCTGGCCAGGATCTGCTGATGCAGGCGTTCTCGGGCCTGGCATCGATCTCGGGGCGTGCCGGTCAGCCGCCCACCGCGGTCGGCACGGCGGTCATCGACCAGCATGGCGCCACCCTCCTCGCTCTCGGCGTCCTGGCCGCCCTCCTCGAGCGTCAGCGCACGGGCGCCGGGCTCCACGTCGAGGTGAGCATGCTCCGCGCCGCCATGGACCTCCAGATCGAAGCGGCCACGTACGCGATGAACGGCGCACGGCTCACCAGGACCGACACGCCGCTGGCGAGCACGTTCCATCCGCCGCCCTACGGCGTGTACGCGACGAAGGATGGCCACGTCGCGCTGTCGATGTCCCCGCTGGCGCAGCTCGCGGATGCGCTGCCGCTGCCGGCCCTCAAGGAGCACGCGGACGGCTGGAACTTCGAGCGGCGTGAGGCCATCGCCGGGCTCGTGGAGCCGGTGATGCGCACGCGCACCACGGCCGAGTGGGTGGAGCGGCTGGCGCCGCTCGGCATCTGGGTGGCGGCGGTCCGCACGCTCGACGAGGCGCTGGCCGACCCCATCCTCGCCGCCGCCGAGGTGTTCGAGCAGATCGAGCACCCGGTGGCTGGAACCGTGCGACTGCTACGTTTGCCAGTGGAATTCTCGACCGGACGTGCCGGCGTCCGTCGGATGCCGCCCGCGCCCGGCGAGCACACCGATGAGATCCTCCGCGAAGCCGGCTACGGTGACGCCGAGATCGCACGGCTGCGCGCGGATTCTGTCGTCTAGCCCGCGTAAGGTAAACTCTCCCGCGCGATGACGGCCCTCGACGGCATCCGTGTGCTCGACCAGACGCAAGTCATGGCCGGGCCGTTCTGCTCGATGCTCCTCGCCGACATGGGCGCCGAGGTCATCAAGATCGAGCCGCCCGGCGGCGAGGACACGCGGCGCGAGCGCGAGCTGGTGCCCGGCGTCTCGGCGTCGTTCCTCGCCATCAACCGCAA
Organism: Candidatus Rokuibacteriota bacterium; assembly: GCA_044869815.1. Classification (GTDB taxonomy): domain Bacteria; phylum Methylomirabilota; class Methylomirabilia; order Rokubacteriales; family CSP1-6; genus AR12. Next base: position 12,475 of record JBIOXS010000144.1, on the reverse strand, counting down.
CAAGCGCGGGCTCACGATCGACCTCGAGCAGCCGGCGGGTGTGGAGCTGCTCGGGCGCCTCGTGTCGACGACCGACATTCTCGTCGAGAACTATCGACCCGGCGTCGCCAGGCGCCTCGGCGTCGACTACGACACGCTGGCCGCCATCAACCCGCGGCTGATCTACTGCTCGATCTCCGGGTTCGGCCAGAGCGGCCCCTATGCGCGCCGCGGCGGCTTCGACCTCGTGGCGCAGGCGATGAGCGGGATCATGAGCGCCACCGGGAGCGACGGCGGCGCACCCGTGAAGGTCGGCGTGCCGATCACCGACCTCGGCGCCGGCCTCTTCGCCGTCGTCGGCATCCTCTGCGCGCTCCACGCCCGGCATCGCACCGGCCGCGGGCAGCGCGTGGACACGTCGCTCTTCGAGGCGGGCATCGCGCTGAGCCAGTGGGAAGCGACGCAGTACTGGTACACGGGCGAGATCCCGCGCGGCCTCGGCACCGCGCATCGGCTGAACGCGCCGTACCAGGCGCTGCGGGCGAGCGACGGGCACTTCACGGTCGGCGCCGCCAACGAGAACCTCTGGCCGCGCTTCGCCACGCTCCTGGGTCTCGCGCACCTCACCACGGATCCGCGCTTCGACTCGGTGCCCAACCGCGTGCGCCATCGCGCCGAGCTGGAGCGCCTGCTGGAGGCGGTCACGTCGACGGAGACGCGCGCGAACTGGCTGGCGAAGTGCGAGGCGGCGGGGATCCCCGCCGGGCCGATCTACACGGTGCCGGAAGCGCTCGCCGATCCGCATGCGCTCGCGCGCGGCATGGTGCAGGAGCTGCCACATCCGGCGATCGGACGCGTGAAGGCCCTCGGCAACCCCGTGAAGATGTCGGCCACGCCGCCGCGGCTGCGCACGGCAGCGCCGGCGCTCGGCGCGGACGCCGAGGCGATCCTGCGGGAGCTCGGCTACGCGGACGGTGACATCACGACACTGCGCCAGCGGCAGGTCATCTAGCGATGCGCCGCCTCGAGTCGGCCGGCGTCGTCATCGTCGCCATCGACGCCTCCTGCACGGGCGTCGACTTCGAGCGCGCGCTCGAAGCGGACCTGCGCGTGGCCGCCGACACGGCCAGCTTTTCCGCCGACGGCGTGAGCGACGTGGCGGCCTGCGGGCGCCGGCTCACCCGACTGCTGGGCGAGGCGCGCGCCAAGGAGATCGTCCTCGGCATGCGAACCTTCGACGCCGCCACGGCGCTCCGCCTCGGTATCGTGACCCGCGTCGTGCCGGCGTCGGAGCTCGCCGCCATGGTGACCGCGCTGGCGGAGCGGGTGGCCGCGCTGCCACCGCTGGCGTTGTGCGCGATCCGGGAGGCCGTGCGCGCGACGCGGGACCTGACGCCCGGGGCCGCCCTCGCGCTCGAGCACGCGCTCTTTCGTCGGCTCATCGCCACGCGCGATCACAAGGCGGCCGTCGAGGCGTTCTTCGAGCGGCGCCGGGCCGTCTTCACGGGCGAGTGATGGGCGCCAACACGCAGACGCGCTGGTGGACCGACGCACGCGTCGGCTACATCGTCATCGACAACCCGCCGATGAACGTGCTGTCCGACGAGAACCGTCGCGGCATCCGGGACGCGCTCGACGACTTTCGCCGCGACGGCGCCGGCGCCGTCGTCCTGACCGGCGCCGGCGACCGCGCCTTCTGCGCCGGCGCCGACCTCGGTGAGGAGAAGCACCTCACCGACGAGACAGTCGGCACGTTCCTCGCGCGCGGCGAGCAGACCTTCCGGATCATTCGCGACTACGAGCTCCCGGTCATCGGCGCCATCAACGGCTGGGCGATGGGCGGCGGCCTCGTGCTCGCGCTCTGGTGCGACGTCCGGGTCGGCTCGACGAATGCCAGGCTCGGCGCCGTCGGCGTGAAGGTCGGGCTCATGGCGTCCAACGTCCAGCTCTCGCGGCTCTTCCCCGAGGGCCGTGCGCGCGACATGCTCCTCACCGGCCGCACGGTCGAGGCGGCCGAGGCGTATCGCTTCGGCCTGCTCTCGTCGGTGGTGGCGCCGGCGCGGCTCATGGACGAGGCGACGGCGTGGGCGCGCGGGATGGCCGGCCGGCCGCCGGAGACGGTCACCGCCGCCAAGCGCGCGGTCAATCTCGCGCTCGAGCCGGAGCCCGCCGGGTGATCCGCTCCGTGCCCGGCCGCACGCCGCGCGTCCATCCCGGCGCCTACGTCGACATCGCCGCGCACGTGATCGGCGACGTGGTCATCGACGAGGGCGCGTCGATCTGGCCGTTCACCGTCGTGCGCGGCGACCAGGACAACTACGTGAAGGTCGGACGCAACACCAACGTGCAGGACAACTCCGTCCTGCACGTGACGCCCGACTTCCCGTGCATCGTCGGCGACAACGTCACCATCGGCCATCGCTGTGTCGTCCACGCGTGCACGATCGGCAACGACGTCCGCATCGGCATCGGCGCCGTGGTGCTCACCGGCGCCATCGTCGAGGACGGCGCTCAGGTCGGAGCGGGCGCGCTGGTGCCGCCGGGCAAGGTGGTGAAGGCCGGCTGGCTCGTCATGGGCGTGCCCGCCAAGCCCGTGCGCGAGATGGGCGCCGACGAGATCGCCGACATCAAGCGCAACGCGCGCGAGTACGTCGAGCTCTGGCAGCGGGACTATGGAGTCTGGGGGCCATTTCGGGGCCCCCAGCAAGACAGATGAGCGTCCACGTCGCCGTCGACGGCCACATCGCCACCCTGACGCTCGACGCGCCGCCGCTCAACCTGTTGACGGATCCGATGCGCAAGGCGATCGGCGAGGCGCTCGCGGACTTCCGGGCGCGCGAGGTGCGGGCCGTCGTCGTGACCGGCGCCGGCCGCGCGTTCTGTGCCGGCGCCGACCTTCGCGACGAGGCCAACCTCACCCCGGCCGACGTGCAGACCTTCCTCGACGCCGACGAGGCCGTCTTCGCGGCCCTGGCCGAGTTCCCCGGCGCGACCATCGCGGCCGTCAACGGGTACGCCTACGGCGGGGGCTTCGAGCTCGCGCTCGCGTGCGACATCCGCCTCGCTGCGCGCACGGCCACGCTCGCCGGCGTCGGCGTCACCATCGGCCTCACCGTCTCGACGGCGCGCCTTGCGCGCGTGGCCGGCGAAGGCGTCGCCCTCGATCTCCTCCTCACCGGGCGCGCCGTCACCGCCGAGGACGCGCTCGCGCTCGGGCTCGTCTCCGCGGTGGCGGAGCCGGAGGCGCTCGGCGCCGAGGCGCGCCGGTGGGCCGAGGTCGTGGCCTCCCGGGCACCGCTGTCTGTGCGCGCCAACAAGGTCGGGCTGGGCCACTGCGCGCGGCTGCCGATCGTCGAGGCGGTCACCTACGAGCGCGGCGAGTGGGCGCGGCTGCAGCGTACGCGCGATCACAAGGAGGCGCTGGAGGCGTTCTTCGCCAAGCGCCCGCCCGTGTTCACGGGGACCTGACATGAAGGCCCTCGACGGTCTGCGCGTCATCGATCTCACTCAGGCGATGGCCGCGCCCTACTGCACGATGAACCTCGCCGACATGGGCGCCGACGTGATCAAGGTGGAGCCGCCCGGCGGCGAGGAGACGCGCCGCGGCTCCGTGCAGCAGAACGGTCACAGCGGCTCCTTCAACGCGATCAACCGGAACAAGCGGAGCCTCACCGTCGATCTGAAAAGGCCCGACGGCGTCGAGATCGTCCACCGCCTGGCGCGCACCGCCGACGTCTTCGTGCAGAACTACCGGCCGGGGGCGGCGAAGCGGCTCGGCGTCGGCTACGAGGATCTGAGCGCGCTCAATCCCCGGCTGATCTACTGCTCGATCTCCGGCTTCGGCTCGACGGGGCCGTACGCCTCGCGCGGCGGTTATGACCTGATCGCGCAGGGCATGAGCGGCATCATCAGCGTCACCGGTGAGGAGGATGGGCGCCCGGCCAAGGCCGGCGTGCCGCTGAGCGACCTCGCCGCCGGCCTCTTCGGCGCCTACGGAATCCTCTGCGCGCTCGAGCACCGCGAGCGCACCGGCGAAGGCCAGTTCGTCGATACCTCGCTCCTCGAGGCGGCGATGGCGCTCACCGTGTGGGAGTCGACCGAGTACTGGGCGACGGGTCGGACGCCGAAGGCGCTCGGCTCCGCTCACCGGCTCGCCGCCCCGTATCAGGCGTTGCGGGCGAGCGACGGCTGGTTCACCGTCGGCGCGAACAACGACGAGCTCTTCGACGGATTCTGCCGCGCCATCGGACGGCCCGAGCTGCCGACGGACGCGCGCTTCGCCACGCGCGACCGGCGCCTCGAGCATCGCCGCGCCCTGGCGGCCGAGATCGAGACGACCACGGTGAAGGAGTCGCGCGCCCATTGGCTCTCACGCCTGGAGAGCGAGGGCGTGCCCTCGGGTCCGATCAACACGTACCCCGAATCGCTCGCCGATCCGCACACGCTCGCCCGCGACATGGTCATCGACCTCGTGCATCCCGGCGCCGGTCCGATCAAGAACCTCGGCGTGCCGGTGAAGCTGTCGGACACGCCCGGCGCCGTCGACCGACCGGCACCGCTCCTCGGCGAGCACACCGACAGCATTCTGGCCGAGCTCGGCTACAGCGAGCGCGACCGCGAGGCGCTCCGCGCCAACGGCATCATCTGACCCAGGAGGACGTCATGGACAGACGCCGCTTCATCGCCACCGCCGGCGCCGGCCTGCTGGCCGCCGCCGCTCACCCCCGCCTCACCGCCGCCCAGGCGAAGTACCCCTCACGGACGATCGAGGTCGTGGTCCCGTTCGCGCCCGGCGGCGGCACCGACAATCTGATGCGCACGATCGTCGGAATCATCGACGAGAACCGATGGTCGCCGGTGGCGCTCAACGTCAACAACCGGGCGGGCGGCAGCGGCGCCATCGGCTACACCTACCTGCTCGGCAAGAAGGGCGACCCCCACGTCGTGGCCGGCGCCGCCCCCACCATCGTGTCCGCCAAGCTCGAAGGCAGGATTCCCGGCAACCATCGCGACATGACCGTCCTGATGATCGTGGCCATCGATGAGCTGATGCTGTCGGTGCGGAGCGACTCGAAGTATCAGTCGATCGAGGAGTTCGTGAAGGCCGCCAAGGAGCGCGCCGGCCAGCTCACCGTCGCAGGCACCGGCACGAATTCCGAGGATCACATCTTCACGTACCTGTTCGAGAAGGCGGCCGGGATCAAGCTCAAGTACGTGCCGTTCAACTCGGGCGGCGAGTGCACGACCGCGCTGATGGGCGGCCACGTCGACGCCGGCGTGATGAACCCCAACGAAATCGTGGCCCAGATCGAGGCCAAGAAGGCGAAGAACCTCGCCGTCGCCGCCAAGAAGCGGCTGGCCGACGCGCCGGACCTGCCGACGTTCGCCGAGAAGGGCATGGAGTTCTACTGGGAGCAGATGCGCGGCGTGGTCGGCACCGGCGGCATGCCGGCCGAGGCCGTGAAGTGGTGGGTCGACGTCCTCAAGAAGGTGACCGACACGAAGAAGTGGCAGGAGGGCTACATCAAGCGGAATCTGTTGACGCCCGTGCAATGGACGGGCGAGGAGGCCAACAGCTATCTCGACGGCCTGACCTCGAAGTACGAGAAGGCGCTGGCCGATCTGGGCGCGCTGAAGAAGTAGCGTGCGCACGGCCGACCGGATCGGCGCCGCGCTCCTGCTCGTGCTCGCCGTCGCCTACACGGCGACGGCGGCCGGCCGCTACACCTACTGGAGCGCCACCGGTCCCGGCTCCGGCTTCTTTCCGTTCTGGCTTGGCCTCGCCCTCGCCGTGCTGTCGACGCTGCTGCTGGTGGGCGCCGTGCGGCGACCCGATCCGGGCGCGGCATGGCTGCCGAGGGGACATGGCGCCGCGCGCCTCGTCGTCGTCGTCATGGTGACGGCGGCGTTCATCGCGCTGTTGCCGCTGTTCGGCATGGCGCTCGGCACCGCCGTCTTCCTCGGCGTCCTCCTCAGGATGCTCGAGGGGCACTCGTGGCGCGCCACGCTGGCGCTGGCGGTGGGCGCGGCCGTCGCGAACTGGGCGCTCTTCGTGCTGTGGCTGAGAGTCCCCTTCCCCGTCGGCGTGCTGGGATTCTGAACGATGGATCTCTTCGGCAATCTCGCGCTCGGCTTCTCCGTCGCCTTCACGCCGTTCAACCTGTTGATGGCGTTTCTCGGCGTCATCCTCGGCACCCTCATCGGTGCCCTCCCGGGCATCGGCCCGGTGTCGGGCGTGGCGCTGCTCTTGCCGCTGACGTTCGGGATGCACCCGACCTCCGGGATCATCATGCTCGCAGCCCTCTACGCCGGCTCGATGTACGGCGGCACCATCACCTCCGTGCTCATCAACACGCCGGGCGAATCGGCGTCGGTCGTCACGTGCATCGACGGCTATCAGATGGCGCTCCAGGGCCGCGCCGGCCCCGCCCTCGGCATCGCCGCCATCGGCTCGTTCATCGCGGGCACGGTCGGCGTGGTCTTCCTGATGGGGATGTCCCCGCTGCTCGCGCGCTGGGCGCTGTCCTTCGGGCCGCCCGAGACGTTCGCGCTCATGCTGCTGGGCCTCACCACCGTGACCGGCCTCACCGGCGAGAACGCGGTGAAGGGGTACATCTCGATGGTGCTGGGTCTGATGATGTCCATGGTCGGCTTCGACATCATCTCCGGCGATCAGCGGTACACCGGCGGCATCACCGAGATGCTCGACGGCTTCGACTTCCTTCCCGTCGCCATCGGCCTCTTCGGGATGGGCGAGGTGCTCGCGGGCGCCGAGGATGCGGGCCGCTCGCAGATCCTGACCGCGCGCTATGGCCTGCGCGACGTGCTGCCGACGGCGGCGGACTGGGTCCAGTCGCGCTGGGCCATCGTGCGCGGCACCGTCCTCGGCTTCGTGATCGGTGTCCTCCCCGGCGCCGGCCCCACCATCGCCTCGTTCCTCGCCTACACGGTGGAGAAGAAGGTCTCCGCGCGGCCGGAGGCCTTCGGGCGCGGCGCCATCGAGGGCGTGGCGGCTCCGGAGTCGGCCAACAACGCCGCCTCCGCCGGCGCCATGGTGCCGATGCTGACGCTCGGCATTCCGGGCTCCGCAACGACGGCGGTGATGCTGGGCGGGCTCATGATGTGGGGCATCAGGCCGGGGCCGCTGCTGTTCGAGAAGAACCCGGACTTCGTCTGGGGCCTCATCGCCTCGCTCTACATCGCCAACGTGATGCTGCTGGTCCTCAACATCGGCTTCATCCCCGCCTTTGTCCGGGCGCTCCGGATCCCGTACAGCATCCTCATGCCGCTCATCATCGTGTTCTGCATCACCGGCGCCTACTCGCTCAACAACAAGGTGTGGGACGTGGGACAGATGCTCGTCTTCGGCGTGCTCGGATACGCCATGAAGAAGCTCGACTACTCGCCGGCGGCGATGACGCTGGCGCTGGTGCTGGGGCCGCTCGCCGAGCGGTCGCTGCGCCAGGCCCTGATCATCTCCGACGCCGGCATCCTGATCCTCTTCCAGCGACCGATCGCGGCCGTGCTGACGACGCTCGCGCTCGTGGCGGTGGCCGTGCCGGCCGTGCGCGCGCTCCGGGGCGCGATGGTGGCGCGCAGAGCGGCCGCGGCCTAGCCGCGGGCGGCCAGCGCGCGGAGTGTCGGCACGCGCGGCCTGAGCGCCTTCCAGGCGTAGCCGAGACCGATGCAGGCGACGACGAGGGCGGCGTTCGACAGCCAGAACAAGGCCCAGGACCTGAAATTGACGTGCAGCCACTTGCTCGCCAGCGAGTAGGCGATGATCTGGTGCACGAAGTACAGCATCAACGCCGTCTGGCCGAGCACGACCAGCCAGCGCGGCCGCCAGCCGCGAACCTCGCACAGCCAGTAGAACAGCGACAGCAGCACGAACACGGTGCCGAGGATCCACACGATCGTGATCGGTCCGGGAATCCAGTGGCCGTTGAGGCCGGGATCGCGCGCGAACCCGATGTGCGGCTGCGAGGGCCAGCGCCACTCCGCCGCCACCGCCGCCAGGATCAGGGCGCCGCCCACGGCGGCCAGCCGCCGGAAGAACGGCCCGTCCGGGCCACGGGCGGCGGCCTCGCGCCACCACCAGCCGAGGACGAGACCGACGAGCACCACGCACATCCACGGCCACGGCGCGTAGTCGAAGAAGAACACGAGCCCCACCAGCGGATGCTCCGGCAGCCAGGCCTGGAGCCGCGGATGCAGGGCGAGAAACAGCAGATAGGCGCCGACGGCGAGCACCAGCAGCGCCCCGCCGCCGGCGCGATGACGGAGAACCGGCGCCAGCAGCGTCATGACGATGATCGACAGCCCGATGGTCTGCAGCACGCCGCCGCTCCAGACGGAGTCCTCGGGAAAGACCACCACGTTCAGCAGCAGCCCGGCGACAATGATCTGGATTCCGCGGCGCAGGTAGCTGCCGAGTCGCGAGGGCGCCGCCGGGTCGGCCGCAGCCTTGTGCAACGACACGGGCAGCACGAAGCCGACCAGGAAGAGGAAGATCGGCGCGGCCACGGTGACGGTGCCGTACACGAGCCAGTACCGCGACCAGCCCATCTGGCGATCGATCCACCAGCGCGAGGTATGGTTGAGCACCATCACGATCAACGCCACCCCGCGCAGGACGTCGAGAAACGCGAGCCGCATCAGAGCCGGCGCTGCAGGACCTTGGCCATCGACTCCGGCGCGAAGCCCAGCTGCAGCAGCGCGACGCCGGTGTCGAAGTACTCGCGATAGCGCGCGATGCGCCCGGCCTCGAGCTCGAAGAGGCTCATGCCGTTGAAGCGGATCTTCCGGCCCGCGCTGCGCGGGACGGCCTCGCTCACGACGTAGGAGAACGTCCACTCGGCGGTGGCGGTCGTGGGCGACTCCACGACGCCATCCATGCTCCAGAGATAGTCGTGCCCTTCCCGGAACATGCGCTGGAACATCGAGCGCAGGCTGTCCTTGCCCGCATGCTCGCCGTAGAAGTTGTCGCGGTAGCTCGCGCGCTCGGTGAAGCAGGCGAGCAGCGCATCGACATCCTGCCGGTTGAAGGCCGTTTCGAACGCGCGCACGATGCTCATGGGCGCACCTCCCGCGACGCCGAGCGTACCATCGACCGGTCCGCGGGAGCTCTGGTACTCTGCGCCGGATGAACCGCTCCTACCGGATCGCGGTGTTGCCCGGCGACGGCATCGGCCGGGAGGTCACCCCGCAGGCGGTGCGTGCGCTGGAGGCCGTCGGCAAGCGCACGGGACTGTCCTTCACCTTCAGCGAGGCGCCGATCGGCGGGGGCGCCTACGAGAAGCTCGGCCATTCGCTGCCGCCGGCCACCACCGATCTGTGCGTCGGGAGCGACGCGGTTCTCTTCGGCTCCGTCGGCACCCCGGCCCTCGACGCGCTGCCGCGCGAGAAGCGCGGCGGGCTGCTCGACCTCCGACAGACGATGCGCCTGGCCGTGAACTTGCGGCCGGCGCGGGCGTGGGAACCGCTGCACGCCGCCTCCCCACTCCGGCCTGAGCTGCTGGGCGGCGTCGACATCCTGTTCGTGCGCGAGCTGTCCTCGGGTCTCTACTTCGGCCCCGGCGGGCACGAGGTCCGTGACGGCGTCGAGGTGGCGTGGGACACCATGCTCTACACGGCCCCGCAGGTCGAGCACGTCGTCCGCGCCGCCTTCGCGCTGGCGCGCGGCCGTCGCAAGCGGCTCACGTCGATCGACAAGGCCAACGTGCTGCGGTCGTCGAAGCTGTGGCGATCGGTGGTGGACCGCGTCGGGCGCGATTTCAAGGACGTCACCGTGGAGCACCTCATCGTCGACAACGCCGCCCTCCAGCTCATCCGGACGCCGCAGCGCTTCGACGTCGTCGTCTCGGAGAACACGTTCGGCGACATCCTCTCCGACGAGCTCGGCGTGCTGTCCGGCTCGCTCGGCATGCTGCCCTCGGCCAGCCTCGCACCGATCGGCCCCGGCCTGTTCGAGCCGGTGCACGGCGCCGCCCCGGACATCGCGGGCAACGACATCGCCAACCCGCTCGGCGCCATCCTCTCGGCGGCCCTGCTGCTCGAGTACGGGCTGCGGCTCACCGAGCCCGCGCGCCGGATCGAGGCCGCGGTGGCGCGCGTGCTGGCCGCCGGCTGGCGCACGGCCGACGTCGGCGAGGCCGGCGGCACCGTGGTCGGCACGCGGCGCATGGGCGACCTCGTCGCCGATGCCATCGGCACCGGTTGAGACGCGTGTACCATACCGGCCATGCTGACGCCTGACGCACTCGCCGCGCTCATGGCGAGCGCCGCTCCGCACGCCGTGCTCGACGTCCGCGAGCGCGGAGCCTACGAGCGCGGTCACGTCTTTCGCACCACGTCCTTGCCGCGCCGGCAGCTCGAGACCCGCACGCCGGCGCTCGTCACGGCGCCGGCCACGCCGATCGCCGTGCTCGACGCCGAGGGCACGCTGGCCCCGCTGGCCGCCGCCACCCTCGCGGCCATGGGGTACAGGGACGTGCGTCGCGTCGAGGGCGGCGTCGCCGCGTGGCGCAAGGCGGGACGTCCGCTCGTGCAGGGCGTGAACGTGCCGAGCAAGGTGTTCGGCGAGCACGCGCTGCACGCCATGAAGACGCCGCAGGTCGCGCCGCACGAGCTGGCGCGCCGCATCGAACAGGGCGACGACCTGGTCATCGTCGACGCCCGCACGGTCGAGGAGTACACGCGCGGCTGCATCCCGGGCGCCATCAGCGTTCCGGGCGCCGAGCTGGTGCCGCGCATCGGCGAGCTGGTCGACCGCCCGGAGACCACCATCGTCGTGCACTGCGGCGGGCGCACGCGCTCGTACATCGGCGCCGAATCGCTGCGCCGCATGCGGCTGCCGAACCCCATCCTGGCGCTCGAGAACGGCACCATGGGCTGGGAGCTGGCCGGACTGACGCTCGAGCGCGGCGCGGCGCGCTCGGCGCCACCGCCCGGCGCGAAGAGCCGCGCGCTCGCGGAGACGACGGCGGCGCGCGTGGCCGCCGAGGATGCTGTGCGGTTCGTCGGTCCGGACGCGGTCGCCCGGCTCCGGGCCGAGCGCCGCCAGCGCAACGTCTACCTCGTCGACGTCCGCACCGCCGGCGAGTACGCCGCCGGCCACGTGGCGGGCGCGATGTGGGCGCCGGGCGGCCAGGCGGTCCAGGCGACCGACGATTACTTCGCCGTGCGCGCGGCGGCGTTCGTGTTCGTGTGTGACGGCGGGGCGCGCGCGGTCATGACCGCCGCCTGGTTTCAGAAGATGGGGTTCCCGGACGTCGCCGTGCTCGCCGGCGGCTTCCCGGCGTGGCAGCAGGCGCACGGCGCCGTCGAGACCGGACATCCCGCGCCGTCGCCGTTCGGCTGGGACGCCGCGCGCGCGGCCGTCCCGCACGTCGCGCCGCACGAGATCGGCGACGCCACCGTGATCGACGTCGGCCCGAGCGACGCCTACGCGCGCGGCCACGTGCCCGGCGGCGCGTGGATCTGTCCGAGCCGTCTCGAGGCGCGCATCGCCGCCGCCACGAGCGATCGCGCGCGCCCGCTCGTGGTGACGTGCCCGGACGGGATCGCCTCCACGCTCGCCGGCGCCACGCTTCGCCGGCTCGGCTACGAGGCCCGGGTGCTCGAGGGCGGCACGCGTGGCTGGTCGGCGGCCGGCCGGCCGCTCGAGGCGGGGGCGACGCGGCTGCTCGACGAGCCCGACGACGCCGTCCTCAAGCCCTACGAGCGCGGGCGCGAGGCGATGGAAGCGTATCTCCGATGGGAGGAAGCGCTCCTCCCCGACGGGCTCAGCCCGCACGCGCTGCTGCGATGACGACGCCGCTCCCCGCCGTCGTGTCGACGGAATGGCTCGCCAAGCGCCTCGGCGAGCCCGATCTCCGCGTGCTCGACGGTACCTGGCACATGCCGCACCTCGAGCGCGACGCACACGCCGAGTTCGTGGCGGCGCACATCCCCGGCGCCGTCTTCTTCGACATCGACCGCATCGCGGATCGCGCGACGTCGCTGCCGCACATGCTCCCCAGCGCCGACGAGTTCGCCGAGGCGGTCGGTACTCTCGGGATCGGCAGCGACGACCGCGTGATCGTCTACGACGCGCACGGTGTCGTGAGCGCCGCCCGCGTGTGGTGGACGTTCCGCGCGTTCGGTCACGACCGCGTGGCCGTGCTCGACGGCGGCCTCCGCGCGTGGAAGGCGGAAGGACGGCCGATTGCGAGCGGCGAGCCGTCGCCGGCGCGACGGCCGTTCCGCGCCAGACTCCGTCCCGAGCTCGTGCGCGACCTCGACGCCATGCGACGCAACGTCGTCACGCGCGCCGAACAGGTCGTGGACGCGCGCTCGCGCGGGCGCTTCGAGGGGCGCGAGCCCGAGCCCCGCGCCGGTCTCCGTGGCGGCCACATCCCCGGCAGCCTCAACCTCCCGTACGAGACGCTCTACCGCGCGGACGGCACGCTGCTCCCACCCGAGGCGCTGCGCTCCGCCTTCGTCGACGCCGGCGTCG
>JBIOXS010000143.1:0-73662 GCA_044869815.1 Candidatus Rokuibacteriota bacterium | reverse complement strand
GGCCGGCGCCCCGCAGGCGGGGCAGTGCACGCGCCCGATCTTCGCGAAGAGCAGACGGAGATAGTCGTAGATCTCGGTGGCGGTGCCGACGGTGGAGCGCGCGGTGCGGACGGGATTCTTCTGCTCGAGGGCGACGGCGGGACGGATCTGCTCGATGCGATCGACATCGGGACGATCGATCCGCTCGAGGAACATCCGCGCGTACGTCGACAGCGATTCGATGTAGCGCCACTGCCCCTCGGCGAAGAGCGTGTCGAATGCGAGCGACGATTTGCCGGAGCCGGAGACTCCGGTCACGACGGTGAGACGATCGTGCGGGATCTCGAGCGAAACGTTCTTGAGGTTGTTCTGCCGGGCTCCCTCGATGCGGAGAGCCGGGGGCTGCGACATTCCGATCGGTCCTCCTGAGGTGGGTAGTGTACTGGAAGTGCTACCATGATTCCACATGCCGGACGCCATTCACGTGCTCATCGTCGACGACGATCCCGACGTACGCACCTTGCTCACGGCGGTTCTCGCGCGGCCGCCGATGACGGTGAGCGAGGCCGTCTCCGGCGGCGAGGCCATGCAGCGGCTCGCGCGCGCGGCGTTCGACGTCGCACTCGTCGACGTCCACCTGCCCGATCACTCCGGCCTGGACATCCTGCGCTGGGCGCGCGACACCGACGTCGACGTGGAGACCATCGTGCTCACGGGGCACGCCGACGTGGAGACGGCGGTGGAGGCGATGCGCCTGGGCGCCTACGACTTCATCACCAAGCCGTGGAAGAACGCCGAGCTGCTCGAGGTGGTGGCCAAGGCCGCCGAGAAGAAGGCGCTGCGTCGCGAGAACTCCGCGCTCAAGGAAGTGATCACGCGCCGCGACGGCCTGCCGACGATCGTCGGCACCAGCGGCGCCGTGAAGGACGTGCTGGCCGTCATCGCGCGCGTGGCGGCCAGCGACAGTCCCGTCCTGATTCACGGCGAGAGCGGCACCGGCAAAGAGCTGGTCGCGCGGACCATCCATCTCCGCTCCTCCCGGGCAGCGCGGCCGTTCGTGTCGATCAACTGCGGCGCGCTCCCCGACACCCTGCTCGAGACCGAGCTGTTCGGGCATCGCAAGGGCGCCTTCAGCGGCGCGGTGACCTCGCGCGTCGGGCTCCTCGAGGCCGCCAACGGCGGGACGCTTTTTCTCGACGAGATCGGCGAGATGTCGCCGGCCATGCAGGTGCGTCTGCTCCGCGCGCTCGATTCCGGGGAAGTGCGACGCGTCGGCGAGGAGCGGTCGTTCCACGTCGACGTGCGCATCGTCGCCGCCACCGCCAAGGAGCTGACGCGGGAGGCCACCGAGGGGCGGTTCCGCTGGGACCTGTTCTATCGGGTGAGCACCGTCGTCGTCGAGGTCCCTGCGCTGCGTCAGCGGCGCGAGGACATTCCCGAGCTCGTGCAGCACTTCCTGGCGCCGGCGCGCAGCGGCAAGCGGCTGGCGTTCGCGCGCGACGCGCTGGAGCGACTCGTGGCCTACGACTGGCCGGGCAACATCCGGGAGCTCCGCAATCTGGTCGAGCGACTGCAGATCCTTCACGAAGGTTCCGAGGTGCGCGCCCCCGATCTGCCCGCCGAGGTGCGCCGGGCGCGGGAGCCGGCCGACGCCCCCGACGAGCGCGAACCCGCCCTCGTGCCCCTGGCCCAGGTCGAGCGTCGCCACGTCGAGCGCGTGCTCGCGGCCACCGGCTGGAACAAGGCACGGGCGGCCCGTGTGCTGGAGGTGGACGTGAAGACGCTCAACAAAAAGATCCGGGACTTCAATCTCGTCCGGCCCGCCTGACCACGGAGTTTCTCCCCGGAGCTGCCGCCGTTCTCCCGCCTGCAGCGCCGTCGTGTATGGCTTACACATTGCGATAAAGCAGCTCGTTACGTCGCCTCTCACCTGGCCGGGAAGTTGCCATTGATAGACGCCATGAGGAAGACGAAGACCGGCCGCGCGCCAGCGGATTCCCGTAGGGTCAAGACCCCCAAGAACGACGTGATCCTCTGGCGCCCCCGCCTGGTCGTGGCCCCCACGCTGGATGCGGCGACCACGCGGCGCCGTCCCGTGTCCCTCGAGGCGCTGGCGTCGCCCGCAGCGGCGGCCACGCGCCTCGGCACCGCTGAAAGCGTGCTCGGCTCGCTGGCCGACGCGCGGGCGTCACTGGCGAGAGCGGCCGACGCTCGGGCCAGGGTGGCGGAGGCGGAGTCGGCTCGCGAGCGCGTCATCGCCGCCATCACCGCGTACCGCCTGGAGGCGTCGTTCGATCAGACCCTGGCCGGTACGTACCGGCAGGTCACGGAGCTGATGGAAGAGCGGGGTCTCGCATGAGTCAGGTCGTCCGCGACGCCAACGTCTACTTCCTGCCGGCCGTGCCGGCGGCGGTCACCATCGCGCCGGCGCCGCCGATGTGGCGCCGTCTGCGGACCCGCTGTCAGGCCGAGCTCTGGCGCGTGCGCTTCGCCGTCGCCGGCTTCCGGATGGCGCTCCGCCAGCCGCAGACGCCGCTGTTCACCGAGGACGCGATAGCGGCCCTGGCCGAGCAGCGCGCCGAGCTGATCGAGCGGCGGCCGCGACTGTCGCCCGCCCGCATCATCGATCTCGGCTCCGCGCGCGCGCGGCTCCGCCCGCTTCCCGCCTCGCGCTGAGCCACCGCGCCGTTTGACAGGCGGCCGGAGCGGCGCGTACAGTCGCGCCGCTTCGATGACCGTCGTACCCACTCGATCCACGCGCCTGCTCGCCGTCGGCGGCGTGCTGGCCGCTGCGCTCCTCGGAGGCTGCGCCGACACCGGCGGCGACGCGCTCGTCGCGCGCGGCCGGCAGCTCTATCTCGGGCAGTGCATCCAGTGCCACAACGCGAATCCCGCGATCGCCGGGCCAGTGGGTCCGGAAGTGAAGGGCGTGTCGCGCGAGCTGCTCGAGGCCAAGATCGTCCGGGGCGAGTACCCGCCGGGTTACACGCCCAAGCGGCCGACGAAGGTGATGCCGCCGCAACCGACGCTGGCGCCGGACATCCCAGCGCTGGCCGCGTACCTGAAGCAGTAGTGCGCGCGAGGAGAAGGGCCCGGCCTCGAGCGCCGGGCCCTCGCCGATCGGCGCGCGCGAGGCGCCGCTATCGCGGGAAGATGATGACGAGCCCGAAGTAGAGAACGGCGGTCAGGATGAAGCCCGCCCACAGCGTGCCGTTCACCGTCGCGAGCAGCTTCTTGCCGGCGCCGGCCTTGTCGGGCGATGCCGGGCCGACCATGGCGTTGACCTCCGCCGCCGCCATCACGACCAGCAGCAGGATCAGGGCGCCGATCTTCTGACCCGGGCCGGTGGGATTCCCGAGACTCAGGTGCGACGCGGCGCCCATGAAGAAGAGCATCGGGATCGACAGCAGCGTGTTGGTGCGTGACGCGACGCCGGCGCGCGCGCCGCGCGGTGCGGCGTCCGCGATGGCGGCACCGCCCTTGGCGACCTGGGAGGCCGAGGCAATGACGACTTGCTGTGCCGGCCAGATCACGAACCAGACGTTGAACCACATCAGCGAGCCGAGCATGCCGCCGAAGAAGATCTTCCAGCCGTAGGCGATCGCGAAGAACTCACGCACGCCCCCGTACTGGGCGAACATGATGTGGAGCACGTAGAGCCAGCCCGTGATGAACGTGATCATGGCGCCCCAGCGGAACCACCACAGCGCGCGGCCGACGAGGCTGCCGGCGATCATCCCGGTCCGGACGGCCGGCTCGGTCTTGGCGAAGAACGGCGTCTGCACGAAGTTAAAGTAGTACAGCATGCCGATCCAGGTGATTCCGGCGAGAAAATGTAACCACCGCAGCAGAAACAGCCAACCCTCTCCACTGGCTAGCACCATGTTTCCCGCCTCCTGTCGTTCGATGGACTACTCCTCGTCGTCGTCCTCGTCGTCGTCCTCGTCGTCGAGGTCCTCGTCGTCGAGGTCGTCCTCCTCGTCCTCCTCCTCGTCGTCGTCCTCGTCCTCCTCGAGGTCGGCGAACCCGTCGTCGTCCTCGTCGAAGTCGTCGTCCTCGTCGTCCTCGTCCTCATCGTCGTCAGCTATCTTATCGACGTCGTCGTCGTCCTCATCCTCGAGATCGTCGTCGTCCTCGAGGTCGTCGTCCTCGAGCGAAGCGGAGGCGGGCGGGAGAGCATCGTGCCAGGGGCGTTGCCGGAACTGCATTGAGAGTCCTCCGAGCGGCGCGCTTAAGTAGCCGGAATCGCTACTTTGGACTTGCCCGTGCGGATTATACCAACAATCCCTTTTCGTGCTCTTCGAACTATCGCCGGCTGACGGTGCGGAGCACTTCGATGAGCTCGGCGGGGTCCACCGGCTTCGGCACGTGAACGCTGAAGCCCTCCGCGAGGCTGCGCCGTCGCTCGCTGTCCTGAACGTGCGCGGTCAACGCCACGAACGGTGTGCGCGCCAGTGGCCCCGGTCGGCGCTTGACCTCCCGGAGAAGCTCGTAACCGTCGCGGCCGGGCATGGCGATGTCACACAGGACGACATCCGGCGCCGCGGTCGCCAGCGCACCGAGCGCTTCGTACACCGACCCCGCGAGCGCGACGTCGGCGCCCGCCTGCCGCAGGATGGTGGCGATGAGCTCGCGTGTATCGGCCTCGTCCTCCACGGCCAGCACCCGGATGCCGTCGAGCACGGGAGGCACGGAATCGACGGCCGCGCGAACGACGGCGGACAGGTCCACCGGCGCGCTCTCCAGTCGAAACCGCCCCATCGTGATGCTGGAGATGTCGAGGATGTCCTCCACGAGGCGGCTGAGCGCCTGGGAGTTGCGGTCGACGATCTCGAGAGCCCGCTCGGCGGCCTCCTCGTCGAGGTTGCGCTGCCGGAGCATCCGCACCCAGCCCATGATCGACGTGAGGGGCGTACGGAGCTCGTGGGACAGGGTCGCGAGAAACTCGTCCTTCACCCGGCTCGCCCGCTCGGCCTCTGCCCGCGCGGCCTGCTCGTGGGCGAGCGATTGCGCCAGCTCATGCTCTGCGCGCCGCCGGTCGCTGATGTCGCGCGCGATCTTGGAGGCCCCGACGGTCGTGCCGCTGAGGTCCCGGATCGGCGACACGGTGAGGGCGATCGGAATCTCCACGCCGTCCTTGCGGACGCGGATCGTCTCGTAGTGCTCGATGCTCTGCCCGCGGCGCAGCTGCTCGAGCACGCCGGCTTCCTCGGCGAGCCGGTCCTCCGGAACGATGATGGTGATGGACTTGCCGATGACTTCACCCGCCGTCCAGCCGAACATGCGCTCGGCCGCGGGATTCCAGAAGGTGATGACGCCGTCGAGCGTCTTGCTGACGATCGCATCGTCCGAGGAGTTGACGATCGCGGCCAGGCGCAGCGCCGCCTCGTGCTGCTGCAGGGCCAGCGCGTCGGCGGGCGGGGGCCCCGCGCTCGACCGCGGGGAGCCGGCGGATCGACGCTTCGCCATCCGGCCAGAGTGTATCAGCGGCGGCCAGACACGGCGTCCCGGTCCCGGCACGTTCTCCTACACGCTGACGAGCTCTGCGGTAGACTCACTCGGCTCAACCTGCTCACGGCGGTGTAGCTCAGCGGCAGAGCAGGGGTCTCATAAGCCCCGTGTCGGAGGTTCAATTCCTCCCACCGCCACCACTGTTCGCCTCGGAGCGAGCGACTGAAGGAGACGGCCATGAGACTCGCGGGCAAGGTCGCGGTGATCAGCGGCGGTGCGAGCGGCATGGGGCAGAGCGAGGCGATGGTGTTCGCGCGCGAAGGCGCGCGGGTCGTGGTGGGCGACCTGCTCGAGGTGGAAGGCCGTCAGGTCGTCGACAAGATCGTCGCCGGCGGCGGCCAGGCGCGCTTCGTGAAGCTCGACGTCACCGGCGAGGCGGACTGGCAGAAGGCCATCGAGATGACGGTGGCGGCGTTCGACCGGCTCGACATCCTCGTGAACAACGCCGGGATCAGCGGTACCTTCGATCCCGACACGATGAGCACGGCAGCCTGGGATGCGTTGATGAACGTCAACGCCAAGGGCGTCTTCCTCGGCATGAAGCACGCGATTCCCCGCATGCGCGAGGCGGGCGGCGGCTCAATCGTGAACATCTCGTCGATCTCCGGCTTCGTGGGCCAGTCTATGATCCACATGGCCTACAACGCGTCGAAGGGCGCGGTGCGTCTCATGACCAAGTCGGCGGCCGTGCAATACGCGAAGGACGGCATTCGCGTCAACTCCGTGCACCCCGGCTTCATGCCGCCGATGCGCACGTCCAAGATGTCGGCGGATCCCGCGTGGCGCGCGAAGATGCTCGGCGCGGTGCCGATGAAGCGCGAAGGCCGGGTCGAAGAGGTCGCCCATGCCGTGCTGTTCCTGGCCTCTGACGAGGCGTCCTACATCACCGGGACCGAGCTCGTCGTCGACGGCGGATATCTGGCCGTGTGATCGCGGCCATGTCGCAGTGGCACCCTGGGTGCCAGCACGCCGTCCGATCTGCCCGCGGACGCGCGCTCATCCATTAGATACGTCCACCTCGCCAGCCGGTCGGCGCGGCATCGCCCTTGCTCCATCCGGCCCGGATATCGCTCCACCGCGCATCTGCGCGACCGGCACGCGCTCTGTCCAAGCGCGACGAACAGGGAGGATGGGGGATGAAACGGCAATCGTCGAACGGCAATGGAATGATGGTCGTCCAGAAGCTGAAGGCGGAGCTGGCGTCCCGTGAAGGCCGCCGCGCGCTCATGGCAGAGTTTCTGGGCACGCTGCTGTTCGTCGTGTTCAGCGCGGGAACGGTGGCCGTCACCGGCGGGCTGCTCGCCGAGCGGATGACCTCGGCCCGCCTGCTCGCCGTCGCGCTCGCGCACGGCGTCGCCTATGCGGTCTTCGTGGCCGCCACCATGCCGATCTCGGGTGGCCATCTGAATCCGGCGGTGACCTTCGCCGCCATGATGTCCAAGCAGATCCGCGCGGCCAGGGCGGCCATGTACGTGCTGTCGCAATGCGTCGGCGCCGTCGTGGGCGCCCTCCTGCTCATGGTCATGATCCCCAGCTCGATGCACGGCACCCTCGGCTCGGACATGCTCGCGGCCCGCGTCACCATCGGCGGCGGTCTCGTGACCGAGATCGTGCTCACGTCCGTGCTGGTGGCCGCCGTGCTGGCGGCTGCGCGCGGCGGCTCGCCGGTGAGACTGGCCGTCATCGGCCTCGTCGTCGTCCTTGGTCAGCTGGTCGGCGCCCCGCTGACCGGCGCTTCCATGAATCCGGCGCGCAGCTTCGGCCCCGCCCTGGTGGCGGGAGTGTGGAACAACCACTGGGTGTACTGGTTCGGTCCCTTCGTCGGCGCCGCCGTCGCGATCTTCGTATACGACGTCTGCTTCACCGTCGTCGCCAAGGGCGCCCGCTCGATGGGCGAGGTCAACCACAAGCCCTCGGCCGCGCGCAGCGTGTAATCGTGCGCCGGCGCCGGGCGGGGCTCGGCCCCCGCTCGGCGCCGTTCTGCTACACTCGACGCTCGTGAATCCCGCCGGCAGCACTGACATCCTCGTCCAGCACGACGGCGCCATCGCCACCGTGGTCTTCAACCGCCCGCGCATGCGCAACGCCATCACCTATGCGATGTGGGTCGACATCGCGCGCATCACCGAGGGGCTGGTGAAGGACGACTCCGTGCGCGCGATCGTCTACCGCGGCGCCGGCACCGTGGCCTTCGCCTCCGGCGCCGACATCTCGGAGTTCGAGGAGCAGCGCAAGGATCTCGAGAGCTCGGAGCGTTACAACGCCGCGACCGGCGCCGCCTACGCGGCCATCCGCGAGTGTCCCAAGCCGACGATCGCGATGATCCACGGCTTCTGCATGGGCGGCGCCATGGGGATCGCCATGGGCTGCGATCTCCGCTTCGCGGCCCAGGGCGCGAGGTTCGGGATTCCGGCGGCCCGTCTGAACATCGTCTATCCGCCAGTCGCCATCGGTCAGCTCGTCGATTTGGTCGGCCCCGCGTACGCGAAGGACATCCTGTTCTCGGCGCGCGCGGTCGATGACCGTGAGGCGCTGGCCATCGGCCTCATCCAGCGCCTGCTGGTACCCGCCGCGCTCGAGCGCGCGACCTATGACTATCTGAAGACGGTGGCCGACAACGCGCCGCAGTCGGTGCGCGGCAGCAAGCAGGCGGTCCAGTTCTACCGCGCGGGCTTCACCGACGAGCGACGGCGCCAGCTGCGCGACCTCGCCCGCGAGGCGTTCGAGAGCGCGGACTACAAGGAGGGCACGCGGGCGTTTCTGGAGAAGCGCCCGCCCAAGTTCCAGGGTCGCTGAAGCGGCGTGCGTCTCGAGTTCCTGAGCTCGACGCCGCCGGGCCCGAGCGAGGGCAGCGGGACCTGGGTCGCCATCGACGGCGTGATTCGCGGGCTCGCCCTGCTCGGTCACGCGGCAGCCCTCCGTCCGCTGCGCGTGCGGTCGGGCTTCCACACCCTCGATCGGTGGCGCTACAACCGCGAGCTGCTCCGGACGCCGCCCCGGGCCGACGTCGTGATCGGCGTCGACCTCGATGGCTTTCTCTGGGGGCCGAGACGCCTCCCGCGGATGCCGTACGCCGTCATGCTCAAGGGCATCATCGCCGACGAGCTTCGTAACGAACGTGGCCTCGTCCGTGCGTTGCTGGCGTTGCAGGCCCGCTGGGAGCGGCGCAACGTCCACGCCGCCGACCGCGTGATCGTTCCCAGCCGGTACTCCGGCTCGGTCGCCCAGGACGTCTACGGCGTGCCGGCCCGGGCCGTCGCCGTCGTCCCAGAGCCGATCGATCTCGGGGAATGGCGCCGCCGATTCGCTGCCGTGCCGGCCCGGGCCGACACGGCGCCCACGGTCCTCGCCGTCGCGCGGATGTATCCGCGCAAGCGTCTGGACGATCTCCTGCGTGCGGCGCGCACCCTTCGGCCCCGAATCCCGGGCCTCCGCGTCCGCATCGTAGGGGAGGGCCCGGAGTCCGCCCGGCTCAGGCGGCTCGCGCAGGAGCTCGCGCTCGCCGACACGGTCGCCTTCCTGGGTGAGATCCCCCGTCAGGCGTTGGCCGTAGAATACGTAGGAGCGGACTGCTTCTGCCTGCCGACCGTTCAAGAAGGCTTCGGGATCGTCTTCACGGAGGCGATGGCCGCCGGGCTGCCGGTGGTGGCGTGCCGTGCGGCCGCGGTGCCCGAGGTGGTCGAGGACGGGCGGACGGGATTGCTCGTGAGTCCGCGGAGTCCGGAGGAGCTGGCGATGGCGATGGAGAAGCTGCTGACGAGCGCGGCACTGCGGCGCGAGCTCGGCGACAACGGCCGCCGTCGGGTGGAGGCGCTCGACCTGCCGCAGGTGGCGACGCGACTGCTGGAGGCGCTGCCCTAGATGGCGCGCGCCCGCTCGACGCGGCGGTTCAGCTTCGCGGCCGGCCACCGGTACTGGGTCGGCGCATGGTCGCCCGAGGAGAACGAACGGGTGTTCGGTCGGCTGACCGTCCCTCACGGCCACAATTACATCCTCGACGTCACCGTGCACGGCGACATCGACGAGCGCACGGGCATGGTGATCGACCTCGCCGAGCTCAAGCGCGTGGTGGGAGAGACGATCGTCGAGCGCTTCGACCACGCCGACCTCAATGCCGACCCGCTCTTCCGCGACCGCGTCCCCACCACGGAGAACATCGCGCTCACGGTGTGGGACCTGCTCGCCCCGAAGCTCGGCGGCGATCGACTCGCGTCCGTGCGTGTCTGGGAGGACGCCACGCTCTCGGTGGAATACGATGGCGCGTGAGGTGACGCTGACGCGGGTCTACCATTTCAGCGCGGCGCACGAGCTCACGAACCCCGCTCTCTCGCCGGAGGCGAACGCGGCGCTGTACGGCGCCTGTCACCGGCCGCACGGCCACAATTACTATCTGGAGGTCAGCGTGGCCGGCGTCCCCGATGCGATGACGGGGATGGCGGTCGACCTGGCCGCGCTCGACGAGCGCGTGGAACGCCTGGTGCTCGACGAGCTGGATCACGGCAAGCTCGAAGAGGCCTCCGCCCTGGCCGGGGTCATCACCACCGGGGAGGGCCTGGCCCGCGCGTTCTGGCGAATCCTGGCGCCGGCGGTTACGCCACCCGGGAGCCTGCGGCGTATCTCCGTTGTTGAAACGGCGAAGAACCGGTTCGA
Source organism: Candidatus Rokuibacteriota bacterium (assembly GCA_044869815.1). Classification (GTDB taxonomy): domain Bacteria; phylum Methylomirabilota; class Methylomirabilia; order Rokubacteriales; family CSP1-6; genus AR12. The sequence continues at coordinate 63,522 of JBIOXS010000143.1, read as the reverse complement.
GTATCGAGGCGACGCCGAATGATCGAGAAGCTCGTGGAGCAGCTGCTCAAAGAGCTCGGCGAGGACGCGGGGCGCGAGGGCCTGATCAAGACGCCCGAGCGCGTGGCCGCCTCGCTACGGTTCCTGACGTCCGGCTACGACAAGAAGGTGGAGGACATCCTCAACGATGCGCTGTTCGTCGAAGAGTACGACGAGATGGTCATCGTGAAGGACATCGACTTCTTTTCTCTCTGCGAACATCATGCGATTCCATTTTTTGGCAAAGCGCACGTCGCGTATATGCCCGACAAAAAGATCGTCGGTCTCTCCAAGATTCCACGGCTCATCGAAATGTTCAGCCGGCGGCTCCAGGTCCAGGAACGACTGACGGTGCAAGTCGCGAACGCGCTGAACGATGCGCTGCAGCCGCGTGGGGTCGCCGTTGTCATGGAGGCTATTCATCTCTGCATGCTGATGCGCGGTGTCGAGAAGCAGAATTCGAAAGCCGTCACATCGGCGATGTTGGGCGCGTTTCGCGATCGGCCCGAGACGCGCGCGGAGTTCATGGAGCTCATCAAGAGCAGTCGGGGGTTGCAGATATGAAGGCGCTCGAAGGCAAGACAGCCATCGTGACCGGAGCCGGGCGCGGCATCGGCCGCGCCATCGCGCGCGCATTCGCCGCCGAAGGGGCGACGGTGGTGCTGGCGGCGCGCTCCCGCGCCGACCTGGCCACGGTGGCGGCCGAGGTGCGCGAGGCGGGCGGCCGTGCGCTCGCCATTCCGACCGACGTGACGCAGGACATGGCCGTGGACACGCTGGTCGAGCAGGCCACGTCGGAGACGAACCGCGTCGACATCCTGGTCACGTCGGCCGGCCTGGCCGCGTTCGGTCCCGTGGCGGATACGAAGCCCGCCGACTGGGACGCCATGCTGACGCTGAACCTGCGCGCCGCGATCATGTGCTGCCGCGCCGTCCTGCCCGTGATGATTCGCCAGCGCTCCGGCACGATCCTGAACCTCTCGTCGATCGCGTCCAGGCGCGCGCTGCCGGGCTCGGCGGTGTACACGGCTTCCAAGGCCGGCCTCGATGCCTTCAGCCGTGTCCTCGCGGAAGAGGTGCGCCCGCACGGCGTCCGCGTCGGCGTGCTCGTGCCGGGGGCGGTCGACACGCCGATCTGGGACTCGATGGGGTCGACGCCGCCCCGCGACAAGATGCTGCGGCCCGAGGACGTCGCGCGCGCGGCCGTGCTCATGGCGACCCTCCCGCCGCACGCCTCGCTCGAGGAGCTCACCCTCCTGCCGGCGGGTGGAATCCTGTGATACGATGACGCTAGGCGTCGGGCCTGAAAGTCCCTTGTTTTACCGGAGGATCGAATGATCACGATGAGCGAAACGGCCGCCAAGAAAGTGTCAGAGCTTCGCCTGGAAGAGGGCAAGCCGGAGTGGGGGCTGCGCATCCGGGTGGTGGGCGGCGGGTGCTCAGGGATGTCGTACGAGCTCGGCTGGGAGGATCAGCAGCAGTCCGACGACAACGTCATCGACGCTCAGGGCATCAAGGTCTACATCGACAAGATGAGCGCGCCGTATCTGCAGGGCAGCGAGATCGACTTCGTCCAGAACGACATGATGGGCGCCGGGTTCGCGATCAAGAACCCGAACGTGAAGTCGAGCTGCGGCTGCGGTCAGTCTCACCGCTTCTAGTCCGTGCGCGTCCGCGTCCTCCTCTTCGCCCGGTATCGTGAAGCCACCGGGCGGGAGCGGGTGGACGTCGATCTTCCCGACGGCGGTACCGTCGAGACGGCGTGGAAGGCAATGGTCGAGCGCCATCCGGAGCTGGCCCGGTACCGTCCGTACACGCTCTTCGCCGTCGGCCACGATTACGTCGAGGGTGATCACCGTCTGCACGCCGACGACGAGCTCTGCTTCTTTCCCCCCGTGAGCGGCGGGAGCGCACCGCCCACCGCCGACATCTACCGGGTCGTCGGGAGCCCGCTGTCGACGGACGCGATCGCGGCCGAGGTCGACGAGCCCGGCGCGGGAGGCATCGTGATCTTCTCCGGCGTCGTCCGCAACCAGACGGATGGCCGGCCGGTGAAGTTCCTCGAGTACGAGGCCCATCCCGCGATGGCGGAGGCGAAGATGCGCGAGATCGGCCGCGCCATTCGCGCCCGGTGGGCGGGCGTGCGCCGCGTGGCGATCCTGCACCGCACCGGCCGCCTCGAGATCGGCGAGTCCTCCGTCCTCATCGCCGTCTCCGCCGCGCACCGGGGTGACGCCTTCGAGGCCTGTCGCTACGCGATCGACACGCTCAAGCGCACCGTGCCGGTCTGGAAGAAGGAGCACTTCGAGGACGGCGAGGTGTGGGTAGGGCTGCAGGGCGGATAGCGATGTCGCTGGCGGAGACCGTCGAGCGCACGCTCCGGCGTTACTCGATGCTGACCGGCGGCGAGACCGTGCTCGTCGGCGTCTCCGGCGGCGCCGATTCGGTGGCGCTTCTCACGACCCTTCTCGGGCTGGCGCCGCAGTGGCGGCTCCGCCTGCGTGTCCTGCACGTGGACCACGGGCTGCGCGACGACTCTGCGGCCGATGCCGCGTTCGTCCGCCGCCTCGGCGAGAGCCTCGGCGTGCCCGTGGACGTGTCGGCGGTACGCGTGGGCCCGGGCTCGGTCGAAGCCGCCGCGCGCGCCGCGCGGCACGCGGCCCTCGAGGCCGCCGCCGATCGGGTGGGCGCCGCGCGAATCGCGCTCGGTCAGACCGCCGACGATCAGGCGGAGACCGTTCTGATGCGCCTCATCGAAGGGACCGGCGTGCGCGGGATCGCCGGCATCCCGCCGGTACGCGGACGTATCATCCGACCGCTCATCGAGGCGCGCCATCGCGACGCGGTCGGCGCGCTCGAAGCCGCCCGCCTGCCGTGGGTGGAGGATCCGTCCAACGAGGATCCGAAGTTTTTCCGCAACCGCGTGCGGCACGAGCTCTTGCCGCTGCTCGGCTCGACCTACGATGCCGACATCGTCACGCATCTGACGGCCGTGGCTCGCGCGGCCCGACAGAACGTCGACGCCCTCGACGAGATGGCCGCGCGCGAGCTCGAGCGGCTGGCCGACCGGAGTGCCGCGGGGTTGACGCTCTCGCGCGCCGCCCTCGGCGGCCTTCCCACGGCCGTCGCCGCCGAGATCCTGAGAGCGGCCGCGGCCAGTCTCGGCAGCCGCGCGCCGCTCCGCGCGTGGGGACATCGCGGTCTGCGGCGCGTGCTGGCGCCGATCGCCCCGAGGCGACCGTTCCGGTTGGGCGGCGTCGTCGTGGAGGTCAGCGGCGACCGCGTGCGCGTCGGAGCGGGGCCGATGCCGCCGCTCGCCACGCGCACGATCGAGGCACCGGGACGTGTGGAGCTCCCCGAGATCGGCCGCGCACTCGAGGCCATCGTCGTGCCCGCGGCGGCCTACGAGCTGCCGCGGAAGCCAGATCGGGCCGCCTTCGATGCCGCCCGGCTGCCGCCCCGTCTTCTCGTGCGCGCACGCCGCCGCGGCGATCGTCTGACGGCGTTCGGCGGCGGCGAGCGGCGCCTCAAATCGCTGCTGATCGACGCCAGGGTCCCGCGCTGGGAGCGCGGCCGCGTGCCGATCGTCGAGGCGGATGGCGAGATCGTCTGGGTGGCCGGGCTCCGGCGGGCGGCGACGGCGCCGGTGACGGTGACGACCGGTCGGGTGCTCGAGCTTCGCCTCGTCGCGCTGGCGTAGTCCGGGCGCGCGGCGGTAGAATTGCGCTCTCCGATGAAAGCGCTCGTGGCCGCGGCCGCCGTCCTGCTCCTTGTCTCGCCGGCCGCCGCCCAGACCTCCGGCAAGTCACGGCCCAATGCCGGGCGCGAGAAGGCGAAGACCGACGTCGATCCCCGCGCGGTGTTGCGCGCGCTTGAGGACGCGTTCACGGCGGTGGCCGATCGGGTGACGCCGGCCGTGGTGAACGTGAGCGCCGTACCCGACAAGAGCACGCCTCCCGGTGGCGGCGGCGAGGGCGACGAGCGCTTCCGCGAGTTCTTCGGCGACGAGCTCTACGAGCGCTATTTCCGGCGCCGGCCGCGCGACGACGGCCGCGCCAGTGGCTCGGGCGTCATCGTGGATCCAAAGGGATACATCTTGACGAACAACCACGTGATCGAGAACGCTCGGGACATCACCGTGCGACTCTCGGACTCGCGGAAGTTCTCGGCCACGCTCGTGGGACGCGATCCCAAGACGGATCTGGCCGTGCTCAAGGTCGAGGCGCCGGCGCCGCTGCCGGTGGCCGAGCTGGCCGACTCCGACCGCCTCCGGGTCGGCCAATGGGCGATCGCGATCGGCAATCCCTTCGGGCTCGACCGCACGGTGACCGTCGGCATCATCTCGGCGACCGCCCGCAACCGCGTGGGAGTCGCGACCTACGAAAACTTCATCCAGACCGACGCCTCGATCAATCCGGGCAACTCCGGCGGCCCGCTGCTGAATCTCGACGGCAAGGTCATCGGGATCAACACCGCCATCGTGGCCACGGGGCAGGGCATCGGCTTCTCCATCCCGATCAACGAGGCCCGCGCGGTGATGGGGCAGCTGATCGCGCGCGGGCGGGTCGTGCGGGGCTGGCTCGGGGTCGTGATCCAGGACGTCACCGATGAGCTGGCCGGGACCTTCGGCGTGCGCGAGCGGGAAGGCGTCCTCGTGGCCGACGTGATGAAGGGCGGACCCGCCGATACCGGCGGGGTGCGAGCGGGCGACGTCGTGGTGGAGTTCGGCGGCGTGCGCATCCGCGAGGTGCCCGATCTCCAGCGCCGCGTGGCCGCGATCGCGCCGGGTCAGCCGGCGAAGGTGACCGTCGTGCGCGACAGCAAGCCGGTGCCGCTCACGGTGACGGTCGGTGAGATGCCCACCGAGGACGTCACGCCGGTCGCCGTCGAGCCCGCCGCCGATGGCTTCGGCCTCCGTGCGGAGGCGTTGTCCGCCGATCTCGCCGAGCGTTTGAAGGTGCCTTACACGCGCGGTGTCGTCGTCATCGACGTCGCCACCGGTAGCGCCGCCGACATCGCCGGATTGCGGCGCGGCGACGTCATCCTCGAGGCCGCGCAGCAGCCTCTGTCCGATCCCGCCGAGCTGCGCCGTGCCTTGGCGGCGCTGGCGCCCGGTGAATCGGCGCTGCTCTATGTCCACCGCCCTGGTGGTGAGGGCCGCAACCAGTACGTCGTGCTCGAGCGCGCCGGCCGGCCGTGAGCACGCACGGCGTCCTCGCCGAGCCGCCGCTGCCGACCATGCAGCGCCGCGGCACCGTGCTCGTCGTCGACGACGAGGAAGGGGTGCGCGCCTCCGTCCGCGCGATCCTCGAGGAGACGTGCGAGGTCCTCGAAGCGGACAACGGCGAAGCCGCCCTCGAGGTGCTGGCCGCCCGCGACGTCGACCTCGTCATGCTGGATCAGCGCATGCCCGGTGAGGCCGGAGTCGACGTCCTGCCTCGCGTGAAGGCGCTCGATCCCTCGGTCGTGGTCGTGCTGGCGACGGCCGTGCGCGAGGTGCGCACGGCGGTGGAGGCCCTCAAGCGCGGCGCCTACGACTACCTCACCAAGCCCTTCGACGTCGACGACATCCTGGGTCTGGCCGATCGCGCGCTCGAAAAGCGCGCGCTCGAGCGCGAGGTGCTGTGCCTCCGCTCGGTGCTCACGCCGAGCGGCGTGGAGGCCTCCGTCGGTTTCGAGGGCATGGTCGGCCGCCACCCCGAGATGGTGCGCGTGTACCAGCTCATCACGCAGATCGCCCCGACACCGACCACCGTGCTCATCACCGGCGAGAGCGGAACCGGTAAGGAGCTCATCGCGCGCGCCATCCATCACAAGAGTGAGCGCGCGGGGCAGCCGTTCGTGGCCGTGAACGTGGCGGCCATCCCCGAGACGCTGATCGAATCGGAGCTCTTCGGTCACGAAAAGGGCGCGTTCACGGGCGCCCACGCCCGCCGCCTCGGGCGCTTCGAGCTCGCCCAGGGGGGCACCGTCTTCCTCGACGAGATCGGCTCGCTGCGTCTGGATCTCCAGGCCAAGCTCCTGCGCGTGCTCCAGCAGCGCGAGATCGAGCGCGTCGGCGGCCAGCGCACCGTCCCCGTCGACGTGCGAGTGCTCGCCGCGACCAACGTGAACCTCAAGGCCGCCGTGCGCGGGCGGACGTTTCGCGAGGATCTCTACTATCGCCTCAACGTGGTGCCGATCCACGTGCCGCCGCTGCGGGCGCGGCGCGACGACATCCCGTACCTGGTCGAGCACTTCGTGCGAAAGGCCGCCCGCGAGTGCAACCGTGACGTGCGCGCGGTCTCCGCCGGCGCGCTTGAGGTGCTGGTGCGCTACGACTGGCCCGGCAACGTGCGGGAGCTGGAGAACGTGGTCCACCGCGCCGTCGTGCTGGCCTCGAGCCCGGTGCTGCACCTGCCCGACGTGCCGCTCGACGTGGCCATGCCGGAGACCGGCGCGCGGCTGAGCGAGGACGACGGCGTGCCGCTGCGCGAGGCCTGCGACCGGTTCGAGCGGCAATACGTGCTGCGTGTGCTCGAGCGCGTGCAGTGGAACGTCAGCCGGGCCGCGCGCCTGCTCGGCGTGCATCGCAACACCGTCCTCGCCAAGCTCTCGGCGTGGAACGTCCAGCGCCCGGCCGAGAGTCGGCCGCCCGGCCCTCAGTCCAGCGCGACGAGCCCGTAGACCACCCCGAGCAAGCGGACGAGATCCGCGGCGCCGCCGAGCCCGGCCGCACCTTCCACGTGGCCGATCGCGCCCACGAGCACGACCCGCGTATGCGCCGGACGGGCGGCGGCCAGACGCAGGCTCTCGGAGTAGGGAACGGCGGGGTCGGCGCGGCCGTGCACCAGCACGATCGGCGCCCGGACGGCGGTAACCGTCCGTTCCGGCGACAGCTGCGCCATGAGTTGCCGCGTGCCGGCCGGCAGTGCGGCCATGGCGGCATCGACGCGCGCGGGCTCTGCCGTGGCGAGCGCCGCGCGGAGGGTGGGATCCGCGAGCTCGGCGTTCGCCTCGATGAGGGCGCGCGTCAGCTTCGGATCACGCGCCACGCGGCCGCGCACGCCGTCCCAGGCGTACTCGCCGGTGAGGTGAAATCGGATCAGCTCGAGCGCGGAGGCGTGGGGACCGAGCGCGAGGAGAGTGCGGACGCGTCCGTCGACGGCCGGGTCGCCCGCGGCCAGAAAGGCCGGCGCCGCGCCGACGCTCACGCTCACGAGGCGCGCGGGCTCGGAGCGTAGCGTCAGCGCCGCGACCACGGGACGCGCATCATCGGGACGGAGCCGGCCGCGCGTCAGACCGGGGATCGTCGGCACCACGACGTCGAAGCCGGCGCGCGCCAGCAGTCGTGCGGCTCGGCGCAGCCGGGGATCGTCCTTGCCAGCCGGCGTGAGGCCGTGCACGAGCACGAGCGGCATGCCGGCCGCCAGCCCACCCGGGCGATAGCGATCGGTGTCGGCGTCGACGGCGACGCCGAGCGGCGGCGGCGTGAGGGTCGCGAGCGCGGGGACGGCGCCGTCGGAAAGGAATTCCGCCAGGAACGCCACGCTGAGGACGAGCGCGCGCGCGGCCAGGACGACCGGCGCGACGAGGGCGAGGGCGGCGGCGAGACCGAGGGAGAGGGCCGCTACTTGCGGTTGACGCACTTCACGAGGCGCCAACCGTTGAACATGTTCACCTTCTGGACGAGCTCGGGCGTGAGGCCGACGGTGGCGAGGAGCGGCTTCAAGGCCAGGTTCGACTTCCAGCCGAGGCGGGTGCACACCGGCGCCACCAGATCCTCGGCGCGGCTGGTGATCCGTCCCTCGCTGCGGAAGTGATTCAGGATCACGATCGTTCCGCCGGGCTTCACCACACGGCGCATCTCGCGCAGCACGGCCACCGGATCGGGCACCGCCGAGATCGTGTAGGTCGCGAGCGCCTTGTCGAACTCGTTGTCCGCGAAATCGAGGGACGTCGCGTCCATCACCTTCAGCGTCACGTTCGGCATCGCGAGGTTCTGCACCCGCTCGACCGCCTTGTCGAGCATCTCGGACGAGAGATCGATACCGGTCAGTCGAGTGAGCGGCGGGTAGAGCGGCAAGTTGAGCCCGGTGCCGATGCCGACTTCGAGGACCGTATCGCTCTTCGCGAGCGCCAGCTGGCTCACGGCCGCCGTGCGGCCCGGCGCGAAGATCCAATCGAAGACGAAGTCGTAAACCGGGGCCAGCAACTCGTAGGCGCGCTCGACCTGCCTCTTCTCCAACGCTACGTCCACGTGTTTCCCTCCGGCGTGCTGGGATCGAGGCCGTCGATTTTCGGGCGTATTCTACCCGGCCGGCTGTAGCATTGCCAAGCCGGATGTCGGTTTACAGCAAGAAGCCGATGAGCAGCGTCGCCAGTCCCAAAAATGAAAAGAAACCGCAGACATCCGTGAACGTCGTGATGATCACGCTGGACGCGATAGCGGGATCGACGCGAAAGGCCTTCAGAGCCACCGGCACCAGCGTGCCGACGACGGCGGCCACCAGCATCGTTGCGATCATGGCGACCCCGAGGATCGCAGACAACAGCCAGTGCCCCTTCCATGCGTAGGCGATCGCAGCAATCACCAGGCCGTTGGCCGCGCCGGTGGTGAGGCCGAGCCATAGTTCCTTCTTGAGCACGCGACGGAGCACGCCGTGCGTGAGGTCGCCCACGGCCAGGCCCCGCACCACCACCGTGGCCGTCTGCGTCGTCCCGATGCCGCCCATCGACGCCACGATCGGCATGAAGACGGCGAGGGTCGCCACCGCGTGGATGGACGCCTCGAACAGCCCGATGACCGAGGCCGCGAGTACGGCGGTGCCGAGGTTGATGAGCCGCCACGTCATTCGCGACCGGAAGACCTGACGAGGCGGGTCGAGCACGGTCTCGTCGCCGCCGACGCCGCCGAGGCGCTGGATGTCCTCGGTCGCCTCTTCGTGGATGACGTCGATCACGTCGTCGGCGCTGATGGCGCCGACGAGCCGGCGCTTGTCGTCGACCACGGGCACTTGCAGGAGCTTGTAGCGCCGCGCGAGCTGGGCGACCTCTTCCTGGTCGGTATCGACACCGACGCTCTCGACGGTGTCGCTGCGGATCGTGCGGATCGGCGTGACGGGATTGGCGGCGAGGAGTCGATGGAGCGGCAGCACGCCCACCAGGTGGTCGTGCTCGTCGACGACGTAGAGATAGAAGGCATTGTCGCCGGAGGCGGCCTTGCGGATGTGATCGATGGCCTCGGCCACGGTGGCGCTCTCGTAGACGGCGATGAAGCGCGTCGACATGAGCCGGCCCGCCGTCTTCTCGCCGTACTCGAGGAGCTCCTGGACCTCCTCGGACTTGTCCTCCTGCATGAGGTCGAGGAGCTTGTCGGCCTCCTCGCGCGGCAGCTCCTCGACGACGTCGACGACGTGGTCGGAGGGCATTCGATCGAGGATGCGCGAGATCTCGACCTCGTCGAGGGCGCGCACGAGCTCGGTGCGCGTCGCGTCGTCCAGCTCGGAGAGGACGTCGCCGGCATGCTGGGGCGACAGGAGTCGGAAGAGCTGGACCTGGTCCGGCAAGGCGAGCTCGCGCAGGGCGGCGGCGACGTCGGCGGCGTGCGCGGCCTCGAGCACGTCGGCCAGGCGCTCCGCGCGACCCGCGCCGAGCAGCTCCTTGATCGACTCGGTGAGTCGCGCGGTCTCTTCCATGCTAGCTCCGCAGGGCGCGCGTGAAGCGGGCGACGATGCCGCCGGCGAGCGCGTGCGACGTCGCCGCCCCCTGCCGCGCGCGCCAGTCGCGCAAGCGGATCACGGCCTTCGCCATCGAGCGGTGACCGCCGGCGCCGCCGAGGTCGCCGAAGGCGAGCCGGACGACCTCGCCGGCAGCGCGCACGTAGCCGACGTTGCGCACCGAGACGTGCAGCTCGCCCTGCACGGTGCCGGAGACGACCGACCACTCGGCGCCCTCGACCTGCAGGAAGAAGTCGGCGAACTGTGCGACGAGCTCCGGGTAGGCGACGGGACCGAGGTGCGCGAAGACGACGGCGCCCACGACATGTCGCTGGGCGATGCCGCGCGCCAGCACGTCGAGGGCGGCCTCGGGCAGCTCCGGCCGCTCGATGCGACGGAGGGCGGAGTGGTTGGCGTGGCCGTGGACGAAGGCAAAGGCCTCCATGTCGGCCCGCGTGGCGCCGCGCTCGAGGTGCTGGGTATCGGCCTTGATGCCGTAGAGCAGCGCGGTGGCCAGGCGCTGCGGCAGCTTCGCCTCGACCGACCGCAGATATTCGGTGAGGATGGTGGCGGTGGCGCCGTACGACGGCCGGATGTCCTTCATGAGGGCGCGGACCGGGATGTCCTCGGGGTGGTGATCCACGACGAAGTCGACGCGGTCGATGCGCTCCTCGAAGAAGCTCGGCTGCGCGTCGACGATCGCGACGCGGTCGTATTCCTCGAGCGCGCGTGGCTTGATGACCTCCACCTCGATCTCGAGGATGCGCGTCATCGCGCGGTTCTCGGCGCGGGTGATGGTGCCGAAGGTGCCGATCGTCGTCGCCGTCCGGTTGCGCCCGAGCAGCGCCTTGAGGGCGACGGCGGAGGCGATCGCGTCGGGATCGGGATCGTCCTGCATGAGGATCAGCACGCGCTCCGCCCGCGCGAACTGCGCGCGGACCCGCTCGACGCGGACGCGCGTCAGAGCCCGCTCGAGGGCGGGGTCCAGCATGCGCTCGGCGAAGCCGTCCAGGGAGTCGCCGAGGGTGATGATCGGCGCCTCGGGCGCCGTGCGCCGGATGGCCGCGATGATGCGTGCCTGGCGCGCGCGTTCGACGGCCAGAAGGACGGGTTCGTGACCGGTGCGGAATGCGCGGTGATACAGGCCGTCGCCCTCGAGGTTACCGGCGAGGGCGGTGCCGCCGCGCTGGATGATCCGGGCCCGCGCCAGCGGTTGCTCGACGAGGTGGAGAGCATCGAAGTCGGAGGCGCCCCCCTCAGCGAGCAGGCGCCAGAGAAAGTCGTCCGAGCAGACCAGAATGCTGCGCGTCACGCCTGAAGTATGACGCGGGCCGCCGACCGCACAAGCGTTTTCTAAGTCGCGGTCAGGCGGCGCGCTGCTGGGTTTCGCGGATCTGGTAGCGATGCCGGTCGCCGTTGATGCCGGACAGGAGGCTGGGACGGCGACCGTACCGGCCGAAGTACCACGCCTCGAAGCACTCGCGATGGTACGTGCCGGTCGATGCGACGACCTGCGGAGCATATCTGGCGACCAGCATGTGGCACCGGCCGCACGCCGGCGCGCCCTTCATCGAGATGTCGGTCAGTTTCTCGTCTTCCATGGCGTCGTCTCACCTTTCTCCGGATCGATCGGTCGGCGCAGCAACGAACAGGGAGGAAGGCAAGGGCGATGCCACAGAGGAATGCCGCTTTTTCAATGGCTTGCAGCCCGGACGGGCGAGCCGGAAAGGTAACTCTTACCAGAATCCGCGCAGCGGGTTCGGCGCTCAGGCGGCCGGCCGCGGCAGCACCTCGCGCGGGATCCGCGCCAGTTCGGCCAGCAGCAGGCCCGCCCAGCCGAAGATGTTGTGCTCGCGAACGTGCGCGCGCATCCGGCTCATCCGCGAGCGGCGATCGGCGGCGTCCATGGTGACCGCGCGGTAGATGGCGTCCGACATGTCCTCGACGTCGTAGGGGTTCACGAGCACGGCGTCGCGGAGCTCGTGGGAGGCGCCGGTGAACCGGCTCAGGATGAGGACGCCGTTATCGTCCTCGCGGGCCGCCACGTACTCCTTGGCCACCAGGTTCATCCCATCATGCAGCGAAGTGACCATGCAGAAGTCCGCATGCCGGTAATACCGCTGGATCTCCCGGTGATCGTGATGGCGCTCGCGATACACGATCGGCTGCCAGCCGCGATCGCCGAGGTCGTCGTTGATGGCGCGGACGATCTCGCGTGTCTGCTCGGCGAGCTCCTGGTAGCGCGGAATCCGCGTCCGGCTCGGTGAAGCGATCTGCACGAACACGGCCCGTCGGCGGAACTCCGGCCAGCGCTCGAAGAAGCGGCGGATGGCGCGGAACCGCTCCGGCAGGCCCTTCGTGTAGTCGACCCGCTCCACACCCACGCCGATGAACTCCGCCGTCACCCCGAGCTCCGCCAGCAGCTGCTCGCGGGTCACCGGCGCCGGGTCGCTCAGCACGTCGGTGGCGACGCTGATGGGGAACGGTCGCACGTGCGTCGTGCGCTGTCCGCGCACCACGGTGAACCGGTCCCACTCCACCCGGCCTTCGATGGAGCGCTCGACGGTCTCCAGGAAGTTGTTGCAGTAGAACTGCGTATGGAAGCCGACCAGATCGGCGCCCAGCATGCCGAGCAGGATGTCTTCCTGCCAGGGGCAGATGCCGAAGGCCTCGAAGTTCGGCCACGGAATGTGCCAGAACAGGGCGATGCGGGCGTCGGGGCGCGCCTCCTTGACGATCCGCGGCAGCAGCGCGAAGTGGTAGTCCTGCACGAGGACGATCGGATCGTCGGCCTTCTCCATCTCCTCGAGGAGGACGCGGGCGAATCGCTCGTTCACGAGCCGGTACTGCTGCCAGTCGGCGGCCCGGAAGCGCGGCCGTTCGTGCACGATGTGGCAGAGCGGCCACAGTCCCTCGTTGGCGAGGCCGTAGTAGTACCCGGCCTCTTCCTCGTCGCTGAGCCACACGCGCCGGAGCGTGTAGGTCGGATCGGTGGACGGCAGCCCGATGCGCTCGCCGACCAGGCGATCGGCGTTGCCGCTGCCGTGGGCGACCCAGACCCCGCCGCACGCCTCCATAATTGGCTGCAGCGCCGTGACCAGGCCGCTCGCCGGCTCGAGCTCGCGAACGCCGCGGCCCTCGCGGACATGGCTGACCGGCTCGCGGTTCGACACGACGAAGACCGGCCGGCTTCCGAAGCGCGCCTCGACGAACTGCTTCAGCCGTTCCTCCGTCCAGACGCTCTCTCCCGCCAGGCGCAGGCGCGCCTCCTGCTCGGCCGCGTTGCGCACGCGCGCGAGCGTCCGCGCGAGGCTGGTGACCTCGGTCGCGAGCGGACCGAAGAGGCTCGCGTCGGCCTCGGGCGGCGGGGCCACCGGCTGGCCGGCTTTCAGCTGCTTCGTCCATTCCGCGATGCGGGCCATCGGTCGCGTCACCGACCAGCGCACGGCGGCCCAGGTGATGCCGGTGACGAGCAGCATGAGCACGCCGATGCGGACGGCGGTGCGACGCCAGAGGTTCCAGTCGGCGGCGTCGAGGTACTGGGCGTCGAGCAAGATCGCGGTGGCGCCCACCGGCCGCTCGTCCTGCTGGAGCGGCACCACGTGCACCCACGTGAGGCGGCCGGCGACCGGATGGAACCGCGCGACCTGCTCGTTCTTCTCGATGGCTTCGCTGATCAGCGGCGAGATCGGCCCGAGGGACGGCCGCACCTCGGCGGTGGCCGCCAGCACGCTCCCAAACGCGTCGTAGATGGCGATGGGACGATCGGGGCGGCTGAAGCGCGCGACGACGCGATCGAGGCCGTTCTTGTTGCCGCCGCGCGCGACGAGACCCTCGGATGCCTGGCCGACCGTATACCCGACGAGGGCCGCGCGGCGCTTCAGGTCCTCGACGAGCCGCGCGCGCTCCTCGCGGACCTCCAGGTAGGCAAAGCCGGCGGAGACCAGAAGCGTCGCGAGCCAGATTCCGCCGAGCAGGCGGACGAGAAAGCGCATTCGATCACGCTCCGAACTTCGTCAGCCTGAGCGCGTTGGCCATGACGAGTGGCATGAGGTGATGAGCCGGCAGCGTCCCCAGCGTCCCGGCCGCGCAGGCGCGCTCGGTGAACGCGGTGACGGGATCGGCGCCGCAGTAGCGGCTCCAGAGCAGAACGGGCACGGGGTGCCAGCCGTGGGCGGCCAGCACCGAGGGGGTGGCATGGTCGCCGCTGGCGACCAGGACATCGGGACGCAAGGCGCGCACCTCCGGGACGAAGCCGTCGAAGCGCTCCAGCGCCGCCACCTTGGCGTCGAAGTCGCCGTCCTCGCCCGCCTTGTCGGTGTCCTTATAGTGGACGAAGAAGAAGTCGTACGCCTCCCAGTGCTCGCGCAGGGTCGCGATCTCGTGGGCGTACGTTCCGCCCGTCTTGAGCACGTCCATGCCGACCAGCTTCGAGAGACCCCGGTACATCGGATACGCGGCGATGGCCGCCGCGCGCAGCCCGAACACCTCGGGAAAGCGCGGCAGATCCGGCAGCTGGTCGAAGCCGCGGAGGAGGATCATGTTGGCGGGATGCGCGTCGTGCAGGAGCCGGCGCGCCTCCACGATGAAGACGTTCACGAGCTCGGCCGTCGCCGTCGCCTCGGCCGCGAGCCCGCGCACCGGCAGCGGCGGCTTGCCGAGCGCTTGCGGATCGGTCTCCGACAGTCGGCCGCTCAACCGTGGCCCGCGCAGGACCAGCACGAAGCGATGCTCCTTCACGGCCTCCACGAAGACCTCGACGCCGGGCAGGCGGATGCGCCGCAGGCGGTCGACGAGCTGCACGCACGTCTCGGTGCTGATCCGCCCGGCGCGCCGGTCGGTGATGAGGCCCTGGGCGTCGACGCTGCAGAAGTTGCCGCGCGCGGCCACGTCGCCGGGCCGCAGGTCGAACTCGATCCCCAGCGATTCCAGCACGCCGCGGCCGACCTGGTACTGAAGCGGGTCGTACCCGAACAGGCCGAGATGCCCGGGGCCGCTCCCCGGCGTGATGCCCGGCGCCACGTGCCGCAGGAGCCCGCAGGCCGCCTCGCTCGCCAGCGCCGCGAGATTGGGGAGTCGCGCCGTCTCGAGCTCCGACTTTCCTGTCTCCGGTCGCGGCAATCCCCCGAGCCCATCGAGCGACAGCAGCACGATCTTGGTCTCGTTCGACACCACGAGCGGCTGGATGAGCTCGAGCATGGACAAAGTGTACCCGACCAGCGCAATTTCGGCTCGCCGACCGGGTCCGGGAGCGTCTATGCGTCCTTGACCGGGTTCTCCATCGAGCCGAGGCCGTCGATCTCCACGCGACAGACGTCGCCCGGGTTCATGAACACGGGCGGCTTCATGCCCAGACCCACGCCTGGTGGCGTCCCGGTGGCGATCAGATCGCCGGGCGAGAGCGTCATGAGGCCGGAGAGGTAGCTCACGAGGTAGCGGACGTCGAAGATGAACGTCTTGGTGTTGCCGCGCTGCATCTGCTTGCCGTTGACGAAGGTCTTCAGCTCGAGGCTGTGCGGGTCGGGGATCTCCTGGCGATCGGCGATGTACGGACCGACGGGCGCCGCCGTGTCGAAGATCTTGCCCGCCATCCACTGCGTGGTGAGGAACTGGAAGTCCCGCGCGCTGGCGTCGTTG
This sequence comes from Candidatus Rokuibacteriota bacterium, assembly GCA_044869815.1. GTDB lineage: Bacteria > Methylomirabilota > Methylomirabilia > Rokubacteriales > CSP1-6 > AR12. Next base: position 48,169 of record JBIOXS010000143.1, on the reverse strand, counting down.
ACGATCGTGTAGCCCCAGACGTAGTCGAGCGCCCGCTCCTTCGACACGAACCGCGCCGTGCGCCCGATGACGACGCCCAGCTCCACCTCCCAGTCGAGCTGCCTGGACCCGCGCGGGCGGAGGATCGGCTCGCCCGGATCGACGATCGACGGGGCCCACTTGGCGAAGATCGGCGGCTCCTTCGGGATCGGGTTGCCCGTCTCCTCGGCGTGGTCACGGTAGTTGAGCCCGATGCAGATGAACTTGCCGGGATCGTTGATCGGCGCGTGCAGCCGCGCGGTCGAGGCCGGAACGGTGACCCACTCATGGACGGCGTCCATCGCCTCCGCCGCGGCCGCCCCGCCTTCGAGGAATGCGCGGGTCGAGTGGGGCACCAGCGCGGCGGCGATCTCCTGGGCGCGCACAACGCCACGCCTGGCCAGGCTGGCGGCGACGCTCGCCTGGACGTCGGCGATGCGGTCGCCTTGCAGAGTGCCGAGCCGCGGCGATCCCCCGTTGACCGAGAAGCGGACGAGCTTCATGGCTGATGCCTCCCGAGGCGGAATGTGACGGGATTATAGCCGTTTCAGCGCCCCGGCGGACGCCGGCAAATTTCGTTGGGTCGGCCACTCTATCCGGCGGACAATTGAGCCCACAAGGAGGGTCGGTGTATGCGCACCAGAGCGATACGGTTGGTGGCAGCGGTTGTGGCGACTTCGCTCGCGGCCACGTGGCTCAGCCCGCTGGCGCAGGCACAAGAGCCGATGACGCCCGTGGAGTCCGCGCCGCTCGAGAACTCCGAGCAGCCGATGCTGCCCACGCCGCCGCCGCCCGATCCGGCCGTGGCCCAGGCGCCGCAGCCAGCCACGCCGAGCCCTCCGGCGCCCGTGATGCCGGCCCCCTCGATGCAGCCCATGCCGCCCGCACCTGTCGCGCCGCCGCCGCCGGCCCCGACTGCTCAGCAGCCCGATCTCTTCCAGGAGACCCTCAAGTCGGAGGCGCGGGCCGCCGGGCGCAAGCAGGTCCTCTACGAGGCGGGCGCAGTCGTCACCAACCTGTTCCTGATTCCGGGTCGGGCCATCACCTGCACGCTCGGCGCCAGCCTGGGGGTGGTCGTGCTCGCGCTCACGTTCGGCACCGGCTACAAGACGGCGGCTGGCGCGTTCGACGAGGGTTGCGGCGGCAAGTGGGTCGTGACCGGCGACGATCTCAAGCCCGAGGGAAGCCGCGCGTTCGAGTGGGAGCGATAGGCCCAGCGCGCTGAGCCGGCGCGCCGCCGCGCGCCGGCTCGTCGTCGTCCTCTTCGTCGTCCTGGTCGGTCTCTTCGCGGCCGGACTGTGGGGCACCGTCGTACGTCCCGCCGCCTACGAGGTTCGAGGCGAGGTCGTGGCCCGCGCCGCGCCCGATCTGATCCTGATCCGCCACCAGCCGGTTTCCGGCCTCGGCATGGGCGCCATGGAGATGATGGCCGTCCGTGGCTCGGCGGCCACGCTCGACGCCGCGCGGGTGGCGCCTGGCGACCGCGTCCGTCTGGCCGTCCGCCAGGACGGCGACATCGTCACGCTGGTCTGGATCGAGCGGATGCCCTAGGAGGGCGGGCCGGCAACGTCCGGAGGTAGGCGACCAGCGTACGGATGTCGTCGTCGCTGAGCTGCGCCCCGAACGCCGGCATGCCGGGACGGCCGATGGCGGCCCCCCCCTGCTTGATCATGTCGAAGAGGTATCGCTCGGGCTGACTGGCGCTGGTGGTGAGGTCGCCGGGCCGGATCAGGAAGAGCGCCGCCCGCCACGAGCCACGGCCGTCGATGCCGTGGCAACCCGCGCAGAACGAGACATAGAGCCGCTCGCCGCGTGACGCGCCCGCCGGCGGCCTGGGGTCGTTCAGGATCCAGGCGAGGCCGCCGGCGAAGAGACCGAGACCGCCGAGGGCGAGGGCCAGAACCAGCAGCGCCCGTCGCACTCGGCCGGCCGCGACTAGAGCGCCTGCTCCGTCTTCGTGTCGAAGAAGTGCAGCCGCTCGGGATTCATGGCCAGGCGCACGTTCTCGTGGACCTTGGCCCGCACGGTCGGCTCGACCCGCGCGACGAGCGTGTTCGTCCCCGACTTGACGTCGAGCAGGATCTCGGCGCCGAGCGGCTCCACGACGTCGACGACGGCGTCGATGGTGTGCTGCGGCGAGTCACCGCCGGCGGCGACGTGGAGGTCCTCCGGACGCACGCCGAGAGTGACGCGCTGGCCCTTGTACGGCTTGAGGCTCCCGTTCTGCGCGGGCGGCACGTGAATCCGGAAGCCGGCCGCCTCGGCCACCAGCGTGCCGTTCGTTTCGTTGATGGTCACGTCGGCGAAGTTCATCGCGGGCGAGCCGATGAAGCCGGCCACGAAGCGATTGGCGGGCTTGCCGTAGAGCTCCATCGGCTCACCGACCTGCTGGATCCAGCCGTCCTTCATCACCACCACGCGATCGCCGAGCGTCATGGCCTCGACCTGATCGTGGGTGACGTAGATGGCCGTCGTCTCGAGGCGGTCGTGCAGGCGCTTGAGCTCGACGCGCATCTGCACGCGGAGCTTGGCATCGAGGTTGGAGAGCGGCTCGTCGAAGAGGAACACCTGCGGGTGGCGGACGATGGCGCGGCCGACGGCGACCCGCTGTCGCTGGCCGCCGGAAAGCTGCCGCGGCTTGCGGCGGAGCAGCTCCTGGATGCCGAGGATCTCGGCCGCGTCCTGCACGCGCTTGGCGATCTCGGCCTTGGGGAACTTCCTCATCTTCAGACCGAACGCCATGTTGTCGTACACGGTCATGTGCGGATAGAGGGCGTAGTTCTGGAACACCATCGCGATGTCGCGGTCCTTCGGCGGCAGGTCGTTGACCACGCGGTCACCGATGACGATCTCGCCGCCGGTGATCTCCTCGAGTCCGGCCACCATGCGCAGCGTCGTCGACTTGCCGCAGCCGGACGGACCGACGAGCACCATGAACTCCTTGTCGCGGATGTGGAGGTTCACGTCCTTGACGGCGTGCACCTCGTCGTACTTCTTGTTGAGACTCTTGAGCAGCACCTGGGCCATGGTCCGTGTCTCCCCTCAAATAGGTTCCCCGGAGTCGGGAGCTCCGGGCGCTGTGACGGCCGCATGGTACATGAAGATGAGCGGAAATACTCCTTGACAGGTGCCAGCGGCGCGATTACACCGAGATCACCCTTTGCCAGGAGGTCCCGATGAACGATTCACCCCAGGCCTCGATCGATCCCACCCTCACCCGACGGACGCTCCTGCGGGGCGCGGCGGCCGGGGTGGCGGGCGGCACGCTGCTCACCATGCTCGAGGCTCGGCAGGCGCCGGCCCAGATCAAGGGGACGAGCCTGCGCATGCTCAAGTGGAGCCATTTCGTCCCCGCCTACGACGCCTGGTTCGACAAGTTCGCCAAGGAGTGGGGCGACAAGAACGGCGTGAAGGTGCGTGTCGACCACATCCCGCACCTGGAGCTGCCGGCGCGCTACGCGGCGGAATTCGCGGCCGGCGCCGGCCACGACCTCATCTACTTCGTCGGACAGATCCTCACCGGGCAGTACTACAGGAACCTGATCGATCTCTCGGACATCGCCGATGGCCTCGGGAAGAAGAACGGCGGCTGGATGGAGAACGCGAAGAGCGCCGCGCAGGTCGGCGGCGTCTGGTACGCGGTACCGGACTTCTTCATCTCGATCCCGGTGCTCTGGCGCAAGGACCTCTTCGACTCGGTCAACCGGCCGGCGCCGAAGACCTGGGACGATCTCCGCGTGGCCGCCCGCCTGCTGAAGGCGAAGGGCAAGCCGACCGGGATGCAGTTCTCCCACTGCAACGACGCCAACCACAACTGGCGCGCGCTGATGTACAGCTTCGGCGTCAAGGAGACGGATCCGTCCGGCCAGAACGTGGCCCTCGACAGCAAGGAGATGCGCGAGGCGCTCCGCTTCGCCAAGGCGCTTTACGACGAGGGGATGACGCCGGAAGTCTTCTCCTGGGACGACGCCTCTGACAACCGGTTCCTGGCCTCCGGGGTCGGCTGCTGGATCCACGACGCCATCTCCGCCTTCCTGACCACCAAGGACACGAATCCCAAGGTCTTCGAGCAGACGTTCGTGCTGGACGAGGCGCAGGGGCCGGCCGCCAAGTGGAACGTCGGCGAGCCGAACGTCTGGGCGATCTGGAAGTTCTCGAAGAACGTCCCGGCCGCCAAGGAGTTCATCCAGGCGATCGCGGACAACCAGAAAGACGCCATGACGGCCAGTCGTGGCTACAACATGCCGTTCCTGCGCGACCAGTACAAGAAGCCCATGCCGATGCTCGGCAACGATCCGAAGCTGGCCGTCCTGCAGGAGCAGGACAAGATCACGGCGTTCTTCGGGCACCCGGGACCGATGACGCCGGCGGCGCAGGAAGTCCTGACCACCTTCATCGTGCCCGACATGTTCACCCGCGTGGCGCGCGGCGGCGACATCGAGGAAACGATGAAGTGGGGCGTCGGCGAGATCCGCCGGATCTACGCCAAGCACAAAGCGTCGTAGGGCATGACCCGGCTGGCGGCGGGCGACGGCGCGCCGCCCGAGACCTCGCTGTGGGTGCGGCTCGGCGGGCGGGCGAGGGCGCGCTCCTGGTGGCGTACGCCCACCGCCCGCCGCTACGTCTTCGGCTACACGCTGCTGGCGCCCGCCGTGCTGTACGTCGGGCTGCTGGTCGGGGTGCCGTTCGTCTTCTCGCTCTATCTCGCCATGAGCGATGCGAGCGTTGGAGATCCGATCGCCCGCTTCGTCGGCGCCGAGAACTTCAAGGCGGCCCTCGAGAACGCGACCTTCTATACGGCGCTGCGTAACACGCTCGTCTTCACGCTGGGCGCCGGCATCCTCAAGGGGCTGCTCGGCACCATCCTCGCTTTCCTGCTCATGCAGCCGTTCCGGGGACGCAAGGTGGTCCGCGCGCTCATCGTCATCCCGTTCACGCTGCCGATCGCCGTCAGCGTGCTCGGCTGGAAGTGGATGTTCGACTCGCAGTTCAGCGTGGTGAACTGGGCGCTGAGTCGCCTGGCCCTCATCGGCGAGTACGGCAGCCCCGACTGGCCGGTGTGGCTCGGGCAGCCCGGCCTGGCGCTGTTCGCCGTCATGTTCGTGAACGTGTGGCGAGGCTTTCCGTTCTCGGCCATCGTCCTCATGGCCGGACTCACCTCGGTGCCGCCGGAGGTCATCGACGCCGCCAAGGTGGACGGCGCCACGTTCCTGCAGCGATTCCGCAAGGTGATCGTGCCGATGATCGCGCCGATCCTCTTCATCGGCAGCGCCTTCGACACCGTCTTCACGCTGTCGGATCTGAGCATCGTCTATCTCCTCACCAACGGGGGCCCCGACGGCGCCACCGAGATCTTGCCCACGCTCGCGTACAACACTGGCATCCGCGCCGGCGCCCTCGGTCGTGGCGCCGCCATCTCCCTCTTCCTCTTCCCGCTGCTCCTGCCCGCGATGATCCTGCTGCTCCGCACGCTGCGCCGGAGACAGTACTGATGGCCACGACGATGCCGACGGTCGTGGCGGGCGACGTGCGGCACCCCGCGCCGACGTCCCGGCCGCGGAGCCCCCGCGCGCGGGCGATCCGGCGGCACGCCGCGATCTATGCCGGCCTCGTGCCGTTCCTCGTCATCGCGGTGTTCCCGATCTTCTGGATGCTCGTCACCGCGCTCAAGCAGGATCCCGATCTCTACCGGATGGACGTGGTGCCGTTCTGGTTTCATCTGCCGCCGACGTGGCACAACTTCGACTTCCTCTTCCGGAACACGTCGTACCGGGACTGGATGGTGAACACCATGTCGATCTCGTTCTGGGTGTCGGCCATCACACTGCTCACGGCGGTGCCGGCCGGCTACGCGCTGGCGCGGCTGCGGCTGCCGTTCGCCGAGAACCTCGGGATCGGGATCTTCATGACGTATCTGGTGCCGGCCATCATCCTCTTCATTCCCATGGCGCGCGTGGTGAGCGCGCTGGAGCTGCAGGACTCGTGGTGGGCGCTCGTCGTCGTGTACCCCACGTTCACCATCCCCTTCTGCACCTGGCTGCTCATGGGGTTCTTCAAGACCGTGCCGTTCGAGATCGAGGAGGCGGCCATGGTGGACGGTTGCGGGCAGTTCGGCGCGCTGTGCCGCGTCGTTCTGCCGGTGAGCTGGCCCGGCGTCATCACGGCCACCATCTTCTCGTTCACGCTCTCCATGCAGGACTTCCTCTACTCGCTCGCCTTCGTGTCGGTCTCCGATCAGAAGCCGGTGCCGCTGGGCGTGGCCACGGAGCTGATCCGGGGCGACGTCTTCTTCTGGGGTTCGCTCATGGCCGGCGCGCTGCTCGTCGGCGTGCCAGTGGCGATCATCTACAACTTGTTCCTGGACAAGTTCATCTCGGGCATCACGGGCGCGGCCATCAAGTAAAGAGGAGGAGGCTATGAGAATCCCCGTCGCAATCGTCCTCGCCGTCTTCGTCTTCGTCGGTGGAGTTGAGGCCCAGCAGAGCGCGCCGGTCGAGAAGGAAAAGGGCGTGAAGGCGTCGAATCTCGTCACGTCGCTGGGCGGCTTTCGCGGCACCGCCAACGTGCCGATCGTGCTCACCGGCCAGGTCGTGACCATCGAGCCCGGCGGTCAGACGGGACGCCAGCGCCACACCGTGCCCTCGTACGTCTACGTGCTCGAAGGAACGCTGACGACGAACAGCATGGGTGGTCCGGTGGGGGTGGCCGGCGTGCAGTACCACAGCGACGGGCAGTCCTACATGGACGCCGTCGGCGTCTGGCACAACCACCGGAACACCGGCCAGACGCCCGTGAAATACCTGCTGCTCCTCATCAGCACGCCGGGCGCCAGCAACCTGACGCAGAAGGCGGGCGACGACTAGCCGGGCCGCGGCGGCCGCCGCGGCCCTCGCGCTGGCCACCGCCGTCGTATCCGGGGCCCCGCGTGCCGCCTCGTCGCCAGCGGCTGTCGAGGTGGTCGCGACCGGAGTGCCGCGACCGCTGCAGCTCGCCGTGGAGGGCCGCACGCTGCTCGTGCTCGGTCCGGGTGCGCTCGGCGATTCCGCGGGCGAGCTGTACCGCGTCGACCTGGACGCCCGGCGCCCGGTCGATCTCTCACGGCAGCCGCGCATCCGGATTCCCTATCCCGCGGCGAATCCCACGACCCTCGGAAGCCTGGCCGTGCATGCCGCGTCGCGCGCCGTGTTCCTCGGCGAGGAAAACGGTCAACGGATCTATCGGCTGACTCGCGACGGGCAGCTCGCGCTCTACGCCACCGGGCTCCGCCGCCTGCTCGGCGGCAGCACGCTCGCCGTCGACGCCGCCGGACGACTGGTGGTCGTCGACTACGCCGATCCGCTGTTGCAGCGCGACGATGAAGCCGAGCTTCCCGGCCTCGAGCACTTCCGCGACGAGGACTACCGCGGCCCGTTGATCTTTCGTCTCGACACCGGGGCCGAGGTCGCGCTGCCGCGTCGCGTGTCCCGGCTGGCGCCGCTGTTCCCGCGCGGGTGGGGCGGACGGGCCGGGGGCGGGCTGCTGCCGCGGCTGGTGAGCGCCGCCGACGTCGGCGGCGGTGAGCTGGCGGTCCTCGCCTCCTCGGGCGAGCTCTACCGTCTGGGCGTGGACGGTACGCTGGCGCCGCTGTCGCGGTTACCGCGCGGGCAGTACCAGCGCACCAACATGGCCGCCGCGCCGGATGGCGCGCTCTACGTCAGCGGTGGGTTCTGGGTGGCCAGCGTGTTCCGCGTCGCTCGCGACGGAGCGCTCTCGACGGTCGCCAGCCGCCTCGCGGACCCGCAGGGCATCGCCGTCGACGTCAATGGCGACGTGTACCTCGCCGAATCTGCGCTCCACCGCATCGTCCGTCTGCCCGCGCCCTGACTCAGGCGCCCTCCACCATCGCCGCCGTGAGGCCCCGGACGTAACCGCGCGCGAACACCGCGCAGATGGCGACGATCGGAATGGCCGCGAGGTTCACGCCGGCCACCGCCAGCAGCTCCTCCAGGCTCACGTCCATCACTCCGAGGCCCGCCGCGACCGTCTGGCGCGTGGGATCGAGCAGGAAGATCGAGGCGAGCATGAAATCCTGGGCCACGGTCCCGATCGTGAACAGGGCGGCGGCGACCAGGACATTCCGGCTCATCGGCAGGGTGATTCGCAGGAATGCGGTGAACGGCGTCGCGCCCTCGACGAGCGCCGATTCCTCGATTTCCCGCGGCAGGTGGAGGTAATAGGCGGAGAGAATCCAGACGCAGAACGGCGCCGCCATGGTGGCATAGATCAGCACGAGGGCGGCGTGATGGTCGTCCAGTCCCAGGCTCAGCACGACCTGGTAGACCGGGATGAAGAGGATGGTGTGCGGCACGACGTAGGTGGCGAACAGGCCGCGGCGCCACCACCGCCAGCCCGCCGGACGCAGGCGGCCGAGCGCGTAGGCGGCGGGAATGCTCACGGCCAGCGTGAGGACGACGCTCCCCGCGAGGACCACGGCCGTGTTGAGCAGCCACAGGAGGAACGGCACTCGGGGAACGATCACGTAGCCGCGGACGCGCGCCTCGCCTCCCTCGAACAGCTCGGTGTAGTTCTCGAAGGTCGGCGCCGTGACCCACAGCGGATGGCCGAACACGTCCTCCTCGGCCGTCTTCAAGGACTGCACCGTGATGAAGTAGATGGGGAAGATGCTGTAGAGCGCGATGGTGCCGAGCAGGACACCGTGACGCCAGCGCCGCAGCCGCTGGCTCATGCGGCATCCCGTGGAGCGAGCGGCGCCGGCTCGGCGGGAGGATCGAACCACCGGAACAGGATCACGAGGATGAGCAAGAACAGCGGCACCAGCGAGAGCGACCACGCCGCGGCCTCCGCGAACTGCCCACCGCGGACGGCGAGCCAGTACGCGTACGTGCCCACCACCGGGAAGATGATGCGGCCGCCGGTCAGCATCCAGACGTTGGCGAGATCTGCCATGGCCGTCGTCAGCGAGAGAAAGGTCGCGAGCGCGACGAACGGCTTCAGCAGCGGCAGCGTCACGTGACGCAGGCGCTGCCACCCGCTGCGGGTCTCGAGCTGCGCGTACTCGAACAGCTCGGTGGGGATGGCGTTCAGCGCGGCGAGGAGGAAGACGGCGGTGAAGGAGGCGCCCCGCCACACGTTGAAGAGCATCACGCTCGCGAAGGCGTACGCCCCGCTGCCGAGCGCACCGTCCACCGCCTGCTTCAAGGTGCCCGCGGCCACGCTGTACGAGGTGATGAGCGGCGGGTTCAGCATCCAGTACCAGGCCACGACGCTGACCCCGCCGGGGTAGGCCCATGGCAAGAACACGGCGAGGAAGACGGCCGGCCGCAGGCGAGACGGCTGCGCCAGCGCCACCGCCATCGCGACGCCCAGCACCAGCTTGACCGCGGTGGTGAGGGCCAGGTACACGACGGTCGTGGCGACGGCGCGCCAGTAAAACGGCTCCGCGAGCATGCTCCGGTAATTCGCGAGGCCCACGAACGTCGGCGAGCCGGCGCGGCTGGCGAGGCTGGTCAGGCTGACCCAGATTTCCCAGGCGATCGGGTACGCGAGCACCACCAGCACCAGCAAGGCGGCGGGCGCCAGGAGCCCGTACGCGACCGCGGCGCCGGACCGGGCGCCGACCCGGCGCGCCACGGACTAGCCTTTGACGGAGCCGGTGAGGCCGGTGACGTAGTACTCGACGAAGAAGGAGTACACGAGCGCGACCGGGATGGAGCCGAGGAGGGCGCCGGCCATCAGCTGGCCCCAGAAGTAGATGTCGCCGCGGATCATCTCCGACACGACGCCGACGGGCACGGTCTTGCGCTCCGGAGAGGACAGGAACACGAGCGCGTAGATGAACTCGTTCCAGGACAGCGTGAAGGCGAAGATTCCCGCCGACAGGATGCCGGGCACGGCGATCGGAAAGATGATCCGGATCATCGCGCCAAACCGCGTGGCGCCGTCGATCCGCGCGCACTCCTCGAGCTCCTTGGGGATGGTCTTGAAGTAGCCCATGAGCAGCCACGTCGAGAACGGGATCAGGAACGTCGGGTAGGTGAGGATCAACGCCCACGGCGTGTTGCCGAGCTGGAAGTTGCGGATGATGTCCGCGAGCGGGATGAACAGCAACGTCGGCGGCACCAGGTAGGTGACGAAGATCGACGTTCCGAGCAGTCCCGCCATCGGGAACTTCAGCCGCGCCAGCGCGTAGCCCGCGAGCAGCCCGCAGAACAGCGAGATACCCGTCGAGACGACGGCGATGAAGAAGGTGTTCCAGAGCCAGTACGGGAAGGTGGTCTTCGCGAGCAGGTCACGGAAGTGCTCGAGCGTCGGCGCCAGTGTCCAGAACGGCGTGTTGTTGGCGGCGCGCCACGAGCGGTACAGCTCGGAGTCGGGACGGATGGCCGTGATGACCATCCAGTAGAACGGGAACAGCGTGCCGATGACGAACAGCGTGAGCGGGATGTAGAAGTACACCCACTTCTTCCACCGCCGCTCGATGACCATTTACCGAGCGCCCGATCTACCCGCCGAGAAGCCCGGCGCGCGTCCCATCACGCGGCCTCCAGACGACGCAGGTACCGCAGCTGGACCCAGACCACGATGAACAACACGGGGAGCATGAAGAGCGAGATGGCGGCGCCCTCGCCGAGGAGGCCGGTGGCCACGCCGACCTGGTAGGCGTAGGTCGCCAGCAGATGCGTGGAGTTGGCGGGTCCGCCGCCGGTGAGCACGTAGATCAGCTGGAAGTCGGAAAACGTCTGGATGATCGAGAAGACCACCACCACCAGCGTGACCGGCTTCAGCAGCGGCCAGGTCACCCGCCAGAAGCGCTGCCAGCCGTTGGCGCCATCGAGCGAGGCGGCCTCGTGGAGATCGGGGCTGATGGTCTGCAGACCGGCCAGCAGCGTGATGGCGAAGAACGGCATCCCGCGCCAGGTGTTGACCACGATGGCGCACCACATGGCGTAGTCGCCGTCGGAGAGGAACGGAATCTTGGTGACGATGAAGCCTGTCCGGTAGAGCAGCCAGTTCAGCACGCTGAACGTCGGGTCGAACATCCAGCGCCAGGCGAACGTCGACAGCACGGTCGGGATGATGAACGGCAGCAGCATGGAAGCGCGGACGATGCGCTTGCCGCGGAAGTGGCGGTTGAGCAGCAGCGCCAGCCACATGCCGAGCGCCAGCTTCAGGATGGTCGCCCAGAACGTGTAGTAGAAGGTGTTCCTGAAGGCGGTCTGGAAGATCGAATCGTTCCACGCCTTGACGAAGTTGCGAAGGCCGACGAACTCACCCACGTTGCCGACGCTGGTGTTGGAGAGCGACAGCCACACCCCCATGACGAAGGGGTAGGCGATGAAGACGCCGAGCAGCGCGACGGTCGGCGCGAGCAGCAGGCCCGCCAGGAGGCCCTCGTTCTCGAGGAACCGCGTGCTCCGGCCCCGCCGCATGTGGGCGCGGGGCAGTGCCACCTGGAGGCCGGTGGCGTTGCTCGAGCCGCCCGCGATGATCTTCTTCACGGTTTAGCCGTAGATCCTCTGCAACTCTCCGGCCGCCCACTTCACCGCATCCTCCGCCTTCATGCCCTGCACGGCCTTGGCGAACATGTCGACGATGATGTACTTGGAGTACACCTCCGTCGCCTTCGCCGACGGTGGGCCCGCGTAGCCGAACACCCGGGAGGACGCGGCGGCCTGACGGTAGATCTTCATCGGGTCGTCGATCTTGCTCCACAGCGGGTGCTGCTCCCAGAACTTCGTGGAGCCGACGGAGAAGCCCTCGGCCACCTCGAACCACTTGGAAAACTGCTCCTTGCCGTGAAGCCATTTCAGGAAGTCCTTGGCGAGCTTCTGATTCTTGCCGTACTTCATGACCGCGTGGGAGAAGGCCACGTGGTACGCGGTGGCGCCGGCGGGCCCGGCCGGGATCGGACCGTGGTCGATGTCGCGGACCATCGGCTCGCCCTTGTCGTCCTTGATCTTGTCCTGCCCGCGCTTGGCGGCGATGTAGATCGACGCGCCATTGAGCGTGCAGGAGATGTCGCCGGCCAGGAACGCGCGGTTGTTGTTGGTGTCGTCCCAGGCGAGCCCGCCGGCGTCGCAGGCGTCCGTCCAGAACGCCTGCATGAACTTGACGGCCTCCACGGTGTTCTTGCTGTCGAGGGCCGTCTTGCCGCTCTTGTCGGTCTCCATCCCACCGAAGTTCCACAGCAGCGGATACGACCATGCCGGCGCGTCCCCGAAGGTATGCGCGAGCGTCTGGCCGATCGGCTTTCCCTTTTTCTTCAGCTTCATCCCGACCTGCCGCAGCTCCTCGAGGGTCTTCGGCCACGAGGTCTGCCCGACCTCGTTGAACCACGAGCGCCGGTAGGCCATCTGCAGGCCGACGATGCCGTGCGGCAACGCGAGCCACTGCCGCCCGACCTTGGACACCGCCTCCGACTGGCCGTAATAGCCGCCCTGGTCCTTGCCCTGCGCCTCCGCGAGATCGCTCACGTCGAGGAGGGCGTTGGCGTACAGGTGCGGCCAGTTGTGCAGCATCATGATGATGTCGGGGCCGCTGCCGGACTGGATGGCGGCCGTGATGCGCGGCTGCAGGTCATTGGCGTTGATGAACTCGAACTGCACGTCGGCGCCGAGCGCCTTCGAGGCGTCGCCGGCCTGCCGCTTCAGCTCGACGTCGCACGCCGGGATGAAGTCCACCCAGCGGAGCACGTGCAGCTTCGTGCCCTGCGCGAAGGCAGGGGCGCGGCCCGCCGCCGCCAGGCCGACCGCGGCACCGCTCGTGGTCAGGAACGTCCGACGGTTGATTCCTCGCGGAGCCCGCATCGACTCCTCCCCTGGCATCCGATCCGGTGCGCTGCGCTAGCCTTCGTAGATCTTCTTGAGCTCGCTCTCCGCCCACTTCACGGCATCCTCGGCCCCCATGCCCTGCACGCCCTTGGCGTACATGTCGGTGATGATGTACTTCGTGAAGACCTCGGTGGCCTTCGCCGTGGACGGCCCTGCGAAGCCGAACAGTCGCGTGTTGCGCGCCGCCGTGCGGAACATCTTGAGGGGCTCGTCGAGCTTGCCCCACATGGGATCGTTCTCCCACTTCTTGGTGCCGCCGACCGAGTAGCCCTCCTGCGTCGTGAACCACTTGCCGTAGTTCTCCGGCTTGTGGAGCCAGCGGAGGAACTCCTTCGCGAGCTTCTGGTTCTTGCTGTACTTCATGATCGAGTGCGAGTGGTTCAGGAACAGGAGGTAGGCGCCGCTCGGCCCCGCCGGCAGCGCAGCGTGATCGATGTCCTGCCACATCGGCTCGCCCTTGTCGTCCTTGATCTTTTCCTTCTGCCGCTTGGCGACGATGTAGATCGAGGCGCCGTTCAGCGTGGCCGAGATCTCCCCGGCGTGGAAGGCCCGGTTGTTGTTGGTGTCGTCCCAGGCCAGCCCGCCCTCGTCGCAGCACTCCTTCCAGAACGCCTGCATGAACTTCACTGACTCGACGGCGCCCTTGCTGTTGAGCACCACCTTCTTGCCGCTCTTGTCCGTCTCGGCGCCGCCGAACGCCCACAGCATGGTGTAGGTGAAGACCGGCGCGTCGCCGAAGGTGTGCCCGAGCGTCTGGCCGTAGGGCTTGCCCTTCTTCTTCAGCGCGGCGAAGAGCTTGCGGGCCTCGTCCCAGGTCTTCGGATATTGACTGGCGCCGGCTTCCTTGAGCCAGGATTTTCGGTAGGCGACGGCGTTGCCCACGATCGAGTGGGGAAGCGCCAGCCAGCGGCCGTTGATCACGTCCGCGGGCGGGTAGATGTCGTAGAAGCCACCTTCCGCCTTCGAGAGCTCGGTCGCCAGGTCGCTCACGTCGACGAGCGCATTCTGGTAGAGCTGGGCCCAGTTGTACTGCATGAGGAAGATGTCCGCGCCCGACGCGGACTGGATGGCGGCCGTGATGCGCGGCTGCAGGTCGTTGGCGTTGATCGTCTCGAGCTGGACCTCGGCGCCGAGCGCCTTGGAGGCCTCCGGCATCTGACGCTTGAGCTCGACGTCGGACTCCGGAATGAAGTCCACCCAGCGCACCCAGTGGAGCTTGCTGCCCTGCGCCCACGCCGGCGCCTGCCGCGCGGCGAGAATCCCTTCGATGCCGCCCCCGGCCACGGCCGCCGCCGTGCCCGAGACCTTGAGGAAGTACCGCCTGTTCATCCCGTCCGAACCCATGCGTGATCCTCCTTGATGTGTCAACGGGCTTCTCGCCCCGCGCGGTTCCGGTGCGCGCGGAGCGCGGTGAGTTTCGATTGCTGGGGAGTGGGCTAAACCTCCGAGAAGAGTGACGAAGTCATACCACCGCGGATGCGGCCTGTCAATGTCGAGCCTCGCCGCGACGCGGTTATCGCACGCCGGTGGCCGCGCGCCGGGAGGCGAGCGCGGGCGCGATGGGCCGGCGGAAGGTGAAAGCCAGGGCCACGCGGTCGCGCGGCGGCTCCACCGCGTCGCGCGTTCGATGGGAGCGAACGCCGCCTCATGAACGCGACCTACGATAGCATGCAGCCCATGTCGCCCCTGTTCTGGCCGGGCGTCGTCTCCGTCGCCATCGTGATCATCGCGCTGATCTTCCGGCACGCGCTCTTCGTCGGCTTCCGCCGGTGGACGGGCCACACCAACGACAACAGCCTGTTCCTCCAGGCCGTGCGAGTCCCGTCGATGCTCTGGTGCGTCGTGCTCGGCCTCTTCGTGGCGCTGGAGATGGCCGAGGTGCCGCCGCGGCTCGCCGTCCAGATCCAGCGCGTGCTGGAGGCGGCCGTGATCATGTCGGTGACCATCACGGTGGCCGGCGTCCTCGGCTCGCTGGTGGCGGCGGCCAGCGAGCGGCACGCCATCGGTGTCGGCGTCACCGGGCTGGCGCGCACGTCGGTGCGGATGACCGTGCTGATCGTCGGCACGCTCGTGTTGCTCTCGTCGCTGGGCATCGCCATCACGCCGCTCTTGACGGCCCTCGGCGTCGGCGGCCTCGCGGTGGCGCTCGCGCTCCAGGACACGCTGTCGAACCTCTTCGCCGGGATGCACCTGCTGGCCGACCGCCCCATCCGCGTCGGCGACTACGTCCGGCTCTCGCTCGAGAACGTCGAGGGCTACGTCGTCGACGTGGGCTGGCGGTCCACGCGCATTCGCATGCTGCAAAACAACGTCGTCATCGTTCCCAACTCCAAGGTCGCGCAGTCGGTGATCACCAACTACGACCTCGGCGAGACGCGGGTGGCGCTGCCGATCGCGATCGGCGTCTCCTATGACGTCGACCTGGATCACGTCGAGCGCGTGCTCGTCGACGAGGCGCGCCGGGCCGTGGGCGAGATCGACGGCCTCCTCGGCGACCCGCCGCCGGCGGCGCGCCTGATCCCGGGCTTCGGCGCGTATTCCCTCGACTTCACGCTCGTGTGCTGGATCGCACGGTTCCCGGATCAGTTCGCCGTCCAGCACGAGCTGCGCAAGCGCCTGCTCAAGCGCCTGCGCGCCGAAGGCGTCGAGATCCCCTTCCCCACCGCCGTGCGCCTGCAGGGCCGGGAGGTGTGACTCCTCACCGCTCGCGCACGAGCGCGAGCAGGACCAGGCCGCCGACCATCGTGACCGCGAGCCCGAGCCATGGACCGCGGAAGCCGCCGGCCGCCGTGACGCACCAGCCGAAGATCGGCGGGCCGATCGTGACGCCGAGCGACGAGATGGCCAGGCCGAGGCCGACGGCGGCGCCGGCCGTGCGCGCGCCCGCCAGCTCGGCCATCAGCGTGTGCTGCACGCCGTTCCACCCGATGCCGACGATGCCGAAGCCGAGCGCGAGCGGCCCGAGCCAGGCGCCGCTCGTGGCCGGGCCCGTGTAGGCGAGCGCCACCGAGCAGAGCGCCGAGCCGCAGCCGGCGATGGCAAGGGGCAGCCGCCGTCGCCCACCGAACACGCGATCGGAGAGGACGCCGAAGGCGACGCGCCCCAGCACGCCGCCGCCCTGGGCGATGGCCAGATAGCGACTGGCGCCGAGCAGGCTGAGGCCGACGACCGCTTGCAGGTACAGGGCGAGGAACGCCATCCAGACCGTCTGCATGGCGGCGAAGACCAGCGTGGCGACCGCCACCAGCCAGAGGTCGCGATTCAGCAGCACGCGCGCCAGGGCGCCGCGCTCGCCCGGTCGGCGCGCCGGCAGCGGCTCGCCCGGAGGATCGCGATAGACCAGCGCGCAGAGGACCGCGCAGCCCGCGATGAGCGACGCGGCGACGACGACGGCGTGGCGCCAGCCGAGCGCCAGCGCGAGCGCCGGCAGGCTGGCCGCGCCGAGCATGCCGCCGAAGGGGAGACCGACCTGCTTGAGGCCGACCACGGTGGCGCGCTGCCGTGGTGGAAACCACGACATCGCCGCCGTCGTCGACGCGGGATTGAGGGTGCCGTAGCCGACGCCGGCCAGCGCCATGAGCGTGATGAACGCGGCGTACGAGTCGGCGGCGCTCACCGCGAGCAGGCCGGCCGCGATGATGCCCTGACCGAGCACCAGCGTCTTTGCCGTTCCCCAGCGGTCGGCGAGCAGCCCGGCGAAGAGCGACATCACGATCGGGCCGATGTAGTACGCCGAGAGGAACGAGCCCGCCTGCGTCAGCGTCAGGTCGAGATCGGCGCGGACGAGCGAGGCGATGGCCGGAATGCCGAGGGGGCCGATGTTGGCCACCGTTTGCGCGAGCACGATGACGGCGAGGATCGCCCAGCGCTTTCGCGCGGGGTCGGCGGCCGAGGGGCCGGTCACGAAGCGCGCGCGCCGAGCCGGGCGGCGGCGGCGCGCAGGTCCTCCTCGGTGTCCACGCCGATGGTCGGCTCCGTCGTCTCCATCACCGTGATGGCGATGCCGTTCTCGAGAAAGCGCAGCTGCTCGAGGCGCTCCGTGCGCTCGAGGAACGAGGGCGGCATCCGGTGGAAGGCCTCGAGGGCTGCGCGCCGGTAGGCGTACAGGCCGATGTGCTTGTAGACGGGTGCGCCGGCGCCGTCACGATCGTACGGGATCGGGTACTTCGAGAAGTAGAGCGCGCGATGGTCGGCGTCGACGACGACCTTGTTCACGGCCGGATTCGGCTTCTCCGCCTCGGTGGCGAGGATCTTGAGCGTGCTGACCTGGGTATCGGGATGGGTGAGGAATGGATGGACGAGCCGCTCGATGTGGCCGCGGGTGATCAGCGGCTCGTCGCCCTGGACGTTGACGTAGACGTCAGCGGCCCGGCCCTGGGCGACCTCCCACACGCGATCCGTACCCGACTGATGCGCGGGCGAGGTGAGGACGGCGGGAATTCCGTGCGTCCGGCAGACATCCGCGACCTCCATGGCGTCCGTGGCCACCAGGACGTCGCCGAGCAGCGGCGAGCGACGTGCGGCCTCGTAGACCCAGGCGATCAGCGGCCGCCCGCCGATGTCGCGCAGCACCTTTCGCGGCAGCCGCGTCGAGGCGAGGCGCGCCGGAATGACGCCGAGCACGGCCAGGCTCATCCGAACGCGCGGAGGGTCCGCAGCAGCGAAGCGCGCGGGTCGGCGCCCGTCGGCGTGAACGGCAGCACGACCGGCATGGTCAGGCCGGCGCGCGCGAAGGCGGCGATGCGCTCCCGGCAGGCCGCCTCGTCGCCGACGACGCCGAGGCCGTCCAGGACGCGCGGCGAGATGTGCCGCACCGCCGCCGCGCGGTCGCCGGCTTTCCAGGCGGCGTTGACCGCCGCCACCTCTTCGCCGAAGCCGGCGCTCCGGAAGAAGCTCGCGTAGACATCGACGATGGTGTAGCCGGTGATGTCGCGCGCCAGCGTCGCCCGGGCGGCGGCGGTATCGTCGGTCACGCACGTCCGGATGAAGGCGGCGATCTCGAAGCCGTCGAGCGATCGGCCCGCGCGCTTGGCGCCGATCGCGAGATGCCGGATCGAGTCGGGCACGCTCTCGGGCGGGATCCAGTTGAGCACCACGCCGTCGGCGATCTCGCCGGCCAGCTCCAGCATCTCGGGCCCGAGCGCCGCCAGCACGAGCCGCGGCGGCGGCGACGGCGGCGGCGTGGTCAGCCGGAAGTTCTTCAGCCGGTAGAACTTTCCGTCGAAGCTCACGCGCGCGCCGGCGGCGACGAGGCGGATGATCTGCACCGCCTCCCGGAGCTGGGCGAGCGAGGGCGAGAACGCGAGCCCGTGCCACTGCTCGACGATGATGCGGCTCGAGAGACCGAGGCCGAGCGCCACGCGGCCAGGTGCCCAGTGCGCGAGCGCGGCCGCGCTCATGCCGAGGACGACCGGCGAGCGCGTCTGCACCGGCACCACCGCCGAGGCGACGTGCAGGCGCGCCGTGCGGCTGGCGATCATCGTCATCACCGTGAAGGCATCCCAGCCGGACACCTCGCCCGTCCACGCGGTGTGGTAGCCGCGCGCCTCCGTCTCCTGCGCGATGGCGACGAAGTCGTCGGTCGGCAGCGCGGCCGCGCTCGCGAGCACGAAGCCGAGTCGCGCGGTCATGGCACGGCAGTATAGCGCGGGCCCTCCGGTAGAATGCCGGCCGTGCGGCTCGTGCCCGACCTGGTCCTCACGCCCGCCGGCTGGCAACGCGACGTGGCCGTCGTCGTCGCCGACGGACGGATCGCCTCGGTCGGCGCGACGGGGGCGCCGCGGCCCGACGACGTCGCGCTGCGGGGGCGCGCGCTGCTTCCGGGCACCGTCAACACGCACTGCCACGCGTTCCAGTCGCTCCTGCGCGGGCTCGGCGACGATCTCGACTTCACGGCGTGGCGCGACCGCGTGCTGTATCCGTTCTCGGCACGGCTCGATCGCGCGGCGCTCGGCGCCGGCGCGGAGTTCGCCTTCGCCGAGATGCTGCTGCACGGCGTCACCACGTGCGTCGACTTCTTCTACATCCATGACGGCGGCAACGAGAACGCCGAGGCGGTGATCGACGCCGCGCGCGCCGTCGGCATCCGCCTCGTGCTCGCGCGCGGGATGTACGACTGGGAGGCGGCGCCCGCGCGCTATCGCGAGACGCCGGCCGCGGCGGCGCGTCGCACGCGAGAGCTGATCGCCGCCCATCGCGGGGAGGCGACGGTGACGGTGCAACCGGCGCCGCACAGCCCGCACGGCGCCTCCCCGGCCATGCTGCGCGCCGGGTTCGAGGTCGCCGAGGCCGAGGACACGGTCTTTCACGTTCACGTGGCGGAGGGCCGATACGAGGGTGAGCGCACGCTGCGCGAGCATGGCGCCACCCCCGTGCGGCATCTCGATCGGCTCGGCATTCTCGGGCCGCGGACGGTGGCCGTGCACTGCGTGTGGCTCGACGACGACGAGATCCGTCTGATGGGCGAGCGGCGCGCCGCGGTCGCCTACTGCCCGAGCAGCAACATGTTCCTCGGCGACGGCATCACGCGCCTGCCCGAGCTGCTCCGAGCCGGCGTGCGCGTTGGCCTCGGCAGCGACGGCGGGTGCACCAACAACCGCCTCTCCGTCTTCGAGGAGATGCGCATGGCCTCGCTGCTCGCGCGCGTGCGTCTGCTCGACGGCGCCGCCCTCGATGCCCCCACGGCGTTTTCCCTCGGCACCGCCTCCGCGGCGTCGATCCTGGGTCTCGACGCCGGCCGCGTGGCCGCCGGCGCGCTGGCCGATCTGGTAGCCGTCGACCTCGGCCATCCGTCGCTGCACCCGCCGACCGATCTGCTTCGGAGCGTGGTCTATGCGATGTCGCCGCAGGCCGTGAGCGACGTGTGGGTGCACGGCCAGCGTGTCGTCGAGCGCGGCCGCCTCGCCCGCCGATCGCTCGACGACATCCTGGCGTCGGTGCGAGCGCTGACGCGCGGCTTCGCGCTGTAGGTGGGCGGGCTCTAGCGGAGCGTATACAGAGCGGGGGCAGCAGCGCCACCGCGACGGTGACGACGCCGCCGACGGCGGCCGCTGTGCGACGCAGGGGCCACCGCCGGCCCAGCCGTCGCCGCCCGCGGCCGTACAACAGCGCCGCCACGAGGAGCGCGACGGCGAGCGAGACGCGCTGCGCCTCGGCCGCCGATCCGGCGCCGCGAGTGTGCGCGATGACGACGTCGGGGAAGGTAGCGCCGAGGAGGAGGGCCGCGACGACGAGGCGTGCCGCCCTCAGTTGCATGGCGCCAGCAGCAGCAGCGGCAGCATGCCGGCCACCACGACCAGCACGAACAGCGCGCTGGTACCGATCCCCGTGAGAGCCAGGAATCGCGTGCGACTGGTCACGGTGCCGGTGCCCGCGCCGGGCCGGCCGGCTCGTCGCCACGCCTGCCACGCCGTGGCCAGGCCCGCCGTGCTGAGCGCCAGCGCGAGCACACCGGCCGCCAGCAGCGCGATCATGGCCCCCGTCGGGCGCTTGCACGTCCAGGGCACCAGCGCGTAGGCGGTCTGCAGATAGATGAGCCAGGCGAGTGGCCCGACGAGAATAGCGAGCCAGAGGCGCCCGGGGCTCATAGCCAGCGCGGCGCCAGGTAGACGAGGGCGTAGACCGCCGCCCACGTGCCGACGACGAAGTACGAGAAGAGGGCGTTCACGTGGGTGTCCACGTAGTCCTTCCGCTCGGCAGGGCCGATGACGAGCACGGCCAGGATGAGGGCGTTCTCCACGGTCGAGGTGATGACGCTACAGTCTCCATGCGTAGGCGTAGCAATTCACGCGCCGCTGCCCGAGGCATGGACGTTGCAGTTTGAAGCGTCCCGTGCGAATTGCGGTATCCCTCCGGGCTCTCGGTCTCGTCTCCCTCGTCACCGTGGCGTCCGGCTGCGGCGCCGACCCGTCGACGACGCTCCGCACGCTCGGGTCGTGGGCGGCCACGGGCGCGATGCTCGGCCGCGCGTGGGCGGACGGAGCGACGCCACGCGTCTATACGGCGCGGACGCTGGACCGGGTGAAGCGTGAGCTCGTCGAGCAGGAGCGTGAGCTCCGGCGCGTGCCCGCGCCACTGCGCACGGCCGCGACGCCGGTGACGGCACGCGTCGGGCGGAGCATGCGTGACCTGGCGGAAGCCGTTCACGCCGGCGACCGGACGGCCGCGCGGGCGCTGGCGGAATCGCTGGCCCTTGACGGACGCCGCCTGCAGCAGCTCGCGCGCGGTCAGGTCGGGCTGTCGTGAGCAAGGCGCTCCAGGTCGCGCTCGGTATCGTCACCGCCTTCGGGGGGTTTCTCGAGGCGGGGTCGATCGCCACGTCGGCGCAGGCGGGGTCCGAGTTCGGCTATCGGCTGCTGTGGGTGCTCGCGCTGGGGACCGTGTGCCTCGTCTGTCTGGTCGAGATGTCCGGACGACTCGCCGCCGTCAGCCACCACACGATCGCGGCGGCGGTTCGCGAGCGGTTCGGCTTCAGCTTCTTCCTGCTCCCCCTGGCCGGCATGGCGCTGGTCAGTATCTTGACGCTGGTCGCGGAGCTCGGCGCCGTGTGCATCGCGTTGCAGTTCGCGAGCGGGATCGCCTTTCAGTGGTGGGCGCTGCCGGTGGTGGCGCTGGTGTGGGCGCTGCTCTGGCGCGGGAACTTCGACATCATCGAGAACGGTGTCTCGCTGCTCGGACTGATCACGGTGGTCTTCGTGGTGGCCGCCTTCCGCGAGCAGCCGCCGCTGGCCGAGGTGGCGGCGGGACTGGTGCCGTCGCTGCCGCCGCACGACGGCAGGCGGTTCTGGTTCCTCGCGGTCAGCATCCTGGGCGCCACCCTGACGCCGTACCTCTTCTACTTCTACTCCTCGGGCGCGGTGGAGGAGGGCTGGGACGAGCGCATGCTGAAGACCAACCGCATGGTGGCCACGGTGGGCATGGGGTTCGGCGCGGTGCTGTCGGCCGCCGTGCTCGTCGTGGCCGCCGGCGTCTTCGGGCCGCGCGGGATCCGGCTCGAGAGCTACGACCAGATCGCGCTGCTGCTCACGGACAGCCTCGGACGCTGGGGCTTCGCGCTCTTCCTCGCCTCGCTGGCCGTCGCCTGCCTCGGCGCCGCCCTCGAGGTGACGCTCGCGCTCGCCTACATGGTCGCGCAGGGATTCGGCTGGAACTGGGGCGAGAACCTGGGGCCCAGGGAAGCCGCGCGCTTCACGGCCACGTACACGATCGCGCTCGTCGTGGCCGGCATCCCGGTCGCGCTCGGGCTCGATCCGCTGCAGGTGACGAACGTGGCCATGGTGCTCAACGCGGCGGCGCTGCCGCTGGCGGTGATGCCGTTTCTCGTGCTGATGAACGATCGCGACTACGTCGGCGACCACGCCAACGGGCGCCTCGGCAACGCGGTCGTGCTCGTCGTCACCGCCCTGGCCTGCGTGCTGGCGATTGTGTCGCTCCCGCTCCAGCTCATGGGCGGCTGAGGCGATGCTGGACCTCGTCCGGGACGTCCTCGACAAGCAGCTCCTCGATCGCAAGGGGCGCCCGTTCGGCAAGGTCGACGGCATCGTCCTGGAGCTGTCCGAGGACGGCCCTCCGCGGGTGGTGGCGCTCGAGGTGGGGGCGGCCACGCGCCTGGCGCGCCTGCCCGCCTGGCTCTCGCGATGGACGCGCCGGGCCGCCACGCACGCCCACGCCACACGCATTCCGAAGGAGTCCGTGATGGCGGTGGCCAACGATATTCGAGTCGACATCGATGCGACGCGCACGCCGGCGTGGCGCGTCGAGCGCTGGCTCGCGCGCGTGTTCGCGCGGATCCCGGGTGGCCGATGACCCGCGAGGCACGTGTCGAGCGGCTGCTCGGACGTCCGGTGGTCGATGCGCGCGGTCGACGCGTCGGTCGCATCGAGGAGATCCGGGCGGAGCGCGAGGGAGGGGAGTGGGTGGTGCGCGGCTACGTGCTGGGGATCGACGGGCTCATCGAGCGGCTGGCCGCCGGCGCCATCGTCCAGGCGCTGCTCGGAGCGCTCGCCGCCCGACGACGGCGGCGCACGATCGGATGGGACGAGCTCGATCTCACCGATCCCGGCCGGCCGCGGCTGGCGCCGTCGTCGGGAACGGGCGCGCGCCGCCTCAGCGCTTGAGCGCCACCACCGAGTGGTCGTGCCCCTCATCGGCGCCGGCGCGGGTCATCCGGCAGTGGCCGTCGAACATCACGCCCTCGTCGACCACGACGATGGGCGCTTCGATGTCGCCGGAGACGCGCGCGCTGCCGCGCAGCTCGACGCGCTCGACGCCGATCACGTTGCCGACGACCTCGCCGCTGACCAGCACGACGCCGGCGCGGATGGAGGCGTTGATGACGCCCTTCTCGCCGACGATGAGGGTGTCGTTCGAGTGGATCTCACCGCGCAGCCGGCCGTTGATCATGACGGTGCCGCTGAAGGTGAACTTGCCGTCGATCTCGGAGGCCTGGTCGAGGAAGGCCGTGAGCTCGCCCGTGTCCTTGCCCCGCGTCTTGCCGTTGCCTTTCCACATCATGGGCGCCGCCTGCCTCCCCCTCGGTGACCGGTGACCGTGGAACGATGCCGCGCCTGGCCGCGCGGGGCGCGATGCACGATGTGAGCGCGAAGGATCGGGATCAGATGTAGCATCCGCGCCTTCGCCCGGTCAAATTTTGGGAAGCGCGTGGAGCGAGGCCGCCTCGTCCCGAGGGCGGCGCGACACCCTCGGACCGGGATCGGGCGCCCGCCGCCGCACGTACTCGAGGCCGAGCCACACGACGAAGTAGAGCCCGAGCAGCGTCGAGGCGCGATGGAACAGCGGCAGGCCGTCGTGGGAGTGGATCTCGAGGGCGTAGCCGGCCGTGCTCACCAGGGCCAGCAGCGCCATCTGGAGCAGGCGCACGCCGTCGGCGGCGCCGTCGCGCCACGGAAGCAGGACCAGCAGCACGAGCAGCGAGTAGTAATACCCGGCCGGTGAGACGGCGCACCAGACGAGCGGCACCGCGTACATCAGCGACTCGAGCACGCGCGCGCGCAGGATCAACGGCAATGCCGCGGCCAGGTACAGTCCCGAGACGAGCGGAACGACCCACCAGGCCGGGCGCGCGGCCACCAGCGCCACCGGCTCGACCGACCGCATCCCGTCCGCGTACACGTTCCAGGGCGCCGCCTGGAACACCAGCCACGTGCCGAGCCCGACGTGGTTGGTGAAGGCGCTGTCTCCGTGCAGCCGGATCTTGGCGACGAACTCGCCGACGGAGATCGACGCGCCGGCCAGAACGACGACGAGCGCGGTGACCGTCAGCGTCAGCGCGGCCGCCACGAGGCAGCGATCGAGCGTGCGGTCGGGCGTGCGCGCGCGTCGCGTCTGGAGCCACTTCACGAGCAGCGGCACCAGCAGCAACGCCGGGAAGATCCGCGCCGCGGCGGCGTAGGCGAAGAGGAGGCCGGCGGCCACGCCGGCGCCGCGCGCGAAGGCGGCGGCGCCGGCGATGAGGGCGGCGATCCAGTCCCAGCGCAGCACGGAGCCGCCGATGTAGTCGAAGCGCCCGAAGAAGCTCAGCAGCAAAGAGGCCGCGGCCAGGCCGCCGGCGAGCGGACCGAAGGCCCGCCCCGCCAGGACGAGCGCGCCGGCGATCAGCGCGTAGTCGATCGAGGTGACCGCGGCCAGCGTGAGCGGCGTGGCCGGCAGCCAGCGCACCAGGGTGTGCAGGAGCAGGGCGCGCGGCGGCGGATCGTTGTAGCCGTGATCCATGAACAGGCGCCGCCAGTCCGGGATCTGCGGGCCGAAGAACAGGAGGTCGCGCTTGAACGCGCGCCAGCGCGCGTCCGTGAAGCGCGCGCGCACGGCGGCGGCGTCGATCGAGCGCGTCTCCCGCGCCTGATAGCTCGGCAGGTCGCGGATGCGATCGATCCCGGCGAAGGCGCCCATCTCGCGCCCGGCGACGTAGGTCGCCTCGTAGAGCCGCGTGTAGCCGAGCTCGGGCAGGTACTTGGCGCCGACGAAGTAATGGAAGGCGTCCCAGTAGTGGATGTGCTGGCGCTGGAGGACGTGGAAGAATCCGAAGTTCACGAAGCCGGCGGCGGCCAGCACGACCAGCGTCGCCACTGCCACGCGAATCGGGCGCGACACGGGGCGGCCGGTGGCGAGAACGGCGAAGACGGCGGCGAGGGCGAGGAGGAGAACGAGCCTGGCGACGCGAAAGGCCAGGTAGGGATTCAGAACGATCGGATAAGGCGCTCGACCCGCTCGTCGTGAGACTGGAACGGGTCCTTGCAGAGGATCGTCTCGCGCTCGGGGTCGTTGAGCTTCAGGTAGACCCAGTCGACGCGATAGTCCTTGCCCTTCAGGTTGGCCTGCCGGATGAATTCGCCGCGCAGCCGCGCCCGCGTCGTCTGGGGCGGCGTGTGCTTGGCGGCCTCGATGGTCTCGTCGTCGGTGATCCGATCGACCATCTCCTTGCCGACGAGCTTGTAGTACAGCCCGCGGTCGGGCCGGATGTCGTGATATTGCAGGTCCATCAGCGAGATCTTGGGATCCCGCCACGAGAGCCGGTTGCGCGTCATGTAGCTCTCGATCCACTGCCGCTTGATGACCCAGTCGAGCTCCCGATCGAGCTGCATGGGATCCGTCTCGAGCTTCTCGATGACGTCGGTCCAGCGTGCCAGCACGTCCTTGGACGCGGGATCGGCGTCGATGGCGGCCACGTAGCGGGCCGCGTACTCGAGATATTCCTGCTGCATCTGGAGGGCCGAGATCGACCGGCCGTCCTTCAGCTTGATCGTCTCCTTCAGCGTCGGGTCGTGTGAAATATCGCGGATGGCCTGCACCGGCGACTGCAATGAGTAATCCTTGTCGAAGAAGCCGTCCTCGATCATGTCGAGCACGAGCGCCGTGGTGCCGATCTTGAGATAGGTGGCGACCTCCGACATGTTCGAGTCGCCCACGATCACGTGCAGGCGGCGATAGCGCTCGGCGTCCGCATGAGGCTCGTCGCGCGTGTTGATGATCGAGCGGGAAGACGTCGTGGCGCCGGAGATCTCCTGACAAATATGCTGAGCCCTTTGGCTCAAGCAATAGTGAAATCCCCTCGGCGTCTGGAGCACCTTGCCCGCCCCCGCGAAGATCTGGCGCGTCACGAAGAAGGGAATGAGCGCCTCGGCCAGCCGCTGGAACGACACGTCGCGGCTCACCAGGTAGTTCTCGTGGCAGCCGTACGAGTTGCCGGCGGAGTCGGTGTTGTTCTTGAAGAGAAGGATGTTGCCGGAGATGCCGTCCTCCCGCAGCCGCTTCTCGGCCTGGTGCAGCAGATCCTCGACGATGCGCTCGCCGGCCTTGTCGTGAATGACGAGCTCGGCCACGTCATCGCATTCGGGTGTCGCGTACTCCGGATGGAAGCCGGTGTCCAGATAGAGCCGGGCTCCATTCTCCAGGAAGACGTTCGCGTTGCGGGCGCCGGGAATGACTTTCTCGAACAGATAGCGCGCGACGTTGTCGGGCGAGAGGCGACGCTGACCGTTGAGCGTGCAGGTCAGACCGTACTCGTTCTCGAGGCCGAAGATCCGGCGCTTCATCTGGCCTCAGCCTAGCACGCCTTACCTCTGTGTGCCCAGCAGTTGACCGAGCGCTTCGGGCGGAATCCGGCGGAACTTCCGGCGCTCTTTCGTCCGGTCGAGCACGGCGACCTCGAGATCGCGCTCGGTGAGGGTCTTGTTCTGCGTGACGGTCAGCGATCGCACCCCCAGCTGGAGCGATTCGTCGAGGGGGAGGCCTTCGCGGAAATGGTCCTTGAGAAACCGGCGGATCTCGTCGGCCTGGCCGCCCATGGCCGCGTAGTTCCGCTCGTCCTCGATGGTGCCGTCGTAGAGGATGTGGTAGATCTCGTTGCGGCCGCCGTTGGCGTCGCCCACCTCGGCCACCAGCACCTCGACCTCGAACGGCTTGATGTCCTGGGTGAAGATGTTCCCCAGGGCCTGCGAGTAGGCATTGGCGAGCGCCTTGGCCGTCACGTCCCCGCGGCTGTAGGAGTAACCCTTCACATCGGCGTGACGGATACCCGCGATCCGCAAGTTCTCGAACTCGTTGTACTTGCCCACGCCGGCGAATGCGATGCGATCGTAGATCTCCGAGATCTTGTGGAGCAGCGTCGAGGGATTCTCGGCGACGAGGAGGATGCCGTCACGGAACTCCAGGGTGACGATGGACCGGCCGCGCGCGATGCCCTTGCGGGCATACTCGGCCTTGTCCTTCATCATCTGCTCGGGACTCACGTAATACGGCAGCGGCATCGTCAGCCCCCGTTCCCGGTGCGCTTGCGGTCGTCGAGGATCTGCTCGCACACGCGGCGGATCTCGTCTTCCGCGACGTCGCCGAAGCCGCTGCGCGTGATCGTCTTCACGGTCGGGAAGATCCCCCGGACGAAATCCGGTCCTCCCGTCCCGACGTCCTCGTCGGCGGCGTCGATCAGCGCCTGCAGGGCCACCTGGAGCGCCTCGTCACGGCCCATGTCGCGCTTCCACAGCTTCTTCAGCGAGTCGCGGGCGTCCTTGGAGCCCGAGCCCTGGGCGTCGTAGTTCGTCTCCTCGTAGCGGCCGCCCGTGATGTCGTACTTGAACAGACGGCCGAGGCCGGATTTCTCGTCGAAGCCGGCGAAGATCGGCACCACGGCCAGACCCATCATGGCCGCCTGGAGGTTCATGCGGATCATCTGCCCGAGCTTGTTGGCCTTGCCTTCGAGCGACAGGTTGTCGCCCTCCACCTTCTCGTAGTGCTCGAGCTCGGTCTGGAAGAGCTTGGCCATCTCCATGGCGGGGCCGGCCGCGCCCGCGATGCCGACGCCGGACAGGTCATCGGACTTGAAGATCTTCTCGATCCGCCGGCTGGCGACCTGATAGCCGGCGGTGGCCTGGCGGTCGCCCGTCATGATGACGCCGTCGCGGAACCGGACGGCGATGACCGTCGTGCCATGCGGCACCTCGACCGCCGTCGCCTCGCCGACGGCCGCCGCCGCCGGCATCAAGTGCGGCGTTTCCCGTCGGAGCAGCTCGACGAAGCTCGAGTCGGCGTACGTGCGAAAGACGTCCTGCCAGCGCGCGTCGCTCATCCTTCTCCTTTGCCCGAAGAACGCCTTACATGCCGAAGCTGGGCCGCGAGATGTTGCGCAGGAGATCGGCGGCCGTCGGCGACTCCGTGAGGAGCTGCCGGACGTGCGCCTCGGTCCCCCGCAGCGGCTCGAGCATGAAGATCTTCTTGAGCGGACCTTCCTTGAGGTCGAAGATCACCGAGTCCCAGGAGGCGGAGACGATCTCGTCGGCGTAGCGCTGCAGGCACATCCCGCGGAAGTACGCGCGCGTGTCCTTGGGCGGATCGTAGATCGCCTTCGAGATCTCGTCGTCGGTCACGAGGCGTTCGACGGCCTCCGACTCCTCGAGCTTGTAGTACAGGCCCTTGCCGGGCCGGATGTCGTGGTACTGGAGGTCGATCATCTGCAGGCGGTGATCGTTCCAGTCCAGGGCGTGCTTGTCGGTGTAGTTCTCGAGGAGCTGGCGCTTGATCACCCAGTCGAGGTCGCGGCCGAGCTGCGTGGGATCCTCGGCCAGCCGGTCGAGCGTGTGCTCCCACCGCATGAGCAGCTCCCGCACCCACGGTTCCTGCTCGCGGTCCTTGTAGTAGCGCTGGGCGAGCCCGAGGAACTCGCGCTGGTGGTCGACGGCGGAGATGCTGCGCCCGTCCTTCAGCCGGAAGGTGTCCCGGCAGCCGAGATCGCGCGAGACCTTCCGGAAGGCCGCCACCGGCCCGTCGATGGAGAGATCGCGGTCGATGAAGTCGTCCTCGACCATGCTGAGCACCACGGCCATGGTGCCGACCTTGAGGTAGGTGGAGATCTCGCTCATGTTCGCGTCGCCGACGATGACGTGGAGCCGCCGATACTTCTCGGGATCCGCGTGCGGCTCGTCGCGCGTGTTGACGATCGGGCGCGAGTCCATCGTCTCGAGCCCGACCTCGGTCTCGAGGAAATCGGCCCGCTGCGAGATCTGGTAATCGCAGGGCTCGGCGTTGTTCTCGTAGCCGAGCTTGCCGGCGCCCGTGTAGATCTGCCGCGAGACGAAGAACGGCATCATGTGCTGGACGATCCGCGCGAAGGGCACCTTGCGGTCCATCAGGTAGTTCTCGTGGGTGCCGTAGGAGTTGCCCTTGTTATCGGTGTTGTTCTTGTAGATGAGGATGCGCTGCTCCGGCGGAGAGACTGCTTCCGCTCGTTGCCGCGACAGATTCAAGATCCGCTCTCCGGCGCGATCCCAGATGACGGTGTCGCGCGGGTTCGTCGTCTCCGGGCTCGAGTACTCCGGGTGCGCATGGTCGACGTAGAAGCGCGCGCCGTTCGACAGGATGAGATTGATCAGGCGGGACTCCTCCTTGGAGGTCCCTTCTTTTTCCTCCATGTACTCGAAGCCGCGTGCATCCCGGAGCGGGCTCTCGGCCTCGTAGTCCCACCGCACCCTGGACGACCGGTACGTCTCGTACGAGTTGATCAGCAGGAGCGACGAGAGGATGGGGTTGAAGTCGGGCTGGTTCTTGACGGTGATGCCGTACTCGGTCTCGATGCCCATGACTTTCGGGATGGCCATGCGTCCCCTCTACGAAGCTCGCGTGAAACAGTCGTTGAAAAAGAATCCCGGCCGCGGCGGCCGGGGTGCGGATAGCGGAGCCCCCGGCGCCACCCTAGTTATAGCAAACGGGGGCAAGCGCCGGGCGCTCCCTATTTGTTAGAGGTACTGTCCGGTGTTGACGACCTTTTCGACGTTGCGCTGCTTCTCTTTCGTCTCGCCCATCAGCGGCTTCACGTAGACGATGCGCTCGCCCTTCTTGCCGGCGATCTTCGCCCAGTCGTCGGGATTGGTCGTGTTCGGCAGATCCTCGTTCTCCTTGAACTCCTCCCGGACCGCGGTGAGCAGGTCGTCCGCCATGATCCCCTTCTCACCCTTGCCGATGTAGCGCTTGAGCGCGAGCTTCTTGGCCCGCCGCACGATCGACTCGATCATGGCGCCCGAGGAGAAGTCCTTGAAGTAGAGGACCTCCTTGTCGCCGTTCGCGTACGTCACCTCGAGGAACCGGTTCTCCTCGCTCAGGCTGTACATCGACTCGATGGTCGTGACGATCATCGCGTCGATGGCGGTCTGGACGTCGCCGCGGTGCTGCTTCGTCTCGGACTCCGCGATCGGGATGTCCGTCGTCATGTACTTCTTGAAGATGTCGTTGGCCGCCTGCTGGTCCGGCCGCTCGATCTTGATCTTCACGTCCAGCCGGCCCGGCCGCAGGATGGCCGGATCGATGAGGTCCTGCCGGTTGGAGGCGCCGATCACGATGACGTTCTTCAACCCCTCGACGCCGTCGATCTCGGCGAGCAGCTGCGGGACGATGGTGGTCTCGACGTCCGACGAGATACCGGTGCCGCGGGTGCGGAAGAGCGCGTCCATCTCGTCGAAAAAGACGACAACGGGCACATCTTCGTTGGCCTTCTCTTTGGCTTTGACGAAGATCTCCCGGATCTTGCGCTCGGTCTCGCCGACGTACTTGTTCAGCAGCTCGGGGCCCTTGATGTTCAGGAAGAAGCCCTTGATCTTCTCGCCGCGCTTCTCGGAGATCTTCTCGGCGAGATTGTTCGCCACCGCCTTGGCGATCATGGTCTTGCCGCAGCCGGGAGGGCCGTAGAGCAGCACACCCTTGGGCGGGGTGAGCTTGTGCTCCTTGTAGTAGTCGGCGTAGAGGTACGGCAGCTCCACGGCGTCCTTGATCGTCTCGATCTGGGTGCCGAGACCTCCAATATCGTCGTAGCCGATGTCCGGCACTTCCTCGAGCGAAAGATCCTCTACTTCACTCTTAGGAAGCTTTTCCAGAAGGTATCCACTCTTGGCATCCATCAGGATGTGGTCGCCGGTCTTCAGACGCAGCGAGCGCAGCGGATCGGCGATGATACCGACCTTTTCCTCGTCCGCGCGGAGGGTGACCACCGCCCGCTCGGGGTCGAGTTGCTCCTTGAGGATGACGACGTCGCCCTGGATCTCGTAGCCGGCGGCCTCCACGACGTTGAGGCCCTCGTTCAGCACGAGCTCCTGGCCCGGCTTGATGCTCTCCGGCTTGATCGACGGATGCAGGTTCACCTTCACCTTGCGACCCTGCGCCAGGATGTTGACGGTGCCGTCCTCGTTCAGCGACAGATACACGCCGTACGTCGAGGGCGGCGCGCAGAGCTTGTCGACCTCCTCCTTGAGCGCGGTGATCTGCTCGCGCGCCTCGTAGAGGGCGTTGACGAGCTTCTCGTTCTGATTGAACGCTTGCACGAGCTGCCGGTTGGCCTCGCGCAGCTTGTTCTCCAGCACCATGAAGTCCTTCGGTGTGTCTTCGAGTTTCTTGCGCAGGTGCACCGTCTCCGCCTCGAGCGACCTCACGTAAGCCTGAAGGTCCTGCACCTGGATCTCGTACTCCGTTAGGCGACGGCGCGTGCTCGAATCGGACATCGAGGCGGGAAGGAACTTGGAGAAGCCCTCGCGGCCAGGGCTACTCTTTTTGTCGAACTCCTTCATAGCCCATCCCTTCTCTCTTGACCCCTCATGTGCCGCTCGTGCTCGAGCTTTTCCGTCGCTGACCGAGTATAGGCGGCCGTAAAAAAGAAAGTCAAGGTTGTCAGGTCCTTCGGCGGCATTTCGGACCGCCGTTTTCGCTCGTTCCGCCCGACGGCGCGCGCGCGTGACCGACGGAGATCACGACGCCGCCCTCGGCCACCTCTTACGCAAGTTCCGTACCGAGGATGGCTACGCTCGAAACCGTTGGCGTGCACATGGGGTTCCACGTATAAAGATGTGGATGCGCTGTTCGCAGTCGCTGCGCGCCCGCTTCGTCGTCGTCCTCGTCCCCTGCCTCGTGCTCTCGCTTGTGTCGTTCGCCGACACCTTGGCGCAGGGCCGCCGCGAGCTGCGCGTCGGCGTCAGCGGCGTGCCGGCCGCCCTCGACCCCGCGGCGGCGCTCGACGGCGCCGTTCCTCTCATCGCGCGCCAGGTCTTCGACACCCTCGTCGCCTACCGGGTAGGCTCGACCGACGTCGATCCCGCGCTCGCGACGCGCTGGGCGGTCTCGCGTGATGGCCTCACCTGGTCGTTCACGCTCCGGAATGGTGTGACCTTTCACGACGGCGCGTCCGTCACCGCCGCCGAGGTCGCGGCGAGCTTCACCCGCCACCTCAAGACCGATCCGTCGACCCCGCACGCGGCGTGGGCCGCGCTCCTGCGCGGCGTTCCGGGCGTGATCAAGGAGGTGCGCGCGGCGGATCGAAGCACGGTGAACATCGTCCTGGTCCAGCCCTATGCCGCGCTTCTCACCGTGCTCGCGCACCCGGCGATGTCAATCGCCCGTCTGGGCGGTCCCGTCGAGGGCGTCACCCGCCTCGTGGGCAGCGGCCCGTACCGCGTCGTCGATATCTCGCCCGGCCGCATGGCGCTCGAGGCGGTGAGCGGACACTGGTCCGGAGCGCCGCGCAGCGAGCGGATGGTGTTCCTCGACGTGGCCAACGACGAGCACGCGGAAGCGGAGTTCGCAGCGCGCGCGCTCGACATCTGGTTTCCGCCGGGTCCGCCGCGGCGTCTGGACGGTGCGCTGTCCACACCCGGACTGCGCGTAGGGTATCTGGCCTTCCAGACCGAGAAGGAGCCCTTTTCGCGCAAGAAGCTGCGGCAAGCGGTGGCGGCGGCGCTCGATCCCGCGACGCTCGGCGCCGCGCTCGACCGGACGGCCGTGCCCCTCCAGTCCTTTCTACCGCCGGGCGCGTGGGCGCGGCGCGAAGGCAGTCCCGTGCTGGGCGGCACGCGCGAGCAGGTCCGGGCACTCCTCCGGGATGGCGGCTGGCCGCAAGGCGCGACACCGGTCATGCTCATCCCGGGTGACGTGAGCGGGATCAATGCCACGAAGCTCGCCGAGAGCATGGCGCTCATGCTCGGCGGCTCCGACATTCCCGTTCGCGTGAAGATCGAGCCGAGCGACATGGTGCGAACCGCCCTCGAAGGCGGTGTCCACGAGCTCGCGCTTGCCGAAGCCTCGGTGGTCGGCGGCGATCCGCATCTGTTCCTGTTCCCTCTGTCGACGAGCGAGGGAGCCCGCCCCGGCCCGAAGGCGTTGAACTTCTCCTTCTATCGCAACCCGCGCCTGGACGACGTTCTCATCCGGGCCAGTCAGCTCGCCTCGCGCCACGAGCGCGCGCGCCTCTACCAGCGCGGCCAGGCGCTGCTGGCCGACGACATGCCGTGGCTGCCCATCTACGTGCGGCTCGTGTGGGGCGTGGCGCGCCCCGAGGTTCGGAACCTGCGCCTGCATCCGACCGGCTTCCACCGCCTGGCCCCCGTCGCGCTCGAGCCGTAGAACCCGGCGCCGCCCGGGCGAAAGGCCCGATCGACGGCGACGTTGCGACACGCGCTCCGCGTAAATCCTCGTGGTCGAAGTCGCTCGACGCGCGCGACGGTGTGGCACCGTCATTGCCCTTCCTCTGCGGCGAGCACTCGAGGAGGGACGACGATGCAGCCGACACCGAAGCTGCCCATCGTGCTCGTGGCCCTGCTCTTCATCCTCGCCGCCGTCGCCGAGATCGCGACGGGCCGGAGCCGGACTCCCCAGGACGACGCCGCCGAGCGGGCGCGCAGGGCGGCCCTCGTGACCGTGGACGAGGCGCTCGCGCGCGGCGACGCCACGGCGGCGCTCAAGGCCTGGCAGCAAGCCTACGAGGTGGCTCGCATGAGCCGTGGCTGGCGTGGACTCGTCGAGGCTGGTGACGCCCGCGTGCGGATCGAAGCGGCAATGCACGGCGCCGCCGCTCCGCGAGCACGGCAGGTCTACCTGGCGGCGCTCAACCGGGCGCGCGCCGAGGGCTCCGTCGACGGCGTGGTGCGCGTCGCCGAGGGTTTCGCGCAGCTCGGCGATCGCGAGGTCACCGAGCGGGCGCTGCGGATCGCCGCCTCGCTCGCGGTCCACAGCGCTGACGCCGCGGCACCGATGCGCGTCGAAACGGCGCGCGGTCGGCTCCTCGAGCGCCCGTCCAGCTGACGCGAGCAACGTGGCGGAGCCGCCGTCCGCGCTCGGGGCGGCGCGTCGCCTGCATTGCGCGGCGGCGCGCCGCCGTGCTATCTCCGTTCTGGGCCGATGCCATCGATCGCCGACACCGTCACCGAGACGATTCACTGGGTGTTCCCCGAACACGCGGGGGCGCCGGGACAGATCCACGGCGGGCGCATGATGCAGTGGATCACCCAGGCCGGCACGCTGGCGGCCGCGCGTGTGGCGAGGGGCACCGCCGTGCTCGGCGCGATGGACGACATCGACTTCCTGCATCCGGTCAAGATCGGCGAGATCGCCATCTTGAGAGCGCGCGTGGAGTACATCGGCACCTCGTCGTTGGAGGTCGGGGTCCGGGTGTGGGCCGAGAACGTCGCCAGCGGCGCCCGCGCCGTGACGCTCAACTCGCATCTGGTCTTCGTCAACGTGGACGACCAGGTGCGCCCGCGCCCCATCGGCGTCAAGATCGAGCCGCGGGATGCGGCCGAAGCCGCACTGGTCGAGGCGGCCCGGGCGCGACGCGAGCAGCGACGCGTTCGCTTCGAGCAGAAGGCCGCCCGCCTGCGGGACATCGACACCTCGGCCAACGAGGAGTTCCAGTGGCGCTTCGAGTCGTCGCGGTCGGTCTTGCCGGAGGACGCGCTGTTCGGCAACATGATGTTTCCCGGCAAGATGCTGATGGAGCTCGACGAGGCGGGTGGGATCCTGTCGATGCGCTATTGCAGAGGCTTCGTGATGACGGCGTGCCTGGACGCCATGGACTTCTACGCGCCGATCTACACGCACGAGGTGGTGACGTTCAAGGCCGGGCTGAACCACGTCGGCACCTCGTCGCTCGAGGTCGGGGTGAAGGTCCTGGCGGAGCAGCCGTGGAGCGGGGAGGTGCGGCACGCCTGCACGGCGTATCTTACGTACGTGCACCTGGGCGGGGACCTGCGCCCGCAGCCCTGCCGGCCGTTCACCCCGGGCACGGAGGGTGAGCGGCGGCGGTGGACCGGCGCGCTGGCGCGCCGCGATCGGCGGATCGAGCGTGTGAAGCGGCTCAAGGCCGCACTCTCGAACGAAAGAGGATAGAGCGATGTCAGGGCACTCCCGGTGGTCGCAGATCAAGCGCAAGAAGGGCAAGGCCGACGTCCAGCGCGGCAAGCTGTTCTCGAAGATCCTTCGCGAGATCACGGTGGCGGCCAGGAACGGCGGCGGCGATCCCAAGGGCAACATGCGCCTGAAGGCGGCCATCGAGTCGGCGAAGGAAGTGAACATGCCGGCCGACAACATCAAGCGCGCCGTGCAGAAGGGAACGGGCGAGCTGCCCGGCGAATCCTACGAGGAGATCACCTACGAAGGCTACGCCCCGGGCGGCGTGGCGGTGCTCATCGCGGTATTGACGGACAATCGCAACCGCACGGGGCCGGAGGTCCGGCACACGTTCGAGAAGTTCGGCGGCAACATGGGCTCGGCGGGCGCGGTGGCGTGGATGTTCGAGCGCAAGGGCATGATCCAGGTCGACGCCGAGAAGATCTCGGAGGACGAGCTGCTCGACAAGGCCCTCGAGGCGGGCGCCACCGACATGCGCCGGGTCGAAAAAGCTTTCGAGATCACGACGGCGCCTGCTCAAATGGACGAGGTCCGCGAGGCGCTGGCCCGGGCGCGCGTGCCGATCATCGAGGCGCAGGTCACGTACATGCCGCAGTCGACGGTGCGCGTCGAGGGCAAGGACGCGACCTCGGTGGTCAAGCTGATCGAGGCGCTGGAGGAGCTGGACGACGTTCAGTCCGTCTACGCGAATTACGACATCCCCGACGAGGTCCTCGAGGCCATCTCGGCTGCCTAGCCTCAGGATCCTCGGCGTCGATCCCGGCCTCGTCGGCACCGGCTACGGACTCATCGAGCCCGTACCCGCCGGCCTCCATGTCGTGGTCACGGGCGTGATCACCACCAGCGCCGCGCAGCCGCTCGAGACCCGCGTCGGCCTCATCCACGAGGCGGTGGACCGGCTGTTGTCCGAGCACGCGCCCGGCGGCCTCGTCCTCGAGGATCTCTACAGCGAGTATCGCTTCCCGCGCACCGCGCTCCAGATGGCGCATGCGCGCGGGGTGATCTGTCTGGCCGCTCGGCAGCGCGGAGTCGAGGTCGTCACGCTGGCCCCGGCCGAGGTGAAGCGCGCCATCGCCGGTCACGGTGCCGCGTCGAAGGCGCAGGTGCAGGAAGCCGTGCGCCGGCTCCTCCGCCTCGCCGTGGCGCCGCGGCCGTCGCACGTGGCGGACGCGCTGGCGCTGGCGCTCACGGCGCTGTCGCGCGCGGGCGCGCGGCTCTCGTGATCGCCACCCTGACCGGCCGCCTGCGGCGCAAGCTCGAGGACCGCGTCGTGCTCGAGTGCGGGGGCATCGGCTACGAGATCTACCTGCCGCCGATCGCGATGCGCGCGCTGGAGTCGGCCACGCCGGAGGCGGGCGACAAGGCGAGCGAGCTCGCCCTCGTGATCTACTATCACGCGACCCGCGATCAGCCGCGCCCCGTCCTCATCGGCTTCACCTCCGACCTCGACAAGGAGTTTTTCGAGCGGCTCATCACCGTCAAGGACATCGGCCCGATGGTCGCCGCGCGTGCGCTGGCGGCGCCGGTCGCCGAGCTGGCGGCGGCCATCGCGCGGCAGGACGAGAAATACCTGCGCGCGCTGCCCGGCATCGGACCGCAGAAGGCCAAGAACATCGTCGCCCAGCTCCAGTCGAAGGTCTCGAAGTTCGCGCTGGCGCGGGAGGACGCGCGCGCCGAGAGTCCGGTCAGCGCGCCGGCGGCAGCCCTGGATGCCGACGGTCTGCGCGAGCTGGTGTGGGAGGTGCTCACCAAGCAGCTCGGGCACCGCCCGTCGGAAGCCTCGCAGCTCATCACCGACGCGCTCCGCCGCCGCCCGGGCGTGGCCACGCCGGAAGAGCTGTTCGACGAGATCTATCGCGGGCAGGCGGCGGCGAAGGCGAGGACGTGAGCGTGACGGCGCCGGACGACAGCCGCATCCTCAGCCGCGCGCCGGCCCCCGAAGAGGTGCAGTTCGAGCGCGCGCTCCGCCCGCGCTCGTTCGAGGAGTACGTCGGGCAGGACCAGGCGGTGGCGAGCCTCCGGGTGTCCGTGACCGCCGCCCGCCAGCGCGGCGAATGCGTCGATCACGTCCTGCTCTACGGGCCGCCGGGGCTGGGGAAGACGACGCTGGCGGGGATCATCGCCAACGAGATGGGGACGAATTTGACGGCGACGTCCGGGCCCGCGATCGAGCGCGGAGCGGACCTGATGGGCATCCTGACCAATTTGACCGAGAACGACGTGATGTTCATCGACGAGATCCATCGGCTGCCGCGGGCGGTGGAGGAGCTCCTCTATCCGGCCATGGAGGATTTTTCCGTCAACTTCGTCATCGACAAGGGCATGCACGCGCGCACGCTCAAGTACGCGCTGCGCCCGTTCACGCTGGTGGCGGCCACCACGCGCCCCGGCATGCTCTCGGCGCCGCTGCGGGAGCGCTTCGGCATCTTCCATCATCTCGACTTCTACTCCGAGGAGGAGCTCGTGCGGATCGTGTCCCGCTCGGCCACCATCCTCGATGCCCGCGCCGACACCAGCGGCGCCCACGAGATCTCGCGCCGCTCGCGCGGCACGCCGCGCATCGCCAACCGCCTGCTCCGCCGCGTGCGCGACTATGCGCAGGTCAAGGCCGACGGCGTGATCACCGAGCAGGTCGCCCGCGAGGCTCTACGGAGCGAGGGCGTCGATGCCCGCGGTCTCGACAAGCTCGACCGCCGGTTCCTGGAGGCGATCGTCGACGTGTACGGCGGCGGGCCCGTCGGCATCGAGGCGGTCGCGGCCACCATCAACGACGACGCGGAGACGCTGTCGGAGATCGTCGAGCCCTACCTGCTCAAGATCGGGTTCGTCGCGCGCGAGCCGCGCGGCCGGCGTGTCACGCGCGAGGCGTACGCGCATCTGGGGAAGGTGCCGCCATCGGGGCCGGTGGCGGGAACGGGGCAGGGGGCGCTGTTCGAGTGACGGCGGTGTCATGAACGACCTCGGCAAGCCGCTCGTCGTGATCGGTCTGGTGATCGCGCTGGTGGGCGTGGTCCTCATGCTGGCCGGGCGGGTGCCCTGGCTGGGCCGCCTCCCGGGGGACATCTACGTCCAGCGCGGCAACTGGTCCTTCTACTTTCCGGTGGTGACGTCGCTCGTCCTGTCCGTGCTCCTCACGCTCTTGTTCTGGTTGTTCGGGCGCCGGTGAGGCGCCTGCTCGCCGCCGTCGCCGCGGTGGCGCTGGCCGCCTCCGGCGCGGCCGCCCAGTCCACCATCCGCGTGGCCGTCGTCGACAACGCGCGCGCCGCCGAGCTGCGCGGCACCGGCATCGACGTCGTGGAGGTCGGTGGGGTCGTCGCCGGCTGGCGCGCCAACGTCGTCCGCGCGGCGCCGGCCGGAGCCGCCCTGGACATGGACGGCCGCCGCGGCGCGGCCTTCCGGCTGCGGAGCGAGCGGCCCATCCGGCTCAACGGCCGCGACTATTCGTCGCCGCTCGACGTCGTCCGCAGCGGCGAGGGGCTGGCCGTCGTGAACGAGGTGCCGCTCGAGGACTACGTCGTCGGCGTCGTGCGCGCGGAGGCGTCGGAGAAGTGGCCGCCCGAGATGCTGCGCGCGCAGGCGACGGTGGCGCGCACCTATGCGGCGCACCATCGCCTGCTCGCGGCGGGGAAGCCGTTTCACATCCTGGCCTCCATCGCCCATCAGCAGTACGCGGGGCGGGTGCCGCCGACGTCGCCGATCTGGACGGCCGTGCGCGACACCGCCGGCCAGGTGCTGCTCTGGGAAGGCGAGGTCTTTCCGGCCTTCTATCACACCGAGAGCGGCGGCTACACCGAGGATCCCCGCTCGGTGTTCGCGGCGCGCAACATGCCGGGGCTCAGGCCCGTGCGCTGCGACTTCTCCTTCGGCTCGCCCCACTTCTACTGGAGCCTCGATCTGCGGCTGACCGAGCTGTCGGAGACGCTGCGTCGTCACGGCATCGACAGCGGCACCATCTCGGCGATCGACGTCACCGAGCGCACGCCGTCGCTCCGCGCCTCGGTGGTGACCGTGCGCGGCGACCGCGGCACCATCCCTCTCCGTGGCAACGATTTCCGCCGGATGCTCGGCTACGACACGTTCAAGTCGACGCTGTTCGCGGTGGCCCTCGACGGCGAATGGGCGCGGTTCACGGGGCGCGGCTACGGTCACGGCGTGGGCATGTGTCAGTGGGGCGCCAAGGGGATGGCCGAGCAGGGATACTCGGCGCGCCAGATCCTCGAGTATTTCTATCCGGGCACGACGCTCGGGTCGCTCCACGGCAGCGGACCGCCCTGAGCGCCGGCATCGCTGACCCACGCCGCCACGCCGAATGCCCGCCATGTAGACTTACCCGTCGTGGACGTCGCCGAGTTCGACTACCACCTGCCCCCCGAGCGAATCGCCCAGGCGCCGGCCGAACGTCGCGAGGCCTCGCGCCTCCTCGTCGTGGACCGCGCCGCGGGCGCCCTCGTCGACCGGGCCTTCGTCGAGCTGCCGGCGTTGTTGCGCGCGGGCGATTGCCTGGTCGTGAACGACTCGCGCGTGATTCCGGCCCGGGTACCGGCCGAGGACCTCGACGGGCGCCCCGTCGAGCTGCTCTTCGTCGAGGCGGTGAGCGACGGCGCCTGGCGCGCCCTCGTCCGGCCGGGCCGCCGCTGTCGACCGGGCGCGCACCTCCGCGCGGGCGGGTCCCGACTGCGTGTGGTCGCCGTCGACCCCGACGGCGCGCGCGTCATCGTGCGCGAGAACGGCACGATCGCTTCGCTGCTCGAGACACAGGGCGTGCCGCCGCTGCCGCCGTACATCGTCCGCCACGCCAAGCCCGATCCGGCGGACTGGGAGCGTTACCAGACGGTGTATGCGAAGGCGCCCGGCTCCGTCGCCGCGCCGACGGCCGGCCTTCATTTCACCGACGCGCTGCTCGATCGTGTCCAGGCGGCGGGCGTCGAGGTCCATGCGCTCACGCTTCACGTGGGGCCGGCGACGTTTCGGCCGGTCACGAGCCCGACCGTCGAGGGCCACACGATCGGCCCCGAGGCCGTCATCGTACCGGCGGCGACGGCGACGGCGGTCGACCGCGCGCGCGCCGAGGGCCGGCGCGTCGTGGCCGTCGGAACCACCGTCACGCGCGCGCTCGAGAGCGCCGTCGGCGACGACGGCCGGGTGGCGCCGCTCGCCGGAATGGCCAGCCTGACCATTCGTCCCGGCCACACCTTCCGCGCCGTCGACGCGCTCCTGACGAATTTCCACCTGCCGCGCTCGTCACTGCTCCTGCTCGTCGCCGCCTTCGCCGGCCGCGACCTCGTGCTGCGCGCCTACCGCCATGCCGTGGCCGACCAGTACCGCTTCTACTCGTACGGCGACGCGATGCTGATCACGTGAGGCGCTTCGAGCTGCTCGCGACGGACGGCGCGGCACGGCGCGGCCGCCTCGGCACCGACCACGGCATGGTCGACACGCCGGTCTTCATGCCGGTCGGCACCCAGGCCACGGTCAAAGGACTGACGCCCGACGACCTCGAGATCGCGGGCGCCCGCATCGTGCTCGGCAACACCTATCATCTGTTCCTGCGACCCGGCCACGAGCTGATCCGCTCGCTCGGCGGGCTGCACCGGTTCATGGGCTGGCCGGGCGCGATCCTGACGGACTCCGGGGGCTTCCAGGTCTGGAGCCTCGCCAAGCTGCGGAAAGTCACCGACGACGGCGTTGAGTTCCGCGCGCCGCTCGACGGCACCACGCGCTTCCTGTCGCCCGAGCTCTCGATCGCGATCCAGCGCGCGCTCGGGGCCGACATCGCGATGGTGCTCGACGAATGCCTCGCGTATCCGGCCACGCGCGAGACGACGGAACGCTCGCTCGCGCGCACGCTACGCTGGGCCGAGCGTTGCCGCGCCGCCCATGCCAAGGGCGACGGCGGCCAGGCGCTCTTCGGCATCGTCCAGGGCGGCAGCGACGAGGAGCTCCGCGGCCGCGCGGCGGCGGCCACGGTCGCGCTGGGCTTCGACGGCTACGCCATCGGCGGCATGGCCGTCGGCG
Source organism: Candidatus Rokuibacteriota bacterium (assembly GCA_044869815.1). Taxonomy (GTDB): domain Bacteria; phylum Methylomirabilota; class Methylomirabilia; order Rokubacteriales; family CSP1-6; genus AR12. The sequence continues at coordinate 7,139 of JBIOXS010000143.1, read as the reverse complement.
AGCCGAAGCCGCGGATGCACGCGCTCACCGAGCTCGTCGCGCGCGCGCTGCCCGTCGACCGCCCGCGCTATCTGATGGGCGTCGGCAAGCCGGAGGATCTCGTCGAGAGCGTGGCGCGCGGCGTGGACATGTTCGACTGCGTGCTGCCCACGCGGAACGCCCGCAACGGTCAGGCGTTCACCGGCACGGGCGCGGTGACCATCAAGCAGGCGCAGTGGACGCGCGACCCGGCGCCGCTCGACGCCGACTGCGGCTGCTACACGTGCCGGCACTTCTCGCGCGCGTATCTGCGCCACCTCTACGTCGCCGAGGAGCTGCTCGCGTACCGGCTGCTGACGCTGCACAACGTCCACTTCTATCTCGGGTTGATGGCCGCCATGCGCGAGGCCATCGCGGCGCGCGCATTCGAGGCGTTCCGGGCTCGGTTTTACGCGCGATATGCTGTATCATCCGTTGACGTTCCGCTCGACGATCCCCAACGCTCGGAGGCCTGAGCACTCATGAACTTCGTGGTTCCCGACGCCGCCTGGGCCATGGCGCCCGGGCCAGCCGGCGGCGGCGGTGGTGGCTCCCAGCTGATGCCCACCCTGGTGATGTTCGCGGCGATGTTCGCGATCTTCTACTTCCTGATGATCCGCCCGCAGCAGCGGCAGAAGGCCGAGCGCGAGCGGATGCTGCGCGCCGTCAAGCGCGGCGATCGCGTGGTGACCACGAGCGGCCTGTACGGAACGGTCACGAATCTTTCGGACACGACGGTGACTCTGCGCGTCGCGGACCAGGTGAAGCTGGACTTCGAGCGCAGCGCCATCGGGCGGGTGGTGGAGGCGCAGAGCGACAAGGATGGCTAGGAATCTCCGGACGCGTATCGTCATCGTTCTCGTCGTGCTGATCGCGTCGGCGTGGGCGTTGTACCCGCCGAAGAAGACCATCAACCTCGGGCTGGACTTGCAGGGCGGCATCCATCTCGTGCTCGGCGTGGAGACCGACAAGCACGTGGCCGGCCAGACCGACCGCGCCGCCGAGGATTTCAAGGCCGCGCTGGACCGCCGCGGGATCGCCGTGCGACGGATCACCCGCGACGGGCTGCAGTCCTTCGCCGTTGCGCTCGCCTCGCCGCAGGGGTGGAACGACGCGCAGACGGTGGCCGCGGAGTTCCAGGCGTTCGAGCGCCGCGGCGAGGATCAGGCGGCCGGCCGGTTCATGATGACCATGCGCGACCGCGAGGCGAGCCGTCTCGCCGACGACGCCGTCCGGCAAGGGCTCGAGACGATCCGCAACCGCGTCGACCAGTTCGGCGTGGCCGAGCCCACCATCACCCGGCAGGGCACCGACCGCATCCTGATCCAGCTGCCGGGGCTGCAAGATCCCGAGCGCGCGAAGGCGCTCATCGGGCGGACGGCGCTGCTGGAGTTCAAGCTCGTCGACGACCGGGCCGACGCGCAGGCGGCCGTGCAGGGGCGCCTCCCCGAGGGCGACGAGCTCGTCTACCAGCGGCGCGTCGACAAGCAGACGAAGGAGGAGCGCCGCGTGCCGTACGTCGTCCAGAAGCGCGCGCTGCTGACGGGCGGCGAGCTGACGCGGGCGGACGTCGGCGCCGATCCGAACTCGCCCGGCAACTGGCAGGTCGCCATCGAGTTCACCCAGAACGGCACCCGCGTCTTCGGCGAGATCACCGAGCAGAACGTGGGCCGCCACCTCGCCATCATCCTCGACGGCAACCTCTACTCGGCGCCACGGATCAACGAGCGCATCCCGGGCGGGCGCGCGGTCATCACCGGCCAGTTCACCGTCGACGACGCGCGCGACCTCGCCATCGTGCTGCGCGCGGGCGCGCTGCCGGCGCCGGTGAAGATCCTCGAGGAGCGCACGGTGGGGCCGTCGCTCGGCGCCGACTCGATCCGCCAGGGCATGATCGCCATCGCGGGCTCGGCGGCCATCGTGTTCATCTTCATGGTCTTCTACTACCGCCTGTCCGGCGTCATCGCCGACATCGCGCTGGTGCTCAACCTCCTGATCCTGATGGCGTGCATGGCCGCCTTCGGCGCCACGCTGACCTTGCCCGGCATCGCGGGCATCGCGCTCACCATCGGCATGGCCGTCGACACCAACATCCTCATCTTCGAGCGGATCCGCGAGGAGCTGCGGGTCGGCAAGACGCCACGGTCGGCGATCGACGCGGGCTTCAACCGCGCGCTGCGGACGATCATCGACACGCACCTCACGGTCATGGTCACCGCGCTGATCCTCTACAACTTCGGCACCGGGCCCGTGAAGGGCTTCGCCGTGTCGCTTTTCATCGGTCTCGCCGCCAGCCTCTTCACGGCGTACTTCTTCACGCGCCTGCTGTTCGACGTCGTGTACATGGGCCGTCATCGCAAAGTGGTGGCGGTGTCGATATGATCGAGATCTTCCACAATCCGTCCTACAACTTCATCGGCCGCCGGAAGTGGGCCTACCTCCTCTCCATGGCGATGATGGTCGTCGGCCTCGTGTCGCTGGCCACGCAGGGACTGCAGTACGACATCGACTTCACGGGCGGCACGCTGGTGCAGGTGCGCTTCGAGAAGGCGCCGTCGGTGTCGGCCATCCGCGCCGGACTCACCCGCATCAACCTCGGCGACGCCATCATCCAGGAGTTCGGCGACCCGCGCGAGTTCATCGTCCGCATCCCGCTGGCGCACGGCGTGGGCGCCGAGGAGCTCGGCAAGCGCGTGGGGGCGGCGCTGGCCCGGGAGACGTCGCTCGGCACGTTCGAGGTGCGGCGCGTCGAGTTCGTCGGGCCGCAGGTCGGCAAGGAGCTCCAGCTGCAGGCCATCTACGCGGTGCTGGTGAGCCTGGTGGGCATCCTCCTCTACATCGCCCTGCGCTTCGACTTCAAGGGCGGCGTGGCCGCCGTCACCGCCGTCTTCCACGACGTCATCGTGTGTCTCGGCGTGCTGTCGCTCCTCCACCGGGAGTTCTCGCTGCCGGTGCTGGCGGCGCTGCTCACCATCATCGGCTTCTCGGTGAACGACACCATCGTCGCCTACGACCGGCTGCGCGAGAATCGGGGCAAGCAGCTGCCGAAGGGGATGAGCTTCGCCGAGCAGATGAATGTGGCCGTCAACCAGACGCTGTCACGGACCATCCTCACCTCGCTCACCGTCTTCTTCTCGGCGGCGATCCTGCTCTTCTTCGGCGGGCGCACGCTCCAGGACTTCGCCCTCGTGCTGTTCGTGGGCGTCATCACCGGGACGTACTCGACCGTCTACGTCGCCGGCGCTCTCGTCGTCGACTGGACCCAGTACGTCGAGGGACGGCTGCGCGCGCGGAAAAAAGGCGTGGTAAAAGCGGGGGAGGCGCGTAAAATCACATGATTACACAGAGGTTGGCGGCGGGTGACTCAGCTAGAGACGCTGATCGACGAAATACCGAAGTACCAGCCGGGCGCAGACCTGGAGGTCTTGCAGCGGGCCTACCGGTTCTCTGAACGCTCGCACCGGGGTCAGCAGCGCGCCTCCGGCGAGCCGTACGTCTCCCATCCGCTTCAAGTCGCTCGCCTCCTCGTCGACTTCAAGATGGACGTCACCACCGTCACCGCGGGGCTCCTGCACGACGTGCTGGAGGATACCTCCACCACGAAGGCGGACCTTGAAGCCGAGTTCGGTAAGGAGATCGCCGAGCTGGTGGACGGCGTCACCAAGATCGGCAAGCTCGCTTTTTCTTCGCGCGAGGAGCGGCAGGCGGAGAACTTCCGCAAGATGCTGGTGGCCATGGCGCGCGACCTGCGCGTGCTCATGATCAAGCTGGCCGACCGGCTGCACAACATGCGCACGCTCGATTACCTGGCGCCCGACAAGGCGCGCAAGATCGCCCACGAGACGCTCGACATCTACGCGCCCCTCGCCCACCGGCTCGGCATGGCCAAGGTCAAGGCGGAGCTGGAAGATCTCGCCCTCCGCGCGATGTCGCCCGACGTCTACATCGATCTCCAGAAGCGCGTGGCCAAGCGCCGGCTCGAGCGCGAGGCCGACATCAACCACGTCATCGCCATCATCGAGCGCAAGCTGTCGGAGGTCGGCATCGAGTCGCAGATCCGCGGCCGCCCCAAGCACTTCTACTCGATCTTCAAGAAGATGCACGATCAAGGCCGCGAGTTCGACGAGATCTACGATTTGACCGCGGTGCGCGTGATCACCGGCTCGGTGCGGGACTGCTACGGCGCGCTCGGCGTCATCCACTCCCTCTGGAAACCCGTGCCCGGCCGCTTCAAGGATTTCATCGCGATGCCGAAGGTCAACATGTACCAGTCGCTCCACACGACGGTGATCGGGCCCAAGGGCGATCCGATCGAGATCCAGATCCGCACGTGGGAGATGCACCGGATCGCCGAGGAAGGCATCGCCGCCCACTGGCTGTACAAGGAGAAGAAGTCGGGCAAGGAGCGGAAGGACAAGCTCGACGAGTCGCTGCTGTGGCTGCGCCAGCTCCTCGAGACGCAGCAGGACACCAAGGATCCCCACGAGTTCCTGGACAGCGTCCGCGTCGACCTGTTTCCCGACGAGGTGTACGTGTTCACGCCGAAAGGCGACGTGAAGGCGCTGCCGGAGGGCGCCAGCCCGATCGACTTCGCGTTCGCGGTCCACACCAAGGTGGGCGAGCACTGCGTGGGCGCCAAGGTGAACGGCAAGCTGGTGCCGCTGCGCTACACCCTGCGCCAGGGCGACATCGTGGAGATCGTCACCTCGCCGAACCAGCATCCGAGCCGCGACTGGCTCAAGCTCGTGAAGTCGACGCGGGCGCGCGCCAAGATCAACCAGTGGCTGAAGGTCGAGGAGCGGGCCCGCTCGATCGAGCTGGGACGCGAGCTGTTCGAGCGCGAGGCCAAGAAGTACCGCCTGAACCCGGCGGCGCTGCTCGCCGGCGACGACATGGCGCACGCGGCCTCCGACCTCGGGTACCCCACGCCCGACGACGTGCTGGCCGCCGTCGGGTACGGCAAGGCATCGGTCCACCAGTTGCTCAACAAGATCGCCCCCGGCGCGACGCTGGAGACCGTCGAGCGGCCCAAGGCGACGCCGGGGACGCGGCCCAAGACCGAGCACGGCGTCCGCATCCGCGGCGTCGACGACCTGCTCGTCCGCTTCGCCAAGTGCTGCAACCCCCTGCCGGGCGATCAGATCGTGGGGTTCATCACCCGCGGGCGTGGCCTCACCGTCCACGGGCGTGACTGCCTCACCGTGGTCAAGAGCGTGCTCGACCGTGAGCGGCTGGTCAACGTCGAGTGGGACGGCGGCGAGCCGGCGCACGAGCCGGCCAAGCGCCCGGTCCGGATCGCCGTGTACATCGGGCGCGATCGGCCGGGGCTGCTGTCGGAGATCACGGGCGCGATCTCGTCGCGCAACGGCAACATCACCAAGGCCGAGGTCGAGGTCACCGACGACCGCCGCGGCATCAACAAGTTCGTCGTCGAGGTCTCGGATCTCCGCCAGCTTCAGGACATCATGGCCTCCATCCGCGACGTGCCCGACGTCATCAACGTCGAGCGCGTGCGCGGGCTGTAGAGATGGGGGCCCCGAGATGGCCCCCATACCCTCTCACGTTCGGAGCGCCCCGGCTTAGCTGTGGCGCTCCTCCGGGACACGCGCGGCCCCCGCGACGCTCATCGTGACCCGTCGTCAGTTCGAGGTCCTCGTCGACAAGGCCCTGCGGAAGCTGCCGAAGACGTTCAGGCAGCGCATATCGAACATCGCGGTGGTGGTCGAGGATTGGGCCGACGACGAGACGCTGGCGGAGATGGGCATCGAGCCGCCCGACACGCTCTACGGGCTCTATCGCGGCATCGACCTCATGCGGCGCGACTCCTCCTACGGCAACGTGATGCCGGACGTCATCACGATCTATCAGGGGCCGATCGAGGAGGACGCGGTGGACGACGACGAGGTCATGGAGATCGTGCGCGAGACGGTCATCCACGAGGTGGGTCACTACTTCGGCCTCGACGACGCCACGATGCACCGGATCGAGAACGGCGAAGACCTCTAGCGTGGCGGGCGCTCCGCCGGCGGCGGTGGCGCCCGACGACATCCGTCCGCATCTCCCAATTGGTGGCGGACGGCGCCAGCGCCGCTGGTACCATCATCGACGTCCAGGTGAAGATCAAGCATCCCAATCGCACCGGCCTCACCCGTCACGACGGTCGCTGGGTCCAGACCTCGCCGCCGCTCCACCTGGCCTCGATGAAGGTCTTCTACGGCGAGGAGCGACAACCCCCTGATCACCCGGGGCGAGCGCTTCGAGGCGACGCATGAGATCGGCCGGGGTTGACGTCGGGCCGATGGCCGCGGACGTCGCCCGCGCGATGGTCCGCAACGACGCGCTCATCGACCGTGATCTCATCCGCCGCTGGCTCTTGTGGGGCTTTTTCTGGCTGATGTTCGCGCCTACCGTCGGGGTGCTGATCTCGACGAAGTTCAACTATCCGGACTTCCTCGGCGCCGCGGCATGGTCCACGTTCGGGCGGCTCCGCCCGGTCCACGTCAACGGCGTGATCTGGGGCGCCTTCTCGACGCTCTTCATCGGCCTGGCCTACTACGTGACCCCGCGCCTGGCGGGCGTTCGGGTCTGGAAAGAGGCGTGGGCGTCGCCGCTGCTGTGGGTCTGGAACCTGAACCTCGCCGCCGCCTTCATCGGCCTCACCGCGTTCGGCACCAACCGGGGCTGGGAGGTCGGCGAGCTGTGGCTGCCGAACGTGATCGTCCTCACCGCCTGCGTCCTCGCGATCTCAGTCCAGCTCCTGATGACGGTGGCCCGGCGCGTCCAGCGCGACCTGTACGTCAGCCTCTGGTACCTCATCGGCGCCCTCGTGTGGACCGACATCAACCTCGTGCTCCTGATCATCGGTCCCTACGGCACCGTGCCGGGGATCAACAACGCCGCCCTCCACGGCCTGTTCATCCACTACGTGGTGGGTCTCTGGATCACGCCGGCCGGGTATGTGCTGATCTACTACTTCCTGCCGGCGTCGGTGCGGGCGCCGATCTACAGCCACAAGCTGTCGCTCATCGGCTTCTGGTCGCTGGCGTTCTTCTACCCCTTCGTCGGCATCCATCACTACCTCTACAGTCCCATCGCGGACTGGGCCGAGACGATCGCGATCG
>JBIOXS010000142.1:0-2377 GCA_044869815.1 Candidatus Rokuibacteriota bacterium | reverse complement strand
TGGCCGAGACCGGCCGCGCCAAGGACGAGGTCTTCGTCCCGCTTGCCCACACCGAGGGCGGCCTGTCCGCGTCTCTCTACCGAGGCGCGCGTGCGGCGGCCGAGTCCGGTGGCTTTCGGACCTACGTCCTCGCCGACCGCATCACGAGAGCCTCCTGCTTCGTCTGCAATAGCAGCGCCGAGGCCGTACAGCTCGCGCGCTTCCTCGACGCACACGTGGCGGAGATGCGCCGCTGGCTCTCAGACCGCGACGAGGCGTGGATCTCCTCGTATGCCCGGCTGCGGGAGGTGGAGACGCACGTCGTCGGGCCGATGTGCCACGTGCTGTGGGCGTTCACGACGGGCGACGCCTGCGGGCCCAACATGATGACCCGCAATGCCTACGCGCTGAACACCGGCTACGTGATGGAGCACGCGCCCGTGAAGCCGACGCGCGCCATTCTCGAGGCGAACATGGGTGGCGACAAGAAGCCGTCACATCGGTACTTCGAGCGCGGCGGACACGGCAAGACCGTCCTGGCCGAAGCGATCCTGTCGGAGGAGACGGTTCGGCGTGTCCTGCGCACGACGGTCGACGACCTGCTCGAGCTCTCGTTCGCCGGCACGCACGGAGCGGTGGCGTCGGGAATGCAATCCGTCGCGTTCACACCCGCGTCGGCAATCGCAGCGATCTTCGCCGCCACGGGTCAGGACCTCGGCATGATCGGAACCAGCTCGATGGCACACGGCACCGGCCACCGCGTCGAGGGCGGAATCCACTGCGCGCTGCGCCTACCCGGACTCGAGGTCGGAACCGTCGGCGGCGGCACGGTCTTCCCGTATGCCCGGACGTGGCTCGGCCTGATGGACTGCGCCGGCGCCGGGAAGGTCTACCGATTCGCGCAGATCGTGGCCGCCGCGACGCTTGCACTGGAGATCTCGGCCAGTGCCGCGATGGCCACCACCGGTTCCGAGAACTTCTTCCGCGCCCATCACGAGCTCGGAGGGAAACGGCACTGAGGCATTGAGGCAAACGTCTCGAATGCCGATATCGACGGCATGCGGGGCGTGATCGTCGCTGCGGCCCTGATCTTCGTCCTGATGGTCGTCATCAAGGACGGCCGCGTCTTGCGCCAGGCCGGCCTGACGGGAGGATGCAGACCGGTGGCGACACCCAAGGACCAGGACGGCGACTGGCAGGCGTGCGATCCCGGCAAGTTGCAGGGCGCGCCCGACCTGACCAGGCAAGGCTGCAAGTCCGTGTCCTTCCTCGGCAAGACCGAGTACTGGCGCTGCCCAGCCGGCATCGGCGCCGGCCCCGGCGCCTAAGAGTTAGTGGCTCTGAGCCACTAAGTTCGGAGGATGGCTCGAAACCGAGCGGCGGCGGTTGGGGCCATCGGGCTAGTGGCTCTGAGCCACAAACTCATTAGCGGGTGCCGATCTGCATCCTCAGCAGCCGCGGGAGGGCGGCGCCCATGCGAGCGGCGAGCGGCGGAGGCCGCCTTTCCTCCTCGGCGCGCTCGCAGGCGAGGATCGCCGAGCGGATGAGTCCGCCGCCGAGACGCTTGAGCGGCTCCGGCGGTAAGGGCGGAACGCGGCGCGTTGCCAGGGGCAGTGCCGTCCACTCGTCCTCGAGCCCGAGCGCGAGCGAGGCGAGGATCTGGCCGCCGAGCCAGCTCGGGCCGACTCCATGCCCCGAGTAGCCGAGGCCGTAGTGGATGCGTTTACCGGGCACCGTGCCGAAGAACGGCAGGTGATCGGCGGAGACGTCGATCGGCCCGCCCCAGGCCCGGTCGATCTTCGCGCCTTCGAGGCCGGGGAGCAGCCGGCGCAGGCCGCGCTCCGCACGTGCGGCGGTGGCGAGGTCGGACGTGAAGCGGCGGTCGATTCGACCGCGGAAGCCGATCGGGCCCGAGCCGCTGCCCATCAGAACGCGTCCGTCGTCGGTCGTGCGGAAGTAGTGCAGGAACATGCGCCCGTCGAGCACTGCCTCGCCGCCGGTCCACCCGATCTCCTCGAGCAGCTGAGGCACGGGCTCGGTGAGCACGACGTAGGACCCGAAATTCGTCACGCGTCGCGCCACGGGGCGCCAGCCGGTCGCGGCCGCGTTGACCGCGACGACGACTTCGTGCGCAGAGACCTCGCCGCGGAGCGTCCGCACGGCTCCATCGCGAATGTGCAAAGCAGGCGTGTGTTCGTAGAGCTCGATGCCGGCCCCGAGTGCCGCGCGTCGCAGCGCGAGGACGAGCCGCGCGGGCTGCACCGTCGCACCATCCGGAAAGAAGACGCCGCGCCGGAAGACCGGCGAGAGGATCCGTCCGGCCAGCTCGTCGCCGTCGAGCGGTACGGCCTGGGCGGCCATGCCGACCTCCCGAGCAGCGGCGACTGCCTGCTCGACC
>JBIOXS010000141.1:0-24280 GCA_044869815.1 Candidatus Rokuibacteriota bacterium | reverse complement strand
CGCTGCTCGTGGAGGCGATGAGCGTGGCGCTGCCGGAGACGGAGACGAGAACCCTCGCCGTCAAGGCCCACGACGCGCTCACCGAGCTCGCCTCGGCCCGCGACGCCGTCGCGCTCGGGCCGGGGCTCGGTCTCGACGAGGAAACGCTGCGGGTGGCCCGCATGCTGGTTCGTGAGGTGCCGCGGCCGATGGTCGTCGATGCCGACGGGCTCACCGCGCTCGTCGATCACCTCGGCGAGCTGCGGGCGGCCGCCGGCATCCGCTATCTCACGCCGCATCCGGGCGAGATGGCGCGCATGCTCGGCGTGCCGATCGCCGATGTCCAGCGCGATCGGCTCGGCAGTACGCGCGCGTTCGCGATGGAGCACGCCGTCCACGTCTGTCTCAAGGGGTCGCGCAGCCTGGTGGCCGCGCCCGACGGCCGTGTGCTGATCAATCCGACGGGCAACCCCGGCATGGCGAGCGGCGGTACCGGCGACGTGCTCACCGGCATCGTCGGGGCGTTGCTCGCTCGAGGCCTTCCCGCCGAGCGCGTTCTCGGCGCCGCCGTCTATCTGCACGGCCTTGCCGGCGACGTCGCCGCCGAGCGCGTCGGTGAGGAGGCGCTCGTGGCGAGCGATGTGATCGAGGCGCTGGGCGAGGCATTCGGCCGGCTCGCGCATGACCAGTAGCGTCATCGCCGACTCGCCGGAGGCGACGGCGGCGGCGGGCGAGCGTCTGGGGACACGGCTCGAGCCGGGCGACGTGGTCGGCCTGACGGGCGCGCTCGGTGCAGGCAAGACCTGCTTCGTCCAGGGGCTCGTGCGCGGCCTCGGCGTGACGGCGGTCGCGACGAGTCCGACGTTCGTTCTCGTGAACGAATACCGCGGGCGCCTTCCCGTTCACCACGTCGATCTCTACCGCACGCAGAGTCTCACCGAACTGCTCGACCTCGGCCTCGAGGAGCTGCTCGCCGGCGGCGGCGTCACGCTCGTCGAGTGGGCCGATCGGTGCGAGCCGCTGTTGCCGCCGCGCACGATCCGCGTGCACATCGAGGGTGTCGGGGACGAGCCGCGGCGCATCACGATCACCGAAGGCAAGACCGATGGCGGAGGCGGTGACCGCGGCCCGATCTCGGCGCCGGCGCCCTGAGCCGTCGCCGGCCAAGCCTCCCAGCTCGTGTATCGAATTCAAGGCATTGACCCGGATCGCGAGAGAGCGTACTCGAAGGCATGGTGATGCGCGTGTGGCCGGAGAACGAGCGGCCTCGCGAGCGTCTCTACTTCAATGGTCCGACCGCGCTCGCCGACGCCGAGCTGCTCGCCATCCAGCTCGGCTGCGGCCGGCGTGGCAAGGACGCGGTCGCGGTCGCCCGGGAAGTACTCGCCGCGTACGGTTCGCTGGCGGAGATCGCCGGCTGCGAGGCCGTGGAGCTGGCACGGTTGCCCGGAGTCGGGCGCGTGAAGGCGGCGCGCCTGGCCGCCGCCTTCGAGCTGACGCGACGACTCCGCGCGCGCACACCGGGAGCGCGCACGCCGCTCGGCAGTCCGGTCGAGGTCTACGCCGCATTCGGGCCGCTCATGGAAGATCTCAAGCGTGAGGTGTTTCGCGTGGCCCTGCTGGACGCGCAGAACGGGCTCGTGCGGGACGTCGTCATCTCGGAGGGCACGCTCTCGGCGAGTCTCGTTCACCCCCGCGAGGTCTTCAAACCGGCGATCCTGGAATCCGCGGCCTCCGTGATCTTGCTCCACAATCACCCGAGCGGCGACCCGACGCCGAGCCGCGAGGACATCCGCCTGACGCGTCAGCTGGTGGAGTGCGCGCAGCTGCTCGATCTCCGCGTCCACGATCACGTCGTCATCGGGCGGGGGCGGTTCATCAGCCTGGCCGAACGCGGTATCATCTAGGCGCCATGGCCATCAAGGTGCGGAACGTCGGCCACGTGGTGCTGAAGGTGCGCGACATCGAGCGCGCCGCGCGCTTCTATCGGGACGTGCTCGGCCTGAAGGAAGTCGCGCGCGGCACCTTCGGCCGGCCGATGGCGTTCTTCGCCACCGGCGACAACCACCACGACGTGGCCGTCATGGAAGTCGGTGCCGACGCACCGGCGCCCGCCCCTGACGCGACCGGCCTCTATCACGTCGCGCTGCGAATCGGGACGAGCCTCGACGAGCTCCGCGCCGCCCGGGCGCATCTGGCGGCGCATGGCATCACGGACATGCGCATCCGCGACCACGTGGTGAGTCAGTCGATCTACATCAGCGATCCTGACGGGAACACCGTCGAGCTGTACGTGGACGCCGATCCGGCGATCTGGCGGGAGAAGCCAGAGACCGTCGCGAATTCGCGACCGCTCGAGCTCTGAGCGGCTAGCCTTTCGCCAGCTTCTCGATCTCCTTCTTCGACATCGTCGACAGCCGCGTCATCAAGCCTTTCACTTTTCGCTCGGAGGCGTGGTCGGCGAGGATCGTCTTCTTCGATTTCGTGCCATTGGCGATGTAGGCGACCCAGTCGTCGAGGTTGGGCGTGCCGCGGTAGGCGACGGTGACGCCGCTCATCCGCAACCGTCGGCGCCCTTCCACCTTCGCAAGGGGTTTTCGACCATCCATGGCTGCGGGTCCTCTCAACGAATGCCGGTCACGGGTGACCATGATGCAGCGCTGATGAGTCGGGCGTCGAGCACGCCGCACACCTTACGAGCGTCGTGATTTCAGTGTCAAGATCTCGTTTCCCCGCATCCAGCGCGCGTTTCGTCGAGGCCATGCGCGCCGCGGCCCGTGAATGTGCGAAAAATTTTCCCTCGGGGCGTCTCCGTGGACGAATGACGCGGTGTTTTCTGACCATGCCCCCGCGAGGCCGCGTCATTCCGTGTGATTTCGGCGTTTGTGGATATCTGTGGACATGTGGATAAGCTGTGCGCAATTCAGAGCCGCGCACGGAGCGCTTCGAGGATCCGGCGCGCGAGCAGCGGTCCTCGCGTGATGAATCCCGTGAAGTAACCGATGGCGGTGGCGCCTGCGTCGAGCAGGCGCAGCGCCTTGTCGGGCGTGTCGACGCCGCCGGTGGCGATCAGCTGCACGCGGTCATCGAACGCGCCACGCGTGCGGCGCACGTTGGCGAGCGTCGCCGCGAAGATCTCCGGTCCCGAGAGACCGCCGACGCCCTGCGAGAGTCGCGGCTCCTCGATCCGGCGCGTATTGCCGTAGTTCACGATCCCGACGCCGGCCTCGAGCGCGGCCGGAATGATGTGGCGCTCGTTGGCGTCGGCGAAGTCCGGCGAGATCTTCACGATCAGCGGCTTCGTGGTGACGCCGCGGAGAGCCGTCATCAGCGCGCTCAGCTCGTCGGGCCGACGGGACCAGGCGTAGACGAGCTTCGTGTTCGGTGACGAGATGTTGACCTCCACCAGATCGCCGAAGGGAGCGAGCTCGCGCGTCAGCGTCACGTAGTCCGCCACCGATTCGCCGGCCACGCTGACGATCAGCGGCACGCGGTGCGGCAGCCGGGCGATCGCGGCGCGGAAGGCGGCGAGGCCGGGGTTCGCGAAGCCGTTGCAGTTCACGAGCCCGGGCCCCGCCGCCGTGCGCACGCGGACGAGATTGGGCGGTGGATGACCTGGACGCGGGTCGAGCGTGATCGACTTCGCCGTCACCGCACCGAAGCCGAGACCCATGGCGCGGGCGAGGATGCGCGTGTCGTGGTACATCGCGGCGAGGACGATCGGGTTCGGCAGCCGCACGCCGCCGAGGGTGACGGCGAGGCGCGGATCGTCCAGCCGGAAGGCGGCCAGGCGATCGAGAGGCAGCAGGCGCAGCGCCGTCTGCCCGAGCGCGATCGCCGTCGGCTCCGGAAGGCGGCTCAGGACCCCCTCGTAGACGACCCGATAGAGCGTCGCGAGCGCGTGCGTCATGCGCGGCCGCCCGGAGGATAGCACGCGGCCGAGAACGATCCTTGACGCCGGGAATCGAGACAATTTAGGGTGTTCGCGTGGTGCGCCTCGCCGTTCTCCTCCTGGCGGTCCTGGCCGTCGCCTGCGCCCCGGCGCCTCCACGCCCGGCGGAGGTCGTCGCCCCAGACGACATCAGTGTTCCCGCGTTCTCGTTCGAGGCCGATACGTTCGCTTTCCCCAATCAGATCCGGGCGCGCAATCGCGGCGTGCCCGGGCTCTACGCCAACCACTGCTTCGTGCTGGCGCGCGGCGTGCGTCAGTTCCATCAGTTCGCGCGCTTCGAGCCCGCCGCGCCGCGCGTCCCGCACGCGCAGTACGAGCGTCTCGTGCGCGACGTCGTCGCGCGGGCGCCCTGGCGACCTGCGCTGCCGCCCGCGGAGCGCGTGGTGATCCCCGGCTATCGAAACCTCCGCGAGTTCTCGGCGGCCGAGGAGCCGGCGGTGAAGGCGGGGCTCGGGGGGCCGTTCTGGACGTGGATGCACTGGACGAACTGGCGCGTGACCTACGAGCGACTGCCACCAGGCCATCAGGGCGAAGTGCTGCACCAGATTCGCGACGAGCTGGCGGCCGGTCGTCTCGTGCAGCTGCTCGTCACCAACTGGCCGAAGCCGGAGCTGAACCACACGGTGATCGCCTATGGATATCGGCGTCAACCGGCGGGACTCGATCTCGTGGTATGGGACCCGAACGATCCCGGCGCGCCCGGCACGGTGACCTTCGAGGGCCAGCAGCAGCGCTTCTGGGCCACGCGCGTGTACGACACCGAGCCCGGAACGATCCGCGTCTTCCGGATGTATTACTCGTGGTTCCTGTGAGGGAGGCGGCGCTTGCAGGCGCAACGTCGGCGCCGCGCTGGTACGCGCATCGGCTCAACCGCGGCGCCGTCTACCGCGTCGCCGCCGCCGTCGCCGCCATCCTGCCGCGTCCGCTGCGACTCCGCGCGGCGCGGGCGGTGGCGGCGGCCGCCGCCGGTCGCTTTCCCGCCGAGCGAGACGTCGTGCGCGCGACGCTGGCGCGCATCGTGGAGGGCGCGGCACCGGCAGAGCTGGATGCGCTCGTGGGGGAGGTCTTTCACAACTTCGCCGTCTGCTTCACCGATCTCATCACGAGCAACCGCGCGGCGCGGGCGGCGGGCCTGCTCGCCAGCACCGAGGGCATGGAGCACCTCGCGGCCGCCGAGCGTCTCGGCCGCGGGCTGGTCGTGGTGACGGCCCATCTCGGCAACTGGGAGCTCGGCGGCCGGCTGCTCGCGGGGACCGTGATGCGTCCCACCCACGTCGTGGTGGCGCCCGAGCAGGATCCCGCCGTCGAGCGCTTTCTGCGCAGCGACGGGGGGCCGGTGCGCTTCCTCACCCGCATGGCCCCGCTCGACGTGCTGCCGCTCGTGTCGGCGTTGCGGCGCGACGAGGTCGTGGCGCTGCAGGGCGACCGCGCACTCGGCGGTCGCGGCGACCGCCTGCACACGTTCTTCGGTGTGCCGGCGCCGTTCCCGCTCGGCCCGTTCGTCCTCGCGCGGGCGGCGCGCGCGCCGGTCCTGCCGGCCTTCTGCCTGCTGCGCGCCGACCGGCGCTACACGATCGCGCTCGAAGAGCCATGGACGGTACCGGCGGGCGGCGAGCCCGAGGCGCTGGCGCGCTGGGTCTCCGTCCTCGAAGCGGTGGTGCGGCGGCATCCGACGCAGTGGTTCAATTTCTACGACGTTTGGCGGCCGTGCTGAGCGCGCCGATCGCGGTGGTTGCGGCCGGCGTCGCCACGCCGCTGGGTCTCGATCTCGAGACCTTCTGGTCGGGACTCGTCACCGGCGTGGACGGGACGAGCCGCATCGAGCGGTTCGACGTCGCCGATCTGCGCGTCGGTCGCGGTGGCGAGATCAAGAAGCTGGCGCCGCTCGCGCCGGCGCCCCGGGCCCGCTGTCGCGCGTCCTCCATGTTGCTGGCGGCGGCCGCCGATCTCCTGTCCCATGCCGCGCTCACCGCCGACTCCGCGCGCATCGCGGTGGTGCTCGGCACCGCTCTCGGCGGCGTGGAGGAGCTCGACCGCGCGCTCACGGAGGCGCCGGGTCCGCGCGCGGCGGCGGCGGGACTCTACGACGGTCCCGCCCACGCGCTCGCGCGCCGGATCGGCGCGCGCGGGCCCGTGCTGACGGTCTCCACGGCATGCGCGTCGGGGGCCACCGCCCTCGGCATCGGCGCCGATCTGTTGAATGCCGACACCGCGGATCTCGTCGTGGCCGGAGGCTACGATATCCTGTGCCGCTTCGTGATGCGTGGCTTCGATGCGCTGCGCTCGCTGACGCGGGACCGCGTCCGTCCCTTCGATCGCCGCCGCAGCGGGCTGCTCCTCGGGGAGGCGGCGGCCCTCGTGCTGCTGGCGCGGCCGTCGGAGGCGCGCGCGGCGCTCGGGCGGCTGCTCGGCCATGCGAGCAGCAGCGACGGCTCGCACATCGCGGCGCCCGACCCCGACGGTCGTGGCCTCGAGCACGCCGTGCGCGCGGCGATGGCGGCCGCGGGTATCGCGCCCGCCGACGTCGACCTCGTCAGCGCGCACGGGACCGGGACCGTGCTGAACGATCGCATCGAGACCGGTGTCATCAAGCGCGTCCTCGGCGCCCGCGCGCATGCGGTGCCGGTGAACTCGATCAAGGGGGCTCTCGGCCACACCATGGGCGCCGCCGCCACACTCGAGGCGATCATGTGCCTGCTCGCCGCCCGCGACGGCGTGGTGCCGAGCACGCTCGGCTACGAGGAGCCGGATCCGGCATGCGACCTCGACTACGTGCCGCGCGCGGCGCGACACGTGCGCCCGCGCGTCTGCCTCTCGACCTCGCTCGGCTTCGGCGGCTGCAACGCGGCGCTCGTCCTCGAGGGCGGGCGGTGACGCGCGTTCGCGCCGTCGGCCTGCTTACGGGCTGGGGGGTCGGCACGGCCGCGCTGCCGGCGGACGCCAGGGTCGCCGCCGGCGGCCGGCGCGTGATCTCGCTGGCGGCGCCGCCGCTCGACGGCGACCGCTTCCGCCGGGCGACGCGCGAGTGCCGGCTCGGTGTGGCGGCCGTCGAGGCGGTGCTCGCGGACGCCGGCCTCTCGCGCGACGCCATCGGCGGGCCGGACACGGCGCTCGTGTACGTGACGGCCGCCGCCTACGGATCATCGAACCGGCTCTTCATCGATGGGCGTGACGGCCGGAACGCCGATGCGAGCGCGGCGCAGGCCGCAGGTGGGCTGTCTCAGAAGGGCGGTGGCTCCGTGCACTTCCCGTATACCGCTCCGAGTGCGGTGCCCGCGGAGGTCGCGATCGAGTACGGTCTGAGGGGCGGCTATGTCATTCTTGTGGGCGGGGCCACGGCCGGCGTCGAGGCGCTGTGGCAAGCCGGCAGGCTGCTGGGGGCGGGCGGCTGCGAGCGCGCCCTCGTGCTCGCCGTCGAGACGTTCGCCGAATGCGAGGACCTGTGGGCGCGCGGCCGCTGGGCCGCGCGGGGGCCGCTGGTGGAGGCGGCGGCGTGCGCGCTGCTGGAAGGTGACGGCGACGTCGGGTACGCGGTCGCCGCCGTCCCGGCGCCGCTCGAAACGCTCGCGCGTCGCCGGGCGGGGGAAACCCTGAGCTGCGAACCGCTCGTCGGCCTCGCGCTGGCGCGTGCCGCCGGCGAATCGCAGGCGCAGCTGACCGGCCACTGGCGCGGGCGCCGGATGGGCGTGACTCTGGCGCTACCGCCGGCAGCCGCGCGGGTGTACGCATGACTTTCACACGCGGGAGGCGTATGGAGCCGAAAGAAGTTCTCGACGAGCTGAAGACGATCCTGGTCGCTCGCCTGAAGTTCGACCCGCGGCGGGCGGCCGAGACGACGGAGGCGACGGCGCTCCCCAAGGGCGTGGAGGGTTCCATCGGCCTCGACTCGCTCGACTTCATCGAGCTGTCCATCGCGATCGAAGAACGCTTCGGCGTGACGCTGGACGAGTCGGAGGACCTCAGCGGGCATTTCGTGTCGTTCGCGACGCTGTCCCGCTTCATCGCAGGCAAGCTCCCGGCCACATGAGACGGGTGGTCGTGACCGGCTTGGGGGCGGTGAGCCCGCACGGCATCGGCGTGAAAGCCTACTGGTCGGGCCTCGCCGGCGGCGCCTGCGCCATGCGCCCCCTCACGGTCATCGAGACCGACGGATTCCGGTGCCGCATCGGCGGCGAGGTGGCCGAGATCGTGCCCGGCTCGCGGCGCCGCACGCGCGCCGACCGCTTCGCGCTCGCGGCCGCCGAGGAGGCGCTGAGCGACGCGGGCCTCGCACCCGTCGAGCGCGACGACGCGGCGCTCGTCGTCGGCGCCGTCGGTGGCGGCATGCTCGAGGCCGAGGAATGGTACTGGGCGACCTCGCGCGGCCACGAGGCGCGTCTGGTGCCGGCGGTGCGGAGCGTGCTGCCGTGCGCGCACGCCGACACGCTGGCCGACCGCCTGCGCGTGCGCGGCCCCCGACATACCGTGGTCACCGCGTGCAGCTCGGGCGCGGTGGCGGTGGCCGAGGCGGCGGCGCTCGTCGCCGACGGCGTGGTCGAGGTCGCCCTGGCCGGCGGCGTCGACTCGATCACGCGTATCTGCTTCATGGGCTTCAACGCCCTGAAGCTCCTCGACCCGACGCCGTGCCGGCCATTCGATCGCGAGCGCCGCGGCATGTCGATCGGGGAAGGAGCCGGCTTCGTGGTGCTCGAGGAGGCGGCCGGGGCGCGCTCGCGCGGCGCGCGGGTGTACGCGGAGCTGGCGGGCTACGGGATGACGACCGACGCCCATCACATCACGGCGCCGGAGCCCGAGGGCGACGGGATGGTGCGGGCGCTCCGCGCCGCGCTCCGCGCCGCCCGCGAATCGCCGGCGGCCGTCCAGTACGTCAACGCGCACGGGACGGGAACGCCGCAGAACGATCGGGTGGAGGCGAGGGCGCTCGAGCGCGTCTTCGGCGAAGGCACGCTGCTCGTCTCCTCGACGAAATCGATGATCGGCCACACCATGGCCGCCGCCGGCAGCCTCGAGGCGATCGCCACCGTGCTGGCGCTCGGTCACGGCGTCGTGCCGCCGACGGCCAACCTCGAGAGTCCGGATCCGGACGTGCACTTCGACTGCGTGCCGCGCGCCTCGCGGGAGGCGCCGCTCGACTGCGCGATCTCCAACTCGTTCGGCTTCGGCGGCCAGAACGTCACCCTGCTGTTCCGGCGGCGCTGACGTGGCGACGAGCGAGCGCGTGGCGATCACCGGCGTCGGCGTGGTCAACGCCGGCATCGTCGGAGATTCGGCGGCGCTCGGTGCGTTTCTGGCCGCGCCGCGCCCGGCGCCGGATCTCGCCGAGGGGCGCATCGCCCGCGTGCCGTCGTCCGCGATCACCGGCCTCATCGACGCCGCCGACACGCGCCGTCTCTCGCGAGTGTGCCAGCTCAGCATCGCGGCGGCGCGGCTGGCGGTCCGCGAGTCCGGGGTCGACGCCACCCGCGGCCTCGGCCTCGTCATCGGCACCGAGTTCGGCGATCTGGCCTCGACCCACATGTTCGCCGACGGCTTCCTCGAGCGGGGTCCAGCGGGCCTCTCACCGCTGCTCTTTCCGAACACGGTCATGAACACGATGGCGGCCACGACCGCTATCGCCGTCGGCGCCCGCGAGCTCGCCCTCACGCTGAACGCGCCCACGGTGGCCGGAGAGCTCGCCGTGGCGCGCGCGGCGGCGGCCGTCGCGTCGGGTCAGGCGCCGGCCGTCCTCGCCGGCGGCGTGGACGAGATCGATGTCGTCGTGGAGCGCGAGCTGCCCGCGCTGGGATTTGCCGGCGACCGCCTCGGCGAGGGCGCCGCCTTCGTGGTGCTCGAGGCGCATGAGCTGGCGAAGGCGCGGGGCGCGCGCATCCTCGGGTACGTCGCGGCCGCCGCGTGGCGCGCGCTGCCGGCGCGGCCGTGGGGCGTGGGGCGACCTCGTCGATCGCGGGCGATCCACTGCGTCCTCGAGCGCGCCGGCGTCGACGCCGCGCACCTCGGCGCCGTCTACACCTCCGCGAGCGGAGACCAGCGGCGGGACGCATGGGAGGCGGCGGTGCTCTCGGCCGCCCTCGGCCCGGACGTGCCGCCGGCGGCCGCGCTGGCGCGCCTGCTCGGTCGTCACGCCGGCCTCGGCGTGCTGCGGGTGGCGGCCGCCGCGTGGACCGCCCGCTCGGGCTTGCTGCCGGCGGCCGCCGAATCCGCGACGGTGATGACGCGGGTGTGGCCGCGTCCCGGGCTCGTGCACGGCCTGGCGCGAGGCGGCGCTCACGTCGCGCTGGTGGTGGGCGGCGCGTGACGCCGTTGCTGCTGATCCCCGCCCACGACGAGCGCGTCACCGTCGGCGCGGTGGTGGCCGGCGCCCGCCGTCACGGCCACGTGCTGGTCGTGGACGACGGGTCCACCGATGGCACGGGCGCGGCGGCGCGCGCGGCGGGCGGCGAGGTGCTCCGTCACGCGCGCCGCCTCGGCAAGGCGCAGGCGCTGCGGACGGGCATCGTGGCCGCCCGCGCGCGCGGCGCCAGTCACGTCATCACGCTCGATGCCGACGGTCAGCACGATCCCGACGACGTGCCGGCGCTGCTGGCGGCGGCGGCGCCGCGGACGATCGTCGTCGGCGGCCGCCTCGGCGACGCCGCCGCGATGGCGCCCGAACGTCTGGACGCCATCCGGGTGGCGGGCTTCTTCGCGTGCTGGGCCAGCGGCCTGCGCGTCAACGACACGCAGTCCGGCTTCCGGCTGTACCCGCTCGCGGTGTTCGACGTCGTGCCCACGTACCGCGGGGGCTTCGTCTTCGAGACCGAGATCCTCCTGGCCGCCGCCGCGCGCGGCTGGGTGGTCCGGGAGGTCCCGGTGCGAGCGCTCCGGAGGACGGCCTCGCGCAGCCGCTTCCGGCCGGTCGCCGATGGCGTCTCGATCGGCGCGTTCGTCGCGCGCCGCGCGCTGGGGCGCTTCGGCAGCGAGGCGGCCGCCGGCGTCGCCGAGGTGGTCTCGGAGTTCCGCTCCGATCGCCGTCGCGATCGCCATCTCGCAATGCTCGAAGCGGCAGCGCCGTACGGCGGTGGGCTCGCCTGGGGACCGGCGATCGGCGCCGCCGCGCTGCAGCGCGTCGCCGCTCGGCTCGGAGGCTGGTGGCGTCATCCGCGTCCGCGGCGGACGGCCACGGCGGCCGTGGCAGCGCTCGCGCTTCCGGTGGTGCTGCCACTCCTGCTGTCGCAGGCGCTCGCCGGGCGGCGGCTGTCGGCCACCGCAGCAGCGTTCGTCGCCGCCCTCTACGCGCAGGAGCGGCTCGATCCCGCCGGCGCGGATTCATCGGCCATGACGCCCGACACGCTGGCGACGCGCCCCTGATGCAGCGCGCCGACGTCGCGATCATCGGTGGCGGGCCGGGCGGGTCGAGTACGGCCGCCTTCCTCGCCGACCGCGGCCTCAGCGTGGCGCTGTTCGAGCGGGAGACGTTCCCGCGATTCCACGTCGGCGAGTCGCTGATGCCGGCGACCATGCTGCTGCTGCAGGACCTCGGCGTCCGTCACGAGATCGACGCCCGCGGCTTCCAGCTCAAGTACGGCGCTTCGTTCATCGACGAGGAGAACGGCGGCACCCAGACCTTCTACTTCCTGCCGGGGCAGCAGTGGCCGAATTACTCCTACCAGGTCCCGCGGGCGGAGTTCGACACGATCCTCCTCGAGCACGCGCGCAAGCGCGGCGCCGCCGTGCACCAGCCGGCCGCCGTGGAGTCGGTGGCCGTGGATGCGGACGGCGTGACGGTGACGGCGAGCGCCGAGGGGGAGCCGCTGACCGTGCGGGCGGCGATGCTCGTCGACGCGAGCGGGCGCGATGGCTTCATGGCCTCCCGGTACGGCGAGCGGCGCCGCATTCCGAACCTCGGGAAGGTCGCCCTCTTCGCCCACTTCCGCGGTGCGCGCCGGATGTCGGGGCTGGAGGAGGGCAACATTCGCATCTACGCCTTCAAGGACGGCTGGTGCTGGTGGATCCCGCTCGCCAACGATCTGACCAGCGTCGGCGCCGTCTGCCACGCGCGCACCGTGCGCGCGTTCGCCGGCCCCGTGGAGAACCTGCTGGATTCGATGCTCACGCGCTCGCGTGGCGTCTCCGACAATCTCGCCGGCGCCGTCCGGGTGACGCCGGTGCACGCGACGGCGAACTTCGCGTACCACAACTCCCCCGTCATCGGCGACCGCTTCGTCGCCGTCGGCGACGCCATCGCGTTCGTGGACCCGATCTTCTCGGGCGGCGTCTACATCGCCCTGCGCACCGGACAGCTCGCCGCCGACGCCATCGCGGCGGCCTTCGCCGCCGGCGACTTCGGACGACGGCGGTTCGTCGCCTACGAGCGCCGCGTGCGGCGCGGCCTCGACCCGCTGTTCAAGTTCATCCACAAGTACTACGAGCCGTCGTTCTTCCACCTCTTCATGCATCCCCGCGACACGCTCGGCATGTACGGCGCCGTCCTCAACGTCCTCTCCGGCGGCAACTGGATCCGGATGCCGTGGCACGTTCGCATGTCGCTGCGGCTCCTGTTCGGCATCGCGCGGATCACCGGTTGGGCGCGGCGTCGTCAAGGTCTGCCCGTCGAATCCCGTCTCGAGTGGTAACGCCGGTCCGCCCGAGCCCCCGATGAGGGGCGCCCTCCGCGCGCTGCGCGGCTACGCCTTCACGGTGGCGGGCATCGCCATCGGCGTGGCCGGGATCGTCGCGCTGGGGGCGATGGCCGAGCGCATCGTGGCCTTCATCGAAGGCGGTGACCGGTTCGTGCTCGGACAGATCTCGGTGGCCGGCCGGGGCATGGGCATGGGCGCCGGCTTCACGGCGGGGGGCCTGCTGCCGTCCGCGAGCATCGACGCCATCCGCAAGGTCGACGGTGTGGCCGGCGTGCAAGCGCAGGTCATGCTTCCGCTGAATCCGAGCACGTCGCAGTTCCTCACGCTGACGCAGGAGCTGGTGGTGGGCATGGACGTCTCCGTCCCCACGCCGAACCGCCACTACCCGACGCTGCCCGTGCGCGACGGCCGCTTTCTCCGGGCCGGCGACCGCCGCCGCGCCGTGGTGGGCGCCGCCTTCGCGGCCTCGCACGGGCTCACCGTCGGCTCGCCGCTCGTGCTCGAGGGCGAGCGCTACGAGGTCGTGGGCGTGCTGGAGCGGATGATGACGGCGCCCGATCGCTTCATCATCGTGCCGATCGCCGACGCGCGCGACCAGTGGGTGGCCAAGGATCGGCTGCTCCGGACGCTGCTGGCGTCGGGGGCGGCCGCGCTGCGCGCGGACGACCTCAACACCGGGGCCGCCGTGGGCTGGCGGGCGGGCGCGGACCCGGACGCGGTGGCGCTGCGGATTCGCGAGCAGGTGGCCGGCGTGAACGTGCAGATCCCGAGCGAGCTCTCGGCGCTGCTGCGGTCGTCGACCGCGTTCTTCTCCGCGCTGCTGGTCGGCATCGGCACGCTGGCGTTCGTGATCGGCGGCCTGTCACTCGCGAACACCGTGGCCGCGGCCGTCTTCGAGCGGATTCGCGACTTCGGCGTCAAGCGCGCGCTCGGCGCCTCCGACTGGCAGCTCGGGCGCGAGGTGCTGGCGGAGGCGCTGGCGGTGACGATCTCGGGCGGTCTCCTCGGCGTGGTCCTCGCCATCGCGCTGGGGCTCTCCGTCGATCGCTGGGTGCAGCGCGCCGGCCAGGAGCTGTTTGTCTTCTCGCCGCGGTTGCTCGGCGGCGCGCTCGTGTTCTCGCTGGCGCTCGGCACGGCGGCGGCGACGTACGCCGCGCTGCGCATCGTGCGGCTGTCGCCGGCGGAAGCGATCCGGAGGGGCAATGCCGCCTGAGCCCGCGCTGCGCGCGCGCGGACTCGTCAAGCGCTTCGCGGCGCCGTCGGGTCCGCCCATCGAGGTGCTGCGAGGCGTCGACCTCGAGGTCGGTCCCGGCGAGATGGTCTGCATCGAAGGACTCTCGGGCTCCGGCAAGAGCACCCTGCTGAACGTGCTGGGGCTCCTCGAGGACCCGGACGCCGGTGAAGTCTGGTTCGGCAACCAGCCGGTGAGCCGGCTCTCACGCTCGGCGAAGAGCCGCGAGCGCGGGCGCTGGCTCGGCTTCGTCTTCCAGGCGTTCCTGCTGGTGCCCTCGCTGACGGCGCTCGACAACGTGCTGCTGGCCGCGCGCTACGTGGGACGCGCCGGCGCCGACGCGCGCCGGCGTGCGGAGACGCTGCTCGAGCGGCTCGGCGTGGCGCACCGGCGGGATCATTATCCGGCGCAGCTGTCGGGCGGCGAGCAGCAGCGCGTGGCATTCTGCCGGGCGATCCTCAACGATCCCCCGCTGCTCCTGGCCGACGAGCCGACCGGCAACCTCGACGAGGACAACGGCGCCGTCATCCTGGCCGGCCTTCGCGATCGCGCGCGCGCCGGCGGCGCCGTCGTCGTCGTGAGCCATCGCGCGGAGGCGGCGCGAGCGGCGACGGCCGTGTTCACTCTAGCCGACGGGGCGCTGACGCTCCGCCGATCAGCGTGAAGGAGGCATCCCGATGAAGCGCTTGCTTTCCATCCTGCTCCTGACGCTCGCGCTCGCGGCGCCGGCCGCGGCCGCCGAGCCCGTCGCCCAGACCTTCACCGCGCCCATGGAGCGCGTGTGGACGACCGTGGAGGGCGTGCTCAAGCAGCTCGGCTGGGACATCGACCGCAAGGACCGCTCGATCGGGATGATCACGACCGAGTCGCGTCGCCTGGAGGGCGAGGACTACGGCGTGTACGCCAAGGGGCTGCGCCATCGCCTCACCGTGCATGTGAAGGCGGCGAGCGAGAGCCGCACCACGGTCACCGTCGAGCGCGACACCTTCCGGCGTGAGCGGATCCTCTGGATCGACAAGGACGAGCCGGCCAACGCCGGCGGCGGCACCGAGGTCCAGCGCGCCGTGCTGGCCGCGATCGCGAAGGCCCTCTGATGGCCGGCACGCTCGTGCTCGTCCTGCTGGCGAGCCTGCTCGGCGGCCTCGGCCACGTGGTGCTGGCCAAGGGCATGAAGCTGGTGGGCGTGGCGACGGCGGTGGGATTGCCGCTCGGGCGCACGCTCGGAAACCCGTGGGTGCTCGTCGGCGTGGCGCTGCAGGCGGCGTTCTTCTTCCTCTACATGGCGCTGCTGGCGCGCGAGGACGTCAGCAAGATCCTGCCGTTGACGACGCTGAGCTACCTCGTGGTCGGGTTCCTCGCGCAGTTCATGCTCGCCGAGCCGGTGACGCCGCTCAGATGGACGGGCATCGGCTTCATCGTGCTCGGCGTCCTGCTGGTCGGCCGCACCTGAGCACCGCGCCCGCCGCCGTCCGCTCGGCCGTGCTGAGCGTGCTCGTCGTCGCGCCCTTCTTCGTGCTCGGGCTCGGCGGCGTTCCGTTCGACGACCCGGGCGAGGGGATGCACGCGGAGATCGCGCGCGAGCTCGGCGCCTCCCGCGATGCTCTCCGTCTCACGCTGAACGGCGTCCCCTATGTCGACAAGCCGCCGCTGCTCTACGCGCTCCTCGCCGGCGGCTTCGCCCTCGCCGGCGCCTCCGAGGCGACCGCGCGGTTCGTGCCGGCGCTGGCCGCCCTGGCCGCCGTGGCCGCCACCGCCTGGCTCGGAACGCGGCTGCTCGGCGCCCGCTGCGGATTCGTGGCCGGCGCCGCGCTGGCGACGTCGTGCGGGTTCTTCGTGTACGGCCGCTACGTCCGCCCGGAGACGCTCTTCGTGGGCGCCATCGCCACCGGCTTCGCGCTGCTGCTCGTCGGCATGCTCGAGCGACGCCGCGCGCTCGTCGCCCTCGGTCTGGCCGCGTTCGGGGTGGCCGGGCTCGCGAAGGATCCGCTCGGCGCCCTGCTGCCTCCGGTCGCCATCGGCCTGGCCCTTGCGGCGTGCGGCTGCGCACGGCCGCTCGACCGGTGGCTGCCGCTGTCCGGTCTTGCCGCGCTGCTGCTCATCGGTCTCGGCTGGTACGTGGCGGCCAGCCTCGCGACGCCCGACTTCGCCTGGTACACCGTCGTCGACAATCATCTGTTGAACGTGGCGCGTGCCCGCCGGTTTCCCGACGAGGACGTGCCGCTGGCGGCCATGGAGTTCCTCGTGGTCGGCGCGGTCGGCGCGCTGCCGTGGCTGGCTCCCGCGGCGGCGGTCGTGTGGCGGCTCGGGCGTGCGCGCGCGTGGCGCGACCCCGCCGAGGCGCCGTGGACGGCGCTCGCGCTGTGGGCGATCGGCGTCTTCGCAGTCACGATGCTCTCGGCATTCCGGCTGCCCCATTACGGGTTGCCGGCGTATCCGGCCATCGCGCTGCTCGCCGCGCGCGGATGGAGCGAGCTCGGCGCGCGCCGGCTCGCGGCCGCGCACGCCGTGCTCTTCGCGCTGCTGGCGGGTGCCTGCGCGCTCGGCTGGGCGCGCGGGCCGGCGGCGCTGAGCGGCGTCCTCGACGCCACCGACGTCGCGACACGAAAGGCGGCGAGCACGGGCGGGGTGGTGGTCGACGGCACCATGTTCGTGCCGCTGCTCGGCGTGGGCGCTCTGACCTTCGGGGCCGGGGCCGCGCTGCTGACGGCGCTGGCGCTCGTGCACCGCAGAGCGGCGCTGCCCGCGTACGCCGTCATCGCCACGCTGCTGCTGGTCCTGCCCGTGGTGGCCACGGGCCTCGCCGCCTCGGCGTCGGCACGCGCGGTCAAGGGCATCGCGCTCGAGGTCGCCGCCCGGATGGCGCCGGGCGATCTGCTCGTGCACGAGGGGCCGCTCGAGAACTCCGGCGCCCTCGAATGGTATTCGGGCGTGCGGCCGGTGATCGTCGACGGGCGCCGCAGCGTCCTGGCGTTCGGCGCGAGCCGCGCGGACACCGCGGATGCGTTCTGGGACGAGACCCGGCTCGCCGCGGTCTGGCGCGGCGAGCGACGCGTGTGGCTCGTCACCGGCCGCCGGCCGGGCGCGAGCCTCGTCGCGACGCTGCCCGCCGCGCGATTGCTGGCGAGCGGCGGCGGCCGCCGCCTCTACGTCAATCGCTGATCGATCGTTTAAGATGGCGCCCATGAGCTCGTATCTGCGCACGCTGTTCCTGCATCCGCCGTCGTTCCAGGGTTTCGACGGCGGCGCCGGGGCGCGGTATCAAGCGCGCCGCGAGGTGCGGTCGTTCTGGTATCCGACGTGGCTGGCACAGCCGGCGGCGCTGGTGCCGGGGTCGCGACTGGTGGACGCGCCACCCGCCGATCTCACGCTGGCCGATGTCCTGCCGCTGGCGCGCGAGTACGAGCTGGCCGTGCTGCACACGAGCGCGCCCTCGTTCGCTCACGACGTGAAAGTCGCCGAGGCGTTGAAGGGCGAAAATCCCCGCCTGCGCCTCGGTCTCGTCGGCGCCCACGTCGCGGTGGCGCGCGAGGCGTCGCTGGCCGCCTCCTCCGCTCTCGACTTCGTGTGCGGCAACGAGTTCGATTTCACGATCCGCGAGGTGGCCGAGGGCCGGCCGCTGTCCGAGGTGGCCGGGCTCAGCTATCGCGACGGCGGCGGCGAGCTCCGCCGGACGGCCGAGCGTACGCCCCTCGAGGACATGGATCGTCTGCCGTGGGTGGTGGACGTCTACAAGCGCGACCTCGACATCCGCCGCTACTTCATCGGCTATCTCCAGCATCCCTACGTGTCGCTCTACACCGGGCGCGGCTGCCGCTCGAAGTGCACGTTCTGCCTCTGGCCGCAGACGGTCGGCGGCCAGCGCTATCGCACCCGCTCCGTCGACAACGTGCTCGCCGAGCTGGCCCACGCCACGCGGCTGTTCCCGGACGCGAAGGAGTATTTTTTCGACGACGACACGTTCACCGACGACCTCCCGCGCGCGGAGGCGATCGCGCGCGGGCTCGGCCGGCTGGGCGTGACATGGTCCTGCAACGCGAAGGCCGACGTGCCGCACGCGAGCCTGAAGATCTTTCGCGACAACGGGCTGCGCCTCTTGCTGGTCGGCTACGAGTCGGGCAGCCAGACCATCCTGAACAACGTGCGGAAGGGAATCCGGCTCGACCGTGCGCGCGAGTTCACGCGCAACGCGCGGGCGCTCGGGATCAGTATCCACGGCACGTTCATCCTCGGCCTCCCCGGCGAGACGCGGGAGACGATCGAGGCCACCATCCGGTTCGCGCAGGAGATCGATCCGCACACGCTGCAGGTCTCGCTGGCGGCGCCCTATCCCGGCACCGAGCTCTATCGCGAGGCGCGCGCCCGCGGCTGGCTCGAGACAGGCGCGCTGGTCGACGGGCACGGGACCCAGGCGAGCGTGCTCGGCTATCCGCATCTGCCCCGGGAGGAGATCTTCGCGGCCGTGGAGACGTTCTACCGGCGGTTCTACTTCCGGCCGCGCAAGATCGTCGCCCTCGGCGCCGAGATGCTCCGCGATGGCGCCGTCATGCGGCGTCGGCTCGGCGAGGGCGTCGACTTCGTGAGATTCCTGGCGCGCCGGCGTCAGGAAGCGAGCAGCTCGCTGACGGTTCCGAAGTCGTAGCCGGCGGCGGCGAGGCCGTCGAGCATTTCGGGAAGCGCCGCGCACAGCCGCGCCGGTGCTCCCGGCGTGCCCTCCGCGTCGTGCAGATCGACGATCGCCCCCGGATGCGCCCGCCCGAGCACGTGCGCGATCTGGGCGGCCGCCGGCGCCGGCCGTAATCCTTCGGGCTGGATCGACCAGAACACGCACCGCTGTCCGTGTCGTCGGAGCGCGCCGAACAGCGCGGCGTTGACCATGCCCCACGGCGGGCGGAACAACGCGGGCGCGCGGCCGGTCAGCTCGCCCAGCGTGGCGCGGGTGCGGCCGATCTCGTCGTCGGTGCGGGCGGGGCCGCACAGCCAGAGGCTCCGGTGCGACCAGCCATGCGAGCCGACCTCGTGGCCGGCGGCGGCGATGGCGCGCACGGTGTCGCGCGCGCGCGCGGCACGCGCGCCGACCAGGAAGAACGTGGCGCGCACGCGCCGTGCCGCGAGCAACTCCAGCACCCGCGGCGTGAACTCCGGATCGGGCCCGTCGTCGAACGTCAGGGCGATGCGGCGACCGGCCCGCCGCGGCGCGCGCCACACGCAGAGCGGCGTGAGCAGATGCGGCGCCCACGCGTAGCCGATCCACGCCAGCGCGCCGCCGCCTGCCGCGAGTCCGACCGCGGCGCCGATCACCGGTGACGCGCCGCCTGGCGCAGGGTGAGGTCGGCGATGACGCGGGCGGCGTCGGGGCGACGATGCATCCGCATCCGCTCGCGCAGCGTCTCGAGCAGCCCCGCGTCGCCGAGGGCGCGGTCGACCAGCGTCGCCAGGTGACGGCGGTCACGCGCGACCAGCGCGATGCCGGCGCGCGAGGCGAAGCGCTCGTTGCGCCGTTCCTGACCCGGCAGCGACCCGTAGAGCAGCAGCGGCGTCTCGGCGGCCAGCGCCTCCGCGATCGTCATCCCGCCCGCCTTGGTGATCAGCAGATCGGCCGCCGCCATCAGGCGGCGCACCTCGCGGACGTAGCCGACGGCGCGGAGTCGCGACCCGGCCGTCAGCGCCGCCAGCGTCGCCTCCAGTCGCGCGTCACGCCCGGCCACCAGGAGGCCCTGGAGAGGTCGCCCTGCGGCCACGAGCACGCGCGCGATCTGGGGCAGGCGACCGAGACCGCCCCAGGAGCCCGACATGGCGAGCACGACCGGCGCGTGGTCGGCGAAGCCGAGCGCGCGTCGGGCCTCGACGGCGTCGAGGGCGAGGCCGAACTCCCGTCGCACCGGAACGCCGGTGACCTCGATGCGCTCGCGCGGGATGCCGCGCGCGACGAACTCGCGCCCCACCTCGTCGGCGGCCACGCAGTAGTGGTCGATTCCGGCCGCCATCCACTGGCTGTGCGCGACGAAGTCGGTGACGACGGTGACGTGAGGAGGCCGCTGACGGCCGGCGCCGGCCAGCTCGGCCATGGCGACGGCCGGCGTCGCATGCACGGTGAGCACGGCGTCGGGCGCGAGGCGGTCCAGGAGGCGGGCCAGCGCCGGGGCGCCGATGCGCGAGGCGCCGAGCGTCATCCACGAATCGCTGGCGAGGCGGTCACCGAGCTCGTAGGCGAGGCCCCACAGGGCGGGCGCGCGGCGCAGGAGCGCCGCGTAGGCGGCGCGCGAGAGGCGATCGAAGAGGGGATGCACGCAGGCGCGGAAGTGATCGACGACGATCGGCTCCGCGCCCTGCTCGGCCAGCGCGCCGGCGAGCGCGTGGGCCGCCTCGTTGTGTCCCGAGCCGTAGCTGGCGGTGAGGATCAGGACGCGCGCCATCGCGCCCCTATCCTACCCGGCTTCAGCGCTTGCGCGGCCGGCGAGACGTCTTCCGGGACCCGTTCGTCGAGGCGAGGTCGCCGAGCGGCGTGCGAAGCGCCTGCGCGACGCGATAGAGGCTGTCGATGGTGATCGACTTCTCCCCGCGCTCGACTTCGCCGATGAACTTGCCGCTGAGTCGGGCGCGACGCCCGAGCGCTCGCTGCGTGTATCCGAGGTCCTCGCGGAGCGCGCGCACCCGGGTGCCGAGGAGGAGCCGCACCTTCTTGACGGCGCGGCTGCTCATCACCGCCGTCCTGCCGGCGCCGTGGCCGATCGATGTCCCTGTACGCCCTCGTTGTCGTGGCTCATGGCTTGAGTGTCGAACGCCTCCGAGGCCCGCGCAGTACGGTGCCTGACGCCACAGCGTCGGGGGCGTACACTCGATCGTACGGGGGCGTACGCCGTCTGGCGCCGCCAGCCGGACTGAGACATATGCCGTCGATGGGGGACCGCGATCCGAGACGCAACACGCTGCTCAAGGCGCTCGCTGCCGAGGAATACGCGCGCATCGAGCGCCACCTTCAGGTCGTTGCCTTTCCCGCGCGGCAGGCCGCTTACGAGGCGAACGACCCGTTGACCACCGTGTGGTTCCCGCTGACCGGCGTGCTCGGCCTGGTGATCTTGCTCGAGGGCGGCCAGACGCTGGCGGTGGCGAGCATCGGCAACGAAGGCTTCGTCGGACACGCCTTCGTCCTCGGCAGTGGTCGCATGCCGTACCATGTCCTCTGCAAGGTCGCCTCGACCTGCGCCGCCGTGCGCGCCGACACGCTCCGCGACCTCTTGCGAGTCGACGGCCGGCTCCAGACGCTGCTCCTGCGCAACACGCAGGCGCTGTTCAACCAGGTCGCCCAGATCGCCGCCTGCAACCGCGTGCACGCGGTCGAGCAGCGTCTGGCGCGCTGTCTGCTGATGATGCATGACCAGACGGGCATGACCGAGTTCCCGATGACGCACGAGTTCCTGGCCGAGATGCTCGGCGTTCGCCGCGCGAGCATCACGGGGGCGGCGTCCGGGCTGCAGGCTGGGGGATCGATCCGCAGCGCACGCGGACGCATCGTCATTCGCAACCGCACAGGCCTCGAGACCGTCGCCTGCGAGTGTTACCGGGCGATCGAGAGGCAGTACGAGAGGGTCCTCCGGGCGGCCTAGCACCACCCCCTTGCGCCCGCCGCCACTTGTGCTAGATTCGGCCTCGTTCCGAATCTGCCGCCTCAAGTGCGGAGGCGGGAAGCCAGGTCGGGACCGGATCGATGGGCCAGAGCAGACGCGATGCGATGCCGGCCGGACGATCTGCCCGCGGACGCGCTAGCGGGCGCCGAGGCCAACTTCGGCGCCCGTTCTATTTTCCTCGGCAAAGCCGGGGCGCGGCGTAGGTGACACGCCGTCACGCCGCCGGTGCCGTCCGGGCAGCCCGGCGTAACGCTCTCGCCATCGATATCGCGGATTTACGCGTGGAGTCCGGCTTGCATCGTCCCGCGCGAGATGCGTGCCCTTCTTCCGCTCGTGGCCGCGGCCGTCCTGCTCGTCAGCGGCTGTGCCACGATCCACGGGTATACGGTCCGGGAGTCGCGCAGCCTGGAGACCCGCCGCGTCGGAGAGATCCTGGATCCGCTGCTGGGCGCCCTCGAGCTGCCGTCGCTTCGAGCGATGGGCAGGTCGAGCTGCAAGATCGGGTTTGCCGTCGTGAGAACCGAGAAGGTCAACGTCTGGAGCACTCCTGGCACGAGCTCTCCATGTCTGCACTTCAGCTTGTTCGTGACCGAGGGGGCGCTGGCCGCGCCGACCGACGAGCTGACGGCCATGATCGCGCACGAGCTCGGCCACCTGATGCTGCAGCACACGCCTCAGTCGGCGCGGCAGACCTCGGCGTCGAGCGAGGGATGGCGGGCGATCCAGCTCCAGGAGCTCGAGGCCGACCGCTTCGCCGTGGCCCTGCTGAAGCAGCTTCCTGGCTCATCGCGCGTCGCGTGCGAGGCGATGGGTCGCTTCCTGCGACGCGGCGCCGCCGATTGGTACGGCGAGACCATGTCGCCGCGCATGGAAGCCGCCGTGACGGAGCGGGCGGAGTCGGCGGACGCCGCGTGCGCGTCGGCCGCGGTGAGCCTGCCCCGGCGGGTCACGCCCGTGTCGCTCGTCCCCTGAAGGCTCCGTCCCCTCCTCCCGCCATTTGAACGCGCTCGGCCCTGGTGGCATACTCCTGCCCACGGCCGATTAGCTCAGTTGGTTAGAGCGCGCGCCTCACATGCGCGAGGTCGCTGGTTCGAATCCAGCATCGGCCACCATCAAGTCGCCGAATCATGACGTTTCATCGCCGCGAGATGTTGAAGCTGGGCGGCGTCGCCACGCTGGCCTCGATGGCCGGCGCGCTGCGGGCGCGCACGGCGGCCGCTCAGGGCTGGAACCAGGCCGCCTTCAACAGCAAGAGCCTCGACGACATCGTCAGGGCGCTCGGCGGCAACGGGTACACGCCGACGAAGGCCGTCTCGTGGGGGGCGACGCCGGACATCGCCGAGAACGGCGCCGCCGTGCAGGTCTCGATCAGCAGCGGGCTGCCGAAGACCGAGGCCATCGCCATCGTCATCGAGAAGAACCCGGGCCCGCTCGCGGCGCAGTTCGACGTCCTGCCCGGCACGGATCCCGCCATCGTCACCCGGCTGAAGATGGCCCAGACCTCCAATGTCCACGCCGTCGTGAAGGCGGACGGCAAGTACTTCGTGTCCACGCGCGAGATCCGCGTGACCTTCGGCGGCTGCGGCTAGGCGCCGGCCGTGGCCGATCCCACACGTATCCGGGCGAGCATGCAGGGCGACAAGGTTCTCGTCCGCGTGCTCATGGCCCACGAGATGGAATCGGGTCAGCGGAAGGACGCCGACGGCAAGATCATCCCCGCCCATTTCATCCGCGAGATGAGCGCCAGGCACAATGGCCGGCCGGTGCTGTCGGCGCAGTGGGGACCGGCGGTCGCGAAGAATCCGTTTCTCCAGTTCGCGTTCGCAGGGGGCAAGCCCGGCGACAAGATCCAGGTGAGCTGGGTGGACACGAAGGGCGACACGCGGACCGACGAGACGACGATATCGTGACGCGGCCGACCGTGATACGATCTCGCCGAGGACCGGATACCTCTGTTCTGACCCGATTCCGCCGAGGGAGCCGCGCATGAAGATCTGCATTTTCTTTGACGGCCAGAACTTTTATCGCTCGCTCCTCCGCTACGACGAGACGCTCCGCGTCGATTACGATCGGCTCGCCGCCTGGATCACCCAGCAGGTCGGCGGCGGCGGCAACGCCATGTTCGGCGGCGCCTATTACTACGTCGGCGTCTCCGCCGGCGCCCCGCCCCTCGTCGAAGGCTTCCTGAAGGGTCTCGAGCTCCGGCCGGGCTACTTCGTGAAGCGCGAGCCGCGCGTGCGCCGCACCGGGCGCTGCAACGTGTGCGGCGGCGAGTACGAGTACACGACGGAGAAGCGCGTCGACACGCGCCTGGTGGCCGACCTCATTCACTACGCGGCCAACGGCGCCTACGACGCGGCGGTGCTCGTCTCCGGCGACGACGACTTCGTCCCGGCCGTGGAGGCGGTGAACGCGCTCGGCAAGCAGGTGTGGGTGGCCACGTGGTCGGCCGAAGAGCTCTCGACCGACCTCAGAGTGCGGTGCTTCGGGCACATCCACCTGAGCGAGGGCATCCCGGCCTTCAGGGTCGAGCGTCCGCGGCTGGCCGAGCGCGGCGCCGTGCCGTTGCGCGGGATCTCCCGGCCACCGCTGACACGCGTGGCGCCGCGGGTGAGCGCGGAGGAGAGCCTCGAGCGCGGCGTGTCCGAGCTCCAGCGGGCGGAAGCACGGCTGCCGCACGTGAGCCGCGGCTACTTCGTCATGCGCTGGAAATCGCACCAGCTGCCGCCCGCCGGCCACGAGCGCGAGGCGCTCGTCCAGCAGATGCTCGACGCCGGCTTGATCGAGGAGATCGAGGTCACCGATCCCGAAGGGCGGCAAGTGATCGCGCTGCGCAGCCGCGAGCGCGACGGCAACATCGCGCTGCCCGGCTAGG
>JBIOXS010000140.1:0-14203 GCA_044869815.1 Candidatus Rokuibacteriota bacterium | reverse complement strand
TGCACTTGCCGGCGTTGAGGCAGCGGTTGTTGCTGGCGTCGTCCCACGCCAGCACCTCGGGATCCATGGCTTCCGTGTAGAGGCGCTTGACGAACTCCATCGCTGTCCGCGTCTCCTTCGAGTTGATCGTGATCGTCTTGCCGTCCTTGCTGACGTAAGAGCCGCCATAGGACCACAAGATGGACAGCAGCGTGACGTTGGCGTCGGCGCTGTGGCCGAGCGCGGTGCCGAACGGATGGCCGAGGGCCTTGCCCTTCTTGCCGACGCGCAGCCAGTCCTCCCACGTGTCGGGCGCCTTCTCACCGATCTTCTCGAGCAGATCGGTGCGCACGGCCATCGGGAAGGGCGGCTGCCACCACGGCAGGAGCTTCCACTTGCTGCGGATCAGATAGTCGTCGGGGCTGAGCCAGCCACCGTTCTTCGGCGCCACGTCGGCAGCCACGTCGTTCAGGTCGGCGAGGTAGTCGAAGTAGAGATCGGCGTCGCCGAGGCCGGGACCGAGCGCCGTGAGGTCGTGGCCCGAGCGCGCCTGCACCTCGGCGGCCTTCTTCGCCTGCAGCTGCAGGTGGGCGATGATGTCGAGGCGCGTCTTGACCTTGTTCTTCGCTCCCCACTCCTCGAACTGGCGCTTCAGCTCCTTGTCGGTCTCCGGCACGAAGCTGGCGACGGTGAGGAATGTCAGCTCGCGGGTCTGGGCGATCGCGGGCGCCTGGCCGAACGCCACGGCGCCGGCGGCGCCGCCGGCCGTCACGCGGAGAAAGTGTCGTCGACTCACCTGGGGCATGGCGCTCCTCCTTACTTGACGGCTCCCGCCGTCAGGCCCGAGACGTAGTAATCGAGGAAGAACACGTAGGCGATCACGATGGGGAGCGAGCCGACGGTGGCGCCGGCCATCAGCGCGCCCCAGTAATAGATGTCGCCGCGGATGAGCTCGGAGAAGACGCCGACGGTCATCGTCTTCAGCTCGGCGGGCGAGACGAACACCAGCGCGTAGAGGAACTCGTTCCAGGACAGCGTGAAGGCGAAGAGCGCGCTGCAGATCACGCCGGGCACCGCCACCGGCAGCAGGATGCGCAGCAGCGTCTGGAGCCGATTGCAGCCGTCGAGCATGGCGCATTCCTCGATCTCCTTCGGCACCGTGCGGAAGTAGCCGAGCAGCAGCCAGGTGCAGAAGGGGACGAGGAACGTCGGGTACGTCACGACCAGCGCCCACAGGCTGTCGGACAGGCCGAGCCGGTTCACCACCGTGCTGAGCGGCAGGAAGAGCAGCGACGGCGGCACCAGGTAGGTCACGAAGATGGCCACGCCGAAGGAGTCGCCGCCGAGAAAGCGCAGGCGCGCCAGCGGGTACGCCGCGAGGATGCCGATGACCACCGAGACGACAGTCGCGGCCACGCTCACGATGAGGCTGTTCACGAACCACGACCAGAAGAGCGTGTCCTGCGACAGGAGCTGGTAGTGGCCGAGCGTCACGCCGCGCTTGATCAGAAAGGGTACCGAGTTCACGTCATACAGCTCGGCGTTCTTCTTCAGCGACGTGACCGCCATGAAGTAGAGCGGAAAGAGGGCGAAGAGGACGAACGGCGCCAGCGGCATGTAGAGCGTGAAGACGGGCCGGATCCGCCGGGAGAGGCTACTCATACATCGCCGCGCGCCGGGCGAGCCGAAGCTGGACGAACACGACGGCGAGCAGGATCGGGAAGAGGAAGAGGGACACGGCGGCGCCCTGCCCGATCTCGCCGCTCTGCAGCCCGAGCGCGAACGAGTACGTCGCGAACAGATGCGTCATGTTGATCGGGCCGCCCTTGGTGAGGACGTACACGATGTTGAAGTCGGCCAGCGTGAAGATGGCGGAGAAGAGGATGACCACCGCGAGCACGGGCTTGAGCAGCGGCACCGTGATGTACCAGAAGCGGCCGACCGGCCCGGCGCCGTCCGACTCCGCCGCCTCGTACATTTCGCGCGGAATGGCGACGAGGCCCGCCAGCAGGGTGATGGCAAAGAACGGCAGGCCGCGCCAGGTGTTGACCAGGATGACGGTGAACATCGCGAGGTACGGGTCGGGCAGCCACGGGATGTCGTGATTGACGAGATGCAGGCTCTTGAGCGTCCAGTTCACCACGCTGTAGAGCGGCTCGAACATCCACCACCACACGAGCGTGCTCAGCGCCGTCGGCACGATGAAGGGCAGCAGCACCGCGCCGCGGATGAGCCGCTTGAAGCGCACGAGACGGAAGAGCAGCAGCGCCAGCGCCATCCCCAGCACCGTCTTCGCCGTCAGCGCGGCCGCGGTGAACACCATCGAGTTCTGCAGCGTCTGGAGGAAGATGCTGCTCCGCAGCAGGCGCGCGAAGTTGTCGAGGCCGATGAAGCTGCCGGTCTCGCCGACGCGGGCGTCGCTCAGGCTGAACCAGAGCGAGAGCACGAACGGGTAGGCGACCAGGAAGAGCAGCAGGAAGAAGGCGGGGCCGATGAAGGCGTAGGCGACGGGCGTGTCGCGGACGAAGAAATCGGACAGCCCGCCGGCCTTGATCTCGCCGGGCGCGGCCAGCTTCGCCACATCCCCGTTCGCCGTCTTGAGCTGCATGCGGCGGCTCCTGTCGACGACGCGTGAGCGGCGTCGGAACGACGCAGAATAGGAGCTAAAACCTAGGTCGGCACGGCGCGCAAGTCAAGCGGTCTGCGGGAGCGAAATTGGACATTGCCGCGACGTTCCTTATACGGTAACGCCAGCGATGCCCGCGACACGATCCACGTCGAGGTCTCGCCGGTGAGCACCCCCGACCGGGTCGCCGTCGTCGCCGTGCACGGCATCGCCGATCAGCGAGCGGGACAGACGGTGCGCGAGATTGCCCGGCTCTTGTGCCACGGCGGCGCCGCTGAGCCGCGCTACGTACAGGCCGAGATGCACGAAGTGCTGGTGCCGGTCTCACGACTGGAGCCGGGTGGCGCCGCGTCACCGGCCGGAGCTCGTGATGCGCCCGACGGCGACGCCTCGAGGCGACGGCCGGGGACACCGAGCGGCTTTTACCAGACGCAACGCTCGATGCTCGGCCGCGCCGATCCCGATGCGCCGCCGCCCGATCTCGGCCTGGCGCTCAACGATTACCTGCTCGGGCGTCTCGAGCTCGCGGAACGCGAGGCGCTGTACGAATCGACGCGCATTTCTCTGCGCCGGCGGACCAACGATCGCCCAGTCGACATCTTCGAGCTCTACTGGGCCGATCTCTCGCGGCTCGGCACCGGCGGCTGGCGCGTGCTGTCCGCGCTCTATCAGCTCTTCTTCCACCTCGGCACGCTGGCGGCCGACATCGTCGACCAGGTGTCGCTCAGCGTTGGTGGCGGCACGGGCTGGCGCCTGCTGCAGCGCATGCACGCATGGCTCGCGTGGTTGATGAAAGGCCCGGCGGCGCTCGTGCAGCTCTCGATGCTCTTGCTCGTCCTCTTCGGCCTCATGGGGCTCGTGGCCCCCGAGCAGCTCGGAAAGGTGCTGGCGGCGCTGTACGCGGCCGGCGCCGTCGGGTTGATCGCGCTGGCGGCGCTCGCCTGGCTGCGCGGAGGATCGCCGGCGGTGCGCTGGACGGCGCTCCTGATGCTGCTGGCCGCCGCCCTCGCGTGCGCGGCGGCCGTCATCGTGGCCGTGACTGCCGCGCCCGGCGTGCCGGCGATGTACTTCGCGGGCAGCGCGGTCGTCATCGCGACGCTGGGCGTGTGGCTGGTCGAGCGTTACGCGCGGATCACGCATGGCGTGCGCGTGTTCGGTCACGTGCTCATTGGCGGAACCGTGATCGAGCTCTGCGTGGCCGGCCGTGCCCTCGTGGCCGACGTCAGCACGCAGGCCGAATGGATGCTGACCGCGGCACTCAACGTGGGCGAATGGCTGCTCGCCGCGCTGCTGCTGGTGTGGGCGGCCTACGTCGTCGTTCAGACGGCGGCGCTGCTCCTCGGGTTGTGGCTGGCCCGCGGCGTCGACGCGGCGGCCAGGCAGTCGCTCGGCACGTCCCGGCTGCTCATCGTCGGCTCCAGCGCGCTGTTCGCGGTGCTGAGCCTCGTGCTGTGGTCGATGATCGGCTACGTCTTCGGCCAGCGCCTGACCGACTTCTATTATCTGCCGCTGATATTCGGAAGTCTCTATCGCTCGGGCGACATCTTCGTCGATGATCGGATTCGGACCGTCGGCGCGTTCTTCACGCCGATGGTGGCCGCGCTCACCGTGCTCGCCTCGGCCACCCTGGTGGTGATGGTTCCGTCGCTGCTCGAGGAGCTTCGTCCGTCCACGAACGTCGATGCGCGTGGTCCGCGGCGCGAGGCGGTCGTCTGGGCCGAGCGGCTCGGCGCGTGGCTCGGCGGCGGGCTGCGCTGGCTGAAGGGAACGTTCAGCGTGGTCGTGACGCCGGGCGCCCTGATCGGCGGTGTGCTCTATCTCGCGTTCGTCTACCGGCAGTTCGCCTTCTCCCCCGGCGCCGGCGGAGCGATCGCGCGCTGGGTCGCCGGGGGCCTCGACTACTTCGAGGGCGAGACGCTCGTCGCCGCGGGCAAGTGGCTCGCCGGCGGCGCCGTGACGCTGGCGGCCCTCGGCACGCGGTTCACGGAGACGCTTGGCCGGTTGCGAGTGGGCATCGACGCCATCCTGGACGTCGACAACTACTTCAGGGATCCGCCGAACCGGCAGCCGCCGCGGGCGCGGATCTTTTCACGGTATGCGTCGCTGCTCGCGTATCTGCGGGAGCGCGGCTATGCGCGGATCGTGATCGTGTCGCACAGTCAGGGCACGGTGGTGAGCGCCGACGTGCTGCGCTATCTGCACGTGCAGCGCCGATTGTCGGAGATCGTCGGCAGCATTCCGATTGCGCTCGTCACCGTGGGCTCGCCGCTGCGCGATCTCTATGCCGAGCATTTTCCGCTGCTGTACGGATGGATCGACTGGAGCGCGGCGAGCTTCGCCGCCGCGAAACCGAGCGCCTCGGACATCGGCGCGGTCGAATGGGTCAACGCCTGCCGCTCGGGCGACTATGTCGGGCGTTTCCTCTGGACGCCACCGGGAGATGGCTATCGCATTGCGCGGCTCGGGCCAGATGGCACGGTCGAAGCCGAACGTGCGGGTGACCGCACGGAATTTTGCCTGGGCGCCGGCGCGCATACCCATTACTTCAGCAACGATGCCGTGGCACTGGCGATCGAGATCGACCGTCTCATCGAAAAGACCTGAAGCCCGGCTCCAAGGCGTACACTCCCGACCGCGGAGGACGCCATGAAGAACGGGTTCAAGATCCTCGACAGCGACCTGCACACGATGGAGCCGGACGGCCTCTGGGAGCGGTACCTGGACGAGCCGTTCAAGCAGTTCGCGCCGAAGTTCGTCCGCCGGGAGGACAACGCCTCCAACCAGCCGCTCATCCGCATCGGCGAGCTCGAGATCGGCGAGATGTCCAAACGGCCGCATTCCGCGGTCGTCGGCAAGGACCTCCAGCGGCGCGCGTTCGCGCGCTCACCTCACTACGAGATCGCGCACGCCCGGGGCTACGACGCCGAGTCGCATGTGCAGGCGATGGACATCGAGGGCATCGACGTCGCGGTGCTCTATGGCACGCGCGGCCGCCAGGTGCAGATGCACGACGAGCTGGATCCGCACGTGGCCGATGCGCTGGCGCGCGCTCACAACAACTGGACGTACGACTACTGCCAGTACGCGCCGACCCGCCTGAAATTCGCCGCCCAGGTCGCCTTCCACGATCCGGCGCTCGCCGCGCGCGAGGCGTGGCGCGCCGTGCGCGAGCTGGGCGCGGTGGCTGTCATCGGCAATCCGAATCCGGTCAACGGCCGGCACGTCCACGACCCCGCGCTGGAGCCGCTCTGGGACGCGATCGAGGAGCTGGGCGTGCCGATCGGCTTTCATCCGACAGGCCAGTCCTCGCTGCGTGACGACATCGCTCGGCGCTATCTCGACACCCCGAACGGCCGGGTGATCGGCGTGGCCGGCCGCAATCCCGTCGAGCTGATGTTCGCCTTCGCGAGCATGGCCGCCGGCGGCGTGCTCGAGCGCCACCCGCGTCTCCGCTGCGCGTTCCTCGAGGGCACGTGCGGCTGGCTGCCGTGGTGGCTCTGGCGCCTGGACGAGGCGTGGGAGAAGTTCGGCCCGGGCTCCGAGGTGCAGATCACGGGGCTGCCGAGCGAGTACTTCTACCGCCAGTGCTACGTCGCCACCGACGCCGACGAGAAGGTGCTCCGCCAGGTGGTGGACGCGATCGGCGACGACAACATCGTCGTCTCGACGGACTATCCGCACTCCGACGGGCTCTTCCCGGACGCGATGAAGGAGTTCGTCGCGCTGGAAGGCGTGAGCGACAAGACCAAGGCCAAGATCCTCTGGGACAACTGCGCCCGTCTCTACAACCTCGCCGAGAGGCCTCTGATACGATAGGCGCCCATCGACGCGACTACTCCGGGGAGGACTCGCATGCGACGTCTCTTCGTGGCGATCATCGTGCTTGCCGTGCTGATCACCGGCGCGATCGTCGGCTTCCCGACGGCGCGCGCCGCCAACGTGAGCGAGGTGCTCATCGGCTCCGTGCTGCCCCTGACGGGGACCTTCGCGAACTACGGGCAGCAGTACCTCTGGTCCGCGCAGACGGTGGAGGACATCGTCAACAACGACTATGCCGATCTCCAGGTGCCGCTCGGGCCCGGCAAGGGCTTCTCGGGCCTCGGCGGGGCGCCGATCAAGTTCATCGTGCGCGACGACCAGAGCCGCGGCGAGCAGGCGCGGACCATCGTCGAGCAGCTCATCTCCGTGAACAAGGTCCACTGGATCAACGGGGAAGGGACGAGCGGCATCACGTCGATCATCCAGCCGGTGGTGGAGAGCGCCGGCCTGCCGCTCACGTGCCACGCGTGCGCCTCGCCGACGCTGACCGAGAAGGGGCTCAAGTGGTTCTGGCGCACCGGGCCGAACGACAAGACCATGGTCGCCAGCGTGTTCTCCTTCCTGAAGGAGTGGCGCGAGCGGGGTGGCCCCGGTGACCTCAAGACGATCGCGCTCTTCACGTGCGACAACCTCTTCTGCCAGGACAACCGCAAGGTCGCCACCGAGCTGGCGCCGAAGGCCGGCTATCAGATCGTGCTCGATCTCACCACGAAGACGGGCGGCACGACGCTGGCCTCGGAGGTGCAGCGCCTGCAAGCGGCCAACCCGGACGTCCTGTTCTTCGTGCAGTACACGGCCGACACCACCGTCTTCCAGAACGACGCCAAGCGTGCGGGATGGACGCCGAAGGTGATCGCCACCAGCAACGGCGCCTACTCCGACGAGACGTGGCTGCAGGCGCAGAAGAAGACGAACGGCGGCGCGGGCTGGCTCGGGCGCGACCCGACGGCGATCGACCTGGTGCACGAGCGCGCGAGCTGGAAGAAGGTCAACGAGATCTACAAGAAGTACAGCCGCGGCCAGAGCATGGGCGAGCTGGCGATGCGCGAGATCACCGGGCTGCTCTGGATGGCCGACGTGATCAACCGGGCGAAGTCCGTGGAGCCGGCCGCCCTCGCCAGGGCGGCGCGCGACACCAACATGGGCCCGGAGCAGCTGATCATCGACTACAAGGGCATCAAGTTCGACGACAACCAGCAGAACACGCTGGCCACCGGCGTGGTGACGCAGATCGGCTGGGACGGCGAGAAGCACACGCTGTGGCCGTGGGATCTCGCGAGCAAGGCGGGATTCAAGGCGGTCTATCCGAATCCGAGCTGGCAGGAGCGCGACAGCAAGCCGAAGCCCGCGTCCTGAGCGGCACACGCCGATGACCGAGCTCGCCCAGGCCATCGTCAATGGCCTTCAGATGGGATTCCTCTACGCCCTGGTGGCGGTGGGTCTCACGATCATCTGGGGGCTCATGGAGATGATCAACTTCGCCCACGGCGAGTTCCTCATGCTCGGCATGTTCGGCGCGTGGTGGCTGACCGTCGCCGTCGGGCTCGACCCGCTGCTATCGATCGTGCCGCTCGGGCTCGTGATGTACGGGTTCGGCACGCTCGTCTACCGGCTTCTGATGCGGCGTGTGCAGGGCGGCGATCCGTTCACGCAGATCTTCGCGACGATCGGCCTGCTCTTCCTGCTGCAGAACGCCGTGGTGGCCGGGTTCACGAGCGACTTCCGCTTCGTCGGCGACAGCTTCCTCACGCGGCTGAGCGGAACGAAGCTCCAGCTGCTCGGCCTCACGTTCGGCGCGCCGCTGCTGGCGGCGGCGGGGCTGGCGCTCGTGATCTTCCTCGCGCTCTACCTGCTCATCGAGCGGACGGAGTTCGGGCTGGCGCTGCAGGCCACCAGCGAGGATCGCGAGGCCGCGCGACTCGTCGGCATCCGGCCGCAGCGGATGTTCGCCGTCGCCTGGGGGCTCGGCGCCGCCCTCGTGGCCATCGCCGGCGCCATCCTCTTCAACTTCTTCGCCGTGTATCCGCAGGTGGGGCTGCAGTTCACGGTGCTGGCGTACGCCATCGTCGCGCTCGGCGGGTTCGGCAGCATTCTCGGCACGCTTTTCGCCGCCCTCGTCGTCGGCGTGATCCAGAGCGTGACGGTCGTCTATCTTCCGCCGGCGTTCAAGGACGCCTTCGTGTTCGGCTCCTACCTCCTGATCGGGCTGTTCCGGCCGCAGGGCCTCTTCGGGCGGTTCTAGCGTGGCGCGGATCGCCCTCGTGCTGGGCGCGGTGGCGGCGATCGTCTATCCGATTCCGTTGCAGCTGCAGGGCTACACGTACTACCAGACGGTCGGCTTTCTCGTCCTGCTCAACGCGATGCTCGGCCTCGGCTGGAACGTCATCGGCGGCTGGGCCGGGCAGTTCGATTTCGGGCCGCAGGTGTTCTTCGCGATCGGCGCCTACGTGGCCGCCCTGCTCTTCGTGCATCGGGGCGTCGAGGCCTGGCTCGGCATGCTGGCCGCGATCGTCGTGGCCGTGGCGCTGTGCGCGGTGCTGACCTATCCGTTGACCGGGCTGCGCGGCCACTACTTCGCCATCGCGACGGTCGCCATCTGGATGATCGCGCAGCCCATCGGCGCCACCTGGGAATTCATCGGCGGCAGCCAGGGCCTCTTCATCCCGGTCAAGCCGCACTCCGGCGTGGTGGCGACGGCGCTGTCGCTGCAGTTCTCGGGACCGACGAAGGCGCTCGGGTACTACTACAGCGCGCTCGTTCTCTTCGCCATCACGCTCGCGCTCATGGCCGCCGTGGAGCGCTCGAAGCTCGGCTACTACTTCCGCGCTGTCCGCGATGACCAGGAGGCCGCCGAGGGCATCGGCATCGACAGCCGGCTCTACAAGGTCGTCGCGCGCAGCGTCACGGCCGCGGTCTTCGCCGCCGCCGGCGTGCTGTACGCCTTCTGGGCGCTGTCGGTGTTCCCGGAGCAGGTCCTCGAGCTCAACTGGAGCACGCTGCCGATCATGGCCACGGTGGTGGGCGGCATCGGCCGGCTCTGGGGGCCGGTGCTCGGCGCGGTGATCCTGATCCCGATCTCACAGATCATGAGCACGACCCTCGGCACCGGCCCGCTCGCCGGCCGCGGCATCGACCTGATCGTCTACGGCCTCATCATCGTTCTCATCGCGGCGTTCCGTCCGACCGGCTTGCTGTCGTTGCCGTGGGGCCGCTGGCTGAGCCGGGCGTGATGGCGGCACTCCTCACCGTCGAGTCGGCGACGAAGCGCTTCGGCGGTCTCGTCGCCAACAAGAGCGTGTCCCTGGCCGTCGAGACCGGCGAGATCGTCGGCCTCATCGGCCCGAACGGCGCCGGCAAGACCACGCTCTTCAACTGCATCACCGGCTACATGCATCTCGACGAGGGGCGCCTCCGCTTCGACGGTACCGACATCACGCGCATGCGGCCGGAGACGATCTGCGGCCTCGGGGTGGCGCGGACGTGGCAGATGGTGCGCGCGTTCGGACGCATGACGGCGCTCGACAACGTCGTGTGCGGGGCGCTCAAGCGCACGAATCGGGTGAGCGAGGCCCGCGCCCGCGCGCGGGAGCTCATCGACTTCACGGGGCTCGAGGGCAAGGCCGACATGCTGGCGGCCACCCTCACGCTCGCGGACAAGAAGCGGCTCGAGATCGCGCGGGCGCTGGCCACGGGGCCGCGTCTGCTCCTGCTCGACGAGGCGATGTCGGGTCTCACACCGTTCGAGGCCGCCATGGCCGTGCAGCTCGTGCGCCGCATCCATCAGGACTTACGCATCACGATCTGCGTCGTCGAGCACGTCATGGAGGTCGTCATGCCGCTGTCGCACCGCGTGGTCGTCCTCGACTACGGCACGAAGATCGCCGACGGCGCGCCCGAGGACATCGTGCGCAACGAGCT
Organism: Candidatus Rokuibacteriota bacterium; assembly: GCA_044869815.1. Lineage (GTDB taxonomy): Bacteria > Methylomirabilota > Methylomirabilia > Rokubacteriales > CSP1-6 > AR12. Next base: position 3,861 of record JBIOXS010000140.1, on the reverse strand, counting down.
CGTCATCAGCGCGTATCTCGGCGAACGGCGTGGCACCCGATAGTCTCCTCGAGGTGCGCGATCTGCACGTCGCTTACGGGGAAGGCGTGCGGGCGCTGCAGGGCGTGTCGGTGCGCGTGCGGCCCGGAGAGGTGGTGGCGCTCATCGGCGCCAACGGCGCCGGCAAGACCACGCTGCTCAAGGCCATCGCCGGTCTCGTCGCGCCGCAGGCGGGGGACGTCACGTTCGCCGGCGAATCGCTCCGCGCCGTCGACGCCTCCGACCGCGTCGAGCTCGGCGTCGCCCTCGTGCCCGAGGGCCGCCGGCTCTTCAGCCGTCTGAGCGTCGCCGAGAATCTCACGCTGGGGAGCTACCGCAACGCCGATCCCCGCCACCGGCAGGAGATGCTCGAGCGTATCCACGCGCTGTTCCCCGTGCTCCGCGAGCGCGCCCGCCAGCGCGCGGGAACGCTCAGTGGCGGCGAGGCGCAGATGCTCGCCATCGCACGGGCGCTGATGTCCCGTCCGCGCTTCTTGATGCTCGACGAGCCGAGCCTCGGGATCATGCCGCGGCTGGTGGACGCGGTGATGGATTCGCTCCGGCGGCTGCACGAGACGGAGGGCCTCACGATGTTTCTCGTCGAGCAGAACGTCCCCGCCGCCCTCGACCTCGCCGACCGCGGCTACGTATTGCAGACCGGCCGCGTCGTGCTGGAAGGGAAGAGCGACGACCTCCGCGACAGCGATCTCGTCCGGAAGGCTTACCTCGGCATGTAACGGCGACGCTCGTGTAAGATGTCGCCCCACAAAGGAGCCACACCATGGACCTGAAGCGCCTGGTCAAGGAGCGGAAGGAAGGCAGCCTCGATCGTCGGCAGTTCCTCGCGCGGCTGGGTGCGACGGCGGCCGGCGCGACGGCGGCCTCGGTGGTCGCGAGCGCCCGGCCGGCCCGGGCGCAGAAGAAGGTCGTCGTGACGACGTGGGACACGGAGCCCAACCCGGCGACGCGCGCGGCGATGAAGGCGATCGTCGACGATTTCCACAAGCTGCACAAGGACATCGAGGTGCGCGCCGAGGGCATGGGCTGGGGCGACATGGACCGAAAGCTCCAGGCCGCGATGGCCGCCAAGAGCCCGCCGACTGCGTCGCACACGCAGACGTACGTGGTGACGTCGTTCCGCGCCAAGGGCCTCATCGAGCCGGTGGACGACATCGTGAAGGCCATCGGGGAGGACAAGATCTTCCCGTCGGTGCTCCGGTGGCTGAAGTATCCGGACGGCAAGTACTGGGGCATCACGCACGCGTGGGGCGCCGAGATCTACGGCGGCCGCGGCGACTACCTGAGCGGCACCGGGGTGAATCCGCAGAGCTGGAAGACGTGGGACGACTGGCTGCGCGACCTGCCGAAGCTCAACAAGGCGCCGCAGCATTACGCGCTGGCGCTGGCCGGCATCCCGTTCTTCGTCAACGAGGACGTCTACATGTGGACGGGCGCCAACGGGGGCAGCCTCTTCGACGCCAAGGGACAGCCCGCGCTCGAGAGTCCACAGGTCATCGGCATGCTGGAGTTCTGGAAGAAGCTGAAGCCGATGCTCCCGCCGGGCTGGGCGTCGCACGATTACCTCGAGACGCTCTCGGCGTGGGCGACGGGGAAGACCGCCTCCGTGCTCATGTGGGGCCGCACGGCAGGCTACATCGATCAGTACGCGCCGCCCGACAAGCGCAATCCCGACGTGTTCCAGGTGTGGCCCAAGACCACGGGGCCGATGGGCAAGGCGCCCCTGACCCAGTTCGACAACGAGCCGTGGGTGATCTACGCGGATGCGCCCGCGGAGGAGAAGGCGGCGGCGCGGGAGTTCCTGAAGTTCTTCTTCAAGCCGGAGAACTACCGCAAGCACTGCGACTCGGTGCCGGTGCACATCCTGTCCATCTACAAGTCGGACTTCCAGGACTCGAGCTACCTGAACCATCCCGAGCGCAAGCGCTGGAAGCCGTGGCTCGACGCGCAGCTGAAGTGGGTGGAGATGGGGCGCGCGCATCCGCTGCTCGTCTGCAACGCGCAGGACATGCTGATCCCGTGGATCGGTGACGTCGCGGCGGCGCCCATCCTGGCCGACATGGTGATGGGCGTGGTGGAGCGCGGGAAAGATCCGAAGGTGGCGGCGAAGGAAGCCAGCGACAAGATCCTCCGCGACATCATCGGCAAGGCGAAGTAAGCCACGAGCGTCCGCGCCGACACGCTCGCGGTTCCGTCGGAGCACACGCCGGGCCGCGCCTCGCGCCACCGCCGCGAGGCGTGGATCGGCGTCGGGCTGCTGCTGCCCTCCGTGCTGCTGGTGCTCGCGTTCACGCTGTTCCCCGTCGGCTACAACGTGTGGCTCGGCTTCTACGCCAAGCACTCGCTGCGGGCCACGAGCACCTGGGTCGGTCTCGGCAACTACACCCAGATGCTCAGCGATCCCGACTTCTGGCGCAGCGCCTGGCTGGCGACCGTGTACGCCGTCGGCAGCACGGCGCTGCAGATCGTCGCCGGCGTCGCCGGCGCGCTCATCCTCCACCAGCGCTTCGCGGGGTGCGACTTCCTGCGCGGCGTGGCGCTGTTTCCGTACATGATCCCCACCGTCATCGCCGTGTTCGTCTGGCGCTGGCTGATGAACGACCTCTACGGCGTGATCCCGTACGTGCTCGGCACGCTGCACATCCCCGGCATGCCGGAGGCCTGGCTGAGCCACGGCACGATCATGCTGGTCCTGATCGTGCTCTCCGTGTGGACCTTCTTTCCGTTCGTGCTGGTGAACGTGCTGGCGCGGCTGCAGACGATCCCGCCCGAGCTCTACGACGCCGCCCGCGTGGACGGCGCGTCGGCCGTGCGGCAGTTCTTCCACGTGACGCTGCCGCAGCTCCGCAACGTGCTGCTGATCGTCCTGCTCCTGCGCGGGATCTGGATGTTCACCAAGTTCGACGTGCCGTGGCTGCTGGGATTCGGCGGCGGCGCCGGCGAGGCGATCCGGACGCTGCCCGTCTTCACCTACCAGCGCTCGTTCACCTACTACCAGGCGGGCATGGGGGCGGCGCTCTCGAACATCATGCTCGCGCTGCTGCTCATGGCGGTGACGATCTACTTCGTCGCGTTCCCGCCCGCCGAGGAGGAACAGGATGCGTGAGCGCGGGCGGCGGACGGCGGCCTGGACGCTCCGCCTGGGACTCTTCGCCTTCTGCGCATTTCCGCTCTACTGGATGGTCGTCTCCTCGCTCAAGGTCAGTCACGAGCTGCTCGCCTCGCCGCCGACGTTCTGGCCGCACGAGTGGGAGCTGCGCGCCTACCGCAAGCTCTTCTACGAGACGAACTTCTGGACCTACTTCGAGAACACGGTGATCGTCTCCGCGCTGACGACCGTCATCGTCATCGTGGCCGGCGTCATCGGCGCCTACAGCCTGACGCGGTATGCGTTCCGGGGGCGCACGCTCGTCGCGCGCCTCACGCTGCTCGCCTACATGTTTCCGCCGATCATCATGCTGGTGCCGCTCTTCCTGCTCGCGCGGCAGTTCGGGCTGGTCAACTCGATCCTCGGCCTCGCGCTGACCTACATCTCGTTCGCGCTGCCGTATGCGCTGTGGATCCTGCGCGCGTTCTTCCAGTCGATCCCGCTGGAGCTCGAGCACGCCGCGCTGATCGACGGCGCCAACCGCGCGCAGGCGCTCGCTTACATCGTCATGCCGCTGGCGCTGCCCGGCATCATCGCCACCGCGATCTTCGCCTTCATCGTGGCCTGGAACGACTTCCTCTTCGCGCTGGTGCTGATCGGCCAGGACGAGCTGAAGACGCTGGCCATCGGGATCAACGAGTTCTTCCACATGGCCGTGGTCGACTGGGGCCTCATCA
>JBIOXS010000139.1:0-5105 GCA_044869815.1 Candidatus Rokuibacteriota bacterium | reverse complement strand
GCGCCCACTCCGTGCTCGAGTGCGTCGGCCACGGCGCTTCCATGGACACCGCGATCGGCGTTGCCCGCGCCGGCGGCCATATCGGCCGCGTCGGCGTGCCGCAGGATGAGACGACTCCGGCCTCGCAGCCCGCCTTCTTCGGCAACGTCCACATCGGCGGCGGCCCGGCTCCCGTTCGCGCCTACATCGAGGAGCTGCTGCCGGACATCCTCGAGGGTCGCATCGCACCCGGCAGGGTGTTCGACCGCACCGTCGGCCTGGGCGGCGTGCCGGACGGCTACCGCGCGATGGCCGAGCGCGAGTCGATCAAGGTGCTGGTCCAGCCGTGACCGCCGCGGCCTGGACGGCGGACGAGCTCGACCGCATCGGCGCCGCCGAGGAGCTCGAGATCGCTCCCCACCGTGCCGGCGGCAGCCTGCGCAAGTTCCTGCCGATCTGGGTCGTGCGCACCGGCGACGAGCTCTACATCCGGTCCTGGCGCGGAACGAGCGGGAGCTGGTTCCGCGCCGTGCAGGCGTCGCACGCCGCGCGCATCCGGGCGGGCCGGATCGACCGCGACGTGGCGTTGCTCGACGCCGACGAGGAGATCAACGACGCCGTCGACGCCGAGTACGGCGCCAAGTATGGCCGCTACCCCTCCTACGTCGGGCCGATGATCAGCCCGCAGGCACGCGCGACGACGCTCAAGCTTCTTCCCGGCAAAGAGCGATCGGAGTGACTGCCCGCTCGCGCATCGGCTTCTTTGCCGCGTCGGGCTCGCTGGTTGCCGTCTTCGCGGCCTCGGCGAGCCCGATCCCGCTCTACGACGTCTACCGGCGGACGGACGGACTGACGCACGCCGACCTGGCCCTGACCGCCGTCTCGTACTTCATCTCCATCATGGCGGTCCTGCTCGTGCTCGGCCGCGTGTCCAACCATGCCGGCCGGCGCCCGGTGTGCCTCGCCGCGCTGGCGATCACGGCGGCGGGCTGCCTCGTGCTGACCCAGGTGCACAGCGTGGCGCCGCTGATCGCGGGGCGCGTGCTTCAAGGCGTCGGCGCCGGACTCGCCTCGAGCGCGTTGGCCGCCTTCGTCGTCGACAGCGCGCCCGCCTCACCCGCGTGGCTCGCGAGCGCCGTGATGACCGGCTCGCCGATGGTCGGCCTGACCCTCGGCGCCCTCGGCTCCGGCGCGCTCGCCGAGTACGGACCCGAGCCACGAACGCTGATCTACCTGATCGCCGCGAGCATCCTGGCGGCGTGCGGGGCGCTCATCGCGGTCAGCCGGGAAACGGTCTCCCGCGCTACCGGCGCCATCGCGTCCCTGCGCCCGCAGATCCGGGTCCCGCCCGCGGCCCGAGCGCTGCTGCCGGCGGCAAGCGCGACATTCGTCGCCACCTGGGCCCTCGGCGGCTTCTACCAAGCCTTCGGACCGTCCATCACCGCCGAGCAACTCGGCACAAACAGCGCCCTCATCGCCGCCGTCGTCTTCGCCTCGTTCATGGCGCCGAGCGCGATCGGTGCCCCCTTCGCCGGCCGCACGTCAGCCGCGGCCGCGCAGCGCATCGGCATCACGGTCTTCACGCTCGCCGTCGTCGTGCTGCTCCTCGCCATGCACGCCGGCGCCGTCGTGCCCTTCATCGCCGCCAGCGCCATCGCCGGCACCGCGCAAGGCGTCGCCTTCGCCGGCAGCATGCGCGCCCTCCTCACCAGCGCCCGCCCGGCCGACCGCGCCGGGCTGCTGTCGGCCATCTACCTCATCTCCTACGGCGGAGCGGCAATTCCCAACCTCATCGCCGGACAGCTCTCGCGATCGCTGAGCCTGTTCGAGATCGCGCTCGGCTACGGCGCGCTCGCCGCCCTCGCCTGCCTGACCACTATCGGCGCCACCCGAGCACCACGCCCGGTGACCGCCTGACCCCAGGAGTCATTGCAATGCAAATCACTCGCAACTCGCTCGACACGAACCAAGGTCCCGCCGACTGGTTCACCGGCACGGTCTTCATCGACACGGTCACCAACCCCACTGAGCCCTCCCGCGTGGGCGCCGCGCTCGTCCACTTCACCACCGGAGCCGGCACCGCCTGGCACACGCACCCGTTCGGCCAGACCATCTTCGTCACCGAGGGCATCGGTCTCTGCCAGCGCGAAGCCGGCCCCATCGAGGTCATCAAGCCCGGCGACCGCGTCTGCTTCGAGGCCGGCGCGAATCACTGGCACGGCGCCGCACCCAACCGCTTCGTGACCCACCTCGCGATGCAGGAGGCCGACGACTCCGGCGAGGGCGGGCGGGCTGTGTCCTGGGGCCGGCACGTCACCGACGAGGAGTACTCCGCCGCGCGCGTGTAGATGGCACGCACCTTCATCACTGGCTCCGCCGGCGGGCTGGGTTGGGCAGCTGCGCAGACCCTGCTCGACGACGGTCACGAGGTGGTCATCCACGTCCGCTGCGCCGAGCGACTGGCCGCCGCCGACGCGCTCCTCGGCCGCGGCGCGTCAGCGGTCGTCGGTGACCTGGCCGACGTAGAACAGATCCGGGACGTCGCCGATCAGGTCAATCGGCTTGGCGTGCTAGACGCGGTGATCCACAACGCCGGCGTCTACAGCGGCCCACACGTCCTGCCGGTCAACGTCGTCGCCCCGTACCTGCTCACCGCACTCATCGATCGCCCGCAGCGACTGGTGTATCTCAGCAGCGACATGCACCACGGCGGACGACCCGATGTCGCCCGCATGGATTGGACCGGACAACACGCGACCGGCTCCTACACCGACAGCAAGCTCTTCGTCACCACGCTCGCTGTCGCGGTCGCTCGGATCTGGCCCGACGTGTACAGCAACGCCGTCGATCCCGGCTGGGTGCCAACCAGAATGGGCGGCCCGGGAGCCTCGGACGACCTCCGGCTCGGGCACCTGACCCAGGAGTGGCTCGCCACCAGCGACGAAGCGGAGGCGCGCAGCAGCGGCGGCTACTGGTTCCACCAGCGGCGCCGTACTCCGCATCCCGCGGTCCTGGACCCGCGATTTCAAGACGATCTGCTCGTCGCGCTCGCGCGCTACACCGGCACGCCGCTGGCTTGACGCGAGCGCGGGTTCGAGGACGGTTGCCTTCGCGTCACTGTGCGGTGTCGCCGCCGTCCACGGGCAGGGCGACGCCGACCACCAAGCTCGCTGCCGAGCTGCACAGCTACAGCACCGCGGCGGCGATCTCGTCCCCGCGACCGAGGCGACCGATCGGCTGGTTGGCGACCGCCTCTGGCACGCTGAGCTCGCCCTTGGCGATCATGTCGGTCACCATCGGCGTCTCGATCGTGCCCGGGGCAGACGGCATCGATGCGGACCCCGCGCGGCGGGTACTCGAGCGCCGCGCTCTTGGTGAGACCGATGACGCCGTGCTTGGTGGCGTGGTAGGACGCACGACCGGGAACGCCGACGAGCCCCGCCCAACGAGGAGCAGTTGACGATCGCGCCGCTGCCCTGCGCGCGCATCTGGCGCAGCTCATGCTTCATGCAGTTCCACACGCCGCGGAGATTGACCGCATTGACGCGCTCGAAACGCTCGGCCCGTTCGTCGGCCGCGTCGCTGGGCGGGATTATGATGCACCACACCGCTCCGCCGAGCGAGACCGTACCCATGAGCCTTGATGATCTCCTCGACTGCGGGTAGCCGTCCGCGAACGTGCACTCGATCACCGCCTGCGGCCGCGAACGGCTGAGACCCGTCTCGAGCATGAACTTCCGATGCTGCTCGGTATGGAGCAGTTCAGCGACATCAACCTCGGGGCCGATCTCGTACTCGGTCTCCAGGCGCGTCAATTCGGCGTCGAATGAACTCCGCGCCTCGTTCGCGGGCGACCGCCACGCGATGGTGCCCGTCCTCGACGAAATAGGCCCCACCCACCTCGAAGACGTCGATGGCCGGCAGCACGCCGTCGGGAAACGCGGACCTGAGGTTATTCAGGCGGCTGCGCGAGAGGCGCCGGCGGGGCCTGAAGTCACGGCGGAACACCTCGGGATGGCGGCGCATCGCCGCGATCTGGCGGCGCATCGGCTCGTACGCGATGTCCGCGGCGCCGGTGGCGGCATACAGCGTGAAGTCCCCGGTGCCGTATTCGGCTCTCCTGACCGCGGTCGCGAGGGCACTGGCGGTTCGCCGGACTGGTCCCGGCCGCGAAGATGCCCCGCCGTCCAGCTGTCGCCGTTCATGGACAGGAATCCCTCGAAGTAGTCCACTAGGCGACGCGCGAGGGCGGATCGCGAACTAAGGAGGCGATGGTCTACCTGCGCGTTCGGCTGGGCTCGGTGTAGCGCGCCGGCAGGCGATGTCGCACGGCACGTTGGCTGCCCCCGGGCGCGCCGCTTCCGGACGACTGCGTCACGACGCGTCCGGCGATGGCCGCCGCCACGACGGCGGCGATGATGACGAGGGCTTCACGATCCCGACTCAACCACTCCGTGGGAGCGCGTTGACGGACCCTGCCAATACAGGTAACGGCAGGGTCTCCCAGTTCCGCTCGACCTCGGATACATATGGACCCCGATCGAGACAGCGCCCGTTCGTATCCGGCCACGGTTCCCGGGCGCACCATCCGTGAAAGAAGGGAACTCACGAAGCATGACAACGAAGATCAAGATCGCCCCGCTCGCGCTTGCGCTTGTGCTTACGCTCCTGGCGTCCGCGCCTCCGTTCACCCAGGCCAGCACGCGTGATCGCGGCATGGGCCGCCTCGTTGGCGAGTGGCGCATGACCTCATTGGAGACCGGCACCGAAGGCAACCTCCAACGCGTGCCCTACTCCGGCCAGATCATCTTCACCAGGTCCCGCACCATGTCGGTGCAGGCCATGAACCCCGACCCCAACGCTCCGGACACGCCGTACACGAGGAACGGGTACGAAGCCTTCTTCGGAACTGTCACCGTCGACAAAGCCGCCGGGACATTCGCCGTGACCGTCACGTCGTCATTGGTGCGCGACCTCATCGGTCAGCGCCTGACGCGGGTTGAGCCAGGCCGGGTTTCGCGGAGTCCTTGAAGCCAGGATTCTGTCCTGGGGAGAGGAAGTCAGTCTGCGATGCCTGCCCCGAAGAAGTACCCGGACGAGCTGCGAGAACGCGCGGTCCGGCTGGT
>JBIOXS010000138.1:0-9147 GCA_044869815.1 Candidatus Rokuibacteriota bacterium | reverse complement strand
CGCCGCCGCCCACCAGCGCCAGGCGGCGGTTCACCGCACGGTGCCGGCCGTGCGCGATCATCCCGGACACGGAGGCGACGAACACCTGCACCATGGTGATGGCGGCCACGCTCCGCACGTCGAGCGCTCCGACATCGAGCAGCGGCGGGCCGTAGAGAAGCAGGGGGATCATGACGATGGCGCCGCCGACGCCGATGAGGCCGGAGACGAAGGCCCCGAGGCCTCCCAGCACGAAGAGGACGGCCGCGAATGCGAGCGGCACGACGCGGCCGACTTTACCTCCCGAGGCTCGCGTAGTACGCAGCCAGGTTGGCCAGCGTCGCGTCATCGATGCTCTTCATGATCGCCTTCATGTTCGCGAGCGCGGCGTCGCCCGGGCTGCGCTTGTCGGTCTTGAACAGCAGCATCTGGTTCTTCAGATAGCCGACCGGCTGGCCCTGCAGGCTCGGCACGCCGCGCGCCTGGTCACCGCGGCCCTCGTCGCCGTGACAGCCCGCACACACCACCGCCGCCTTGCGCCCGCTGGCCACGGCGCTGCGCTCGACCTTCACGTCCAGCGGGGCGCGCGGCTGCGCGGCGAAATAGCCGGCCACGTCGTCGACGCCCTGCTCCTTCACCATCTTGGCGAATGGCTCCATCTCCGGCGACACGCGGCGGCCGCTCGCGTAGTCCTCGATGGCCTTCTTGAAATACCAGGTCGGCATCCCCGCCAGCACCGGCGTGGCCCCCGCACGGCTGTTGCCGCCGAGCCCGTGACACGCGCTGCACGCGAACGCCTTCGCGTACCCGGGCGCATCGAGCGGCCCGGCGACCGCGACGCCGGCGACGAGCATGAAAGCGACAACCGCCGCCGCGGCCACCAAGGAACGGTGATCGAGGCGCGCCACGGCTTCGCCGGGGCGCGCCGAGCGTTGGGGGGTATGGGGGGCCATTTCGGGGCCCCCAACGTTAAACAAGGATGTCGCTCCAGATGTTGGTGGCCCACGCCATCGCGTGATCCGCCCAGACCGTCGACGGCCCCGGCGTGAGCTTCTGCTCGATCTGGACCACCTTGCCGTTGTCGATCCGATAGGCGTTGACGACGGCGATCACCTCGCGATCGCTGATCCACGAGTAGCAGGTGTTCAGCGGCGGCATCGGCGCCACCGGCCGCGCATTGAGCAGGCTCACGACGGAAGCGGCCGCGATCTTGCCCTGCGCGTTGGCGATGGTGCCGGACTTCGGGACGGGCAGGCCGATGGTGGCATCGCCGATGACGTGGACGTTCTTCGCCTTCAGCGACTCGTAGGTCACGTGATCGACCTCGCACCAGCGCTTGTCGGCGCCGACGAGGCCGGCCTCCACCGCGATGCTGGCAGCGCGCTGGGGCGGGATCAGGTTGACGACGTCGTAGCGGACGACGTCGCCGAACTCGGTGGTGACCTCGCGCCTGGCCGGGTCGACCTTCACCACCTTGTTCGACGCGCGGTACTCGAGGTTCGGGTATGCCTGCCACACCGCGCGGAACAGGGCAGCCTTGGAGACGACGTTCGGATTGGCGTCGAGCACCAGGAGCTTGGATTTTGGCTTCTGCGTTTTCAGAAACCACGCGAGCTGGCAGGCGCGCTCGTACGGCCCGGGCGGACAGCGGTACGCGGCCGGCGGCACCGTCATCACCACCACGCCGCCATCGGGCATGTCTCGAAGTTGCTTCGCGAGCGCCACCGTCTGCGGGCCGGCCTTCCACGCGTGCAGCACGGTCTCCTTCGCCGCCGGCAGCCCTTCGACCTGCTCCCACTGGAAGTCGACGCCGGGCGAGAGGATCAGTCGGTCGTAGCCGAGGTAGCCGTCGGCGACACGGACCCGCCGCTGGTCGGCGTCGATGGCGAGCGCCGGCTCGTGACGCAGCGTCACGCCGCGGGTGCGGAGGCCGTCGTAATCGAACGTCAGCGAGGGAAGCTTCCGCACGCCGCTCAGCACCAGATTCGAGAAGGGACAGGACACGAAGTTCTTGTTGGGCTCGAGGAGCACCACCTCGACCGCGGGGTCGGCCATCCGGACGTACTTCGCGGCGGTGGCACCGCCCCACCCGCCGCCGACGACCACCACGCGGCGGCCCGACGCCGGCGCGATCTCCCCGGCGCCGGTGCGGCAGCCGCTCAGACCGGCCGCCGCGAGCACGCCGCCGCTCGCCGATTTCAAGAACTGCCTGCGCGTCAGCTGCCCCATGGCCTGCCCTGGCCTCCGTCGTCCGCCGGTACGTTACAAAAGTTCAGTCGAGTACGCTGAACTTTCTCGCGTCTTCGTTCCACGTCGCCGCCAGCGCCCAGGCGGCCATGACGACGACGACCAGGACGACCGCCCCGCCCCAGCCGAGCGCGGACGGCAGGAACACCGCGACGCCCAGCTTGCTCGTCGCGCCTGACTCGGTCAGCGCCAGCCGCGTGAGCGAAGCGCCGACGGCGAACGTGCCGAGCGCGGCCCAGAGCTTCACCTGCCCCTCGCCCGCGCGCCAGATGGAGCCGGCGCCGCACCCGCCGGCCAGCGTCATGCCGACGCCGAACAGCGTGCCGCCCAGCAGCGCACCGACACCGGCGGCGGCGAAGACCCATTCGCCGCGGTCCTTGGCGTCGGTGTATTTCAGGATCGCGAAGCCGAGCGTGCTGAGGACCAGCGCCAGCGCCGCCGCCCGTGTGTGCGAGGCCTCGCCCGTCATGAACGGCTCGCGAAAGGCGCGCACCAGGCAGAAGCGCGAGCGCTGGAACACGACGCCGAAGGCCCCGCCGAACAGGAGGACGATGCCCTGCTTGGGGTAGCCGGCGACGCCATAGAGGAACGGCGCCGCCGCCAGCGCCGCCAGCATGAGGGCACCGAGGGGCTGTTGCCGGCCGACACGCCGGCGTCCCGACGCGGCCGGCGCGTCGCCGCGGCCGCGCGACCAGTCGGGACGGTGCGCGAGCTCCCAGAGCAGGTACCGGAGCCCCAGCACGGAGCCGACGCCGAGCCCGAGCATCATGCCGAAGCCCGCCAGGCTCAGCGCGCTGATGGCGGAGAAGAAGCCGCCGATGTTGCAGCCGAAAGCGAGCATGGAACCGACACCCATCAGGCCGCCACCGACGGCCCCCTTGGCGAGCTCGCCGCTCGCAGGCACCCGGATCGCGAACTCGCGCGCCGAGAGGGCGGCGGCGGCGCCGCCGAGGAGAACGCCGAGGTTCAGCAGCGAGCCCGAGTGGAGCCACGGCGCGACGAGGTCGGGGCGGTCGATGAGGCGAAGGCCGGTGAAGAGCCAGTCGCCCCAGTTGCGCATGCCGTCCGAGGCCGTCCACGGGCGGTCGAAGGCGAAGAGGAAGACGTTGATGGTGGCGACGACGACGGCGGCGACCCCGACCGGCCACGCCCGGCCAAAGAGCGCCTCGCGCTGGGCCTCGAGGGCCCCCGTCACGTGCGCGACGGCGGCGTCGGGCGCCGCACGCCGTATCCCGCCTTCAGCCACGCGCCCATGCCGCCGGTGACGTTGAACCACGGACCACCTACCTGGCGCTTGAGCGCGCTGATCGTCGTGCTCGACCGCAGGCCTCCCGCGCACACCACCGCCTTGGGGCGGCCGGCCGGCAGCTCCGCGGCGCGCCGCACGGCCTCGAACATCGGCAGGTGCACGGCGCCGGCGATGTGACCCTCGAGCCACTCGAACGGCTCGCGCACGTCGATGACGACGACGTCCTGCTCCTGCTCGTGCCAGGCGGCCAGATCGTGCACGGTGATCTGCCCCACCGTCTCGACGGGCAGCCCCGCGTCGCGCCAGTCGATCATCCCCCACTGCAGATAGCCGACGACCTCGTCGATGCCGACGCGCGAGAGCGCTTGCACCGCGCGCTCGACGTCCGACGGCGCCGACGTCGTGAGCAGCAGCCGGGCGCCGGCGGGCACGAAGCCGGCCACGCGCTCCGCGAACTGCGGGCTGTCGATCCACACGTTCAGCGCGCCGCCGGCGTGCAGCTCGCCGTACACGGCGGGCTCGCGCAGGTCGAGCATCACCGCGCCCGCCTGCATCGCCTCCCAGGCCTCGCGCGCCGCGTATGGACGTGGCTTGGCCGCGACGAGCGGCAGGAGGCCGCGGTTCTTGGCGACGATGGTCTCGAAGGCGGCCGGCTTCGGCGGCACGTCGTGCATCAGGAACTCGACGAACGCCGACCTCGAGTCGTAGCGGAACGCGGGGTTGAAGCGGCGCTCGAAGCCGATGGTCGAGGCGGTCTTGGCCGACATCGCGCGCCCGCAGGCCGAGCCGGCGCCGTGGCCGGGATAGACCTCGATCCCGTCGTCGAGCGGCCGCAGCACGCGCCGCAGGCTCTCGAAGATGTCCTCCGCCGCCCGGGCGCCGCCGAGGTCGGGGCGGCCGACGGAGCCGACGAAGAGCGTGTCGCCGGTGAGCACGAACCAGGGCGCGGTGCCGCGCGTGTGGTCGGTCACGAGCAGGCAGACCGAGTCGGGCGTGTGGCCCGGCGCGTGGCAGACCTTCAGCTCGACGTTGCCGAGGCGGACGACATCGCCGTCGGCGAGCGGCGCATGGTCGAAGGCCGCCTCGGCGGCGCGGTGAATGCGAATGGTGGCGCCGGTGGCGCCGGCGAGGTCCCGATTGCCGGAGATATGGTCGGCGTGCGTATGGGTCTCGACGACGTCGGTGATCGTGAGGCCTTTCTTCCTCGCGATGCGCAGGTAGTCGTGGACGCGGTCGCGTCCGGGATCGACGACGACGGCGCGCCCCGCCTCGGCGCAGCCGATCAGGTAGGACAGACAGCCGGACTCCTCGTTCAGCAGCTGCTGGAAGATCAATGCTTCTCCGCCCGCTCCTTCTCGGTCTTTGCTTCCTTCACGACCTTGTCTGCGATGAAGGGCGGGACCTCCTCGTAGTGCGAGAACTCCATCGCGTACGCGCCGCGGCCACCGGTCATGGAGCGCAGGCTGGGCTCGTAGGTCAGCATCTCGGCCATCGGCGCCGACGCGCGCACGACGGCCGTCTCACCCGCCGGCTCCATCCCGACGATGCGGCCGCGCCGGGAATTCAGGTCGCCGATGACGTCACCGGCGTGCTCGGCCGGGGTCGTCACCTCCACGTTCATGACCGGCTCCAGCAGCACCGGATGGGCCTCCATGAACACCTTCTGCAGTCCCATCGAGGCCGCGATCTGGAAGGCCATGTCGGAGGAGTCGACGTCGTGATACGAGCCGTCGTAGAGGGTAACCTTCATGTCGACGATCGGATAGCCCGCGAGAATGCCCTTCTTCATGCAGTCGCGCACGCCCTTCTCGACCGACGGGATGAAGTTGCGCGGCACGGCGCCGCCGAAGATGTCGTCGACGAACTCGAAGCCGCCGCCGCGAGTCAGCGGCTCCACCCGCAGCCACGTGTCGCCGTACTGGCCGCGCCCGCCCGTCTGCTTCTTGTACTTGCCCTGCCCCTCCGCGCGTCCCTTCACCGTCTCCTTGTACGGGATGCGCGGCGGCAGCAGCGTGACGTCGACGTTGTACTTGCGCTTCATGCGCTCCACCGTCATCTCGACGTGGAGGTTGCCGACACCGGAGATCAGGAGCTGCTTCGTCTCCGGATCGAAGTGGTGGTGGACGGTGGGGTCCTCCTCGGCGATGCGCGCGAGGGCGTTCGAGATCTTGTCCTCGTCGCCGCGGCTCTTCGGCTGCACGGCAAAGGAGATCGCGGACTCGGGAAAGACGATGCGCGGCAGCTCGAAGGGCTGGGCCTCGTCGCTGAGGGTGTCGCCCGTCTGCGTCTCCTTGAGCTTCTGGGCCACGCCGATCTCGCCGGGCCCGAGGTCGGCCACCGCCTTCTGCGTCTTGCCCTGCAGCCAGGCCACGTGGCCCATGCGCTCCCTGGCACCGCGCGCGGGATTCAGCAGCGTGGTGTCCGCCTTGACGGTGCCGCTCATGACCCGGAAGAGCGAGAGCTTGCCGATGTGCGGGTCCTGCAGCGTCTTGAAGACCAGCGCAACCGCCGGCGCCTTGGCCTCGACGGCCCGGGCGGCGCCCTGCTTGCCCTTCACGTCGGTGCCGGCGATCTCCCCGCGCTCGGCCGGAGACGGGAACTCCTGGACGATCATGTCGAGCAGCGGGTGGCTGCCGATCGTCCGCGTCGCGCACGCGCACAGCACGGGCACGATCTTGCCCTGGCCGATGGCGGTCTTGAGCGCTTTCAGCATCGACGGCTCGTCGAGCGCGCCTTCCTCGAGGTACTTCGAGAGCAGGTCGTCGTCGGTCTCGGCCGCCGCCTCGACTAGCTTTTCGCGCCACTCGCGCGCGCGGTCGGCGACGTCGGCGGGGACCTCCGTCTCGGTGGACTTGCCGTCGGCGTAGACGAACGCCTTCATCTTGGCGAGGTCGACATAGCCCTTGAAGCCGCCTTCCTCGCCGACGGGGACGTGCAGCGGCACGATACGCCCCTTGAGGCGGCGGGTCAGCGACTCGAGGGTGCGGAAGAAGTCGGCGCGCTCACGGTCGAGGCGATTCACCACGATCGCGCGCGGCAGGTCGTACTCGCTGGCGAACTTCCACACCTTCTCCGTCTGGACCTGCACGCCGGCCACCGCGTCCACCACGACCACCGCCGCCTCCACCACGCGGAGCGCCGCCCGTGCGTCGGCGATGAAGTCTCCGTAGCCCGGGGTGTCGACGAGGTTGATGTGGTGTCCCTTCCAGTCGCAATACGCGACGGCGGTATTGATCGAGATCTTGCGCTTGATCTCGTCGGGATCGAAGTCGGTGGTGGTGGTGCCGTCGTCGATCTTTCCCAGGCGCGTCAGGCCGCCCGCGGTGAAGAGCAGCGACTCGACGAGCGACGTCTTGCCGACGCCGCCGTGGCCGACGACCCCGACGTTCCTGAGCTTTCCGATCTCGATCGCCATTGACCGGCCTCCTGGGGCGAGCGATGCGATAGAGGGCCGATGCTATCACGAACAGGCAGGGGGCTACCGCGCCGACAGCCTCCTCACGACCGTCGCGACCACCGCGTCATCCGAGCCGGTCAGATCGACGGGCGGCGGCAGCGGCGGCGCGTCGTACTTGAGCCCCGCCCCCGTCAGCACCAGCACGACCCGCGCGTCGGCGCTGACTGCTCCGCGCGCCCGCAGCGTCGCGAGCGCGGCCACGAGGGCGGCCCCTTCGGGAGAGGTCCACACGCCCTCCACCCGCGCCAGCCGGCGCTGGGCGTCGCGGATGGCTTCCTCGCTCACGGCCACGGCATCGCCTCGCGTGTCGCGCAGAATCTTCAACATCTGGCGGCCGGCGAAGGGCGACGGGACGCGCAGCCCCGCCGCATGCGTGGTGGGGTTCTCCCAGGGCGTGGTCGTCTCAGCGCCTTCGTGGAACGCCTTGACGATCGGCGCGCAGTGCTCGGCCTGCACGGCGACGAATCGCGGCAGCGGCCCGGACAGCCAGCCCATCGCGCGCAGCTCCTCGTAACCTTTCGGGATACCGACGAGACCGGTGCCGCCGCCGGTCGGATACAGAAGGACGTCCGGCATCGTCCAGCCGAGCTGCTCCGCCAGCTCGAGGCCCATCGTCTTCTTGCCCTCGAGCCGGTAGGGCTCCTTCAGCGTGGAGAGATCGAACCATCCGAGCCCCGGCGCGGCCTTCGCCACGACCTTACCCGCCGTCGCGATCGAGCCCTCGATGGTGAACACCGTGGCGCCGGCGATAGCGGCCTCGGCCACCGCCGCCGGCGGCGTACCGCGCGGCACCACGACCGCGCAGGGCAGTCCGCAGCGCGCGGCGTACACGGCGGCCGCCCCGCCCGCGTTGCCCGCAGACGGGATGATGAACCCGCGCGCGCCGAGCGTGCGCGCCCTGGTGATGGCCATGCCGAGGCCGCGGGCCTTGAAGGAGCCGGTGGGATTCTGCCCCTCGTCCTTGCCCCAGAGGTGTCGCAGCCCGAGCTCGGCGGCGAGCCTCCGCAGCGGCAGCAGCGGGGTGCCACCCTCGCCGAGGCTGACCGGCTCTTCGTCGGCGCCGAGCGGGGTGAGCTCACGGAAGCGGTACATCCCCGGCGCGCGCTCGCGGAGCGCGTCCTTGGTGACACTCGCCTTCACGCGATCGAGATCGTAGCGCACCGCCAGCATCTGCCCACAGCGCTCGCACACCGACAGGACGCGCTTGGCGTCGTGATGCTCACCGCACACGGTGCACTCGACATGGCTCACGAAGCTCATGGCGCGCAGTATAACGCGCGGGCCCGGCGGCCGGCCGGCCGGAAGCCGCTTGCGTACGAACGTGAACGGTGCTGTCATCCGAGGGCCCCGCCACGAGGGTCCCGTCCGGATCCAGGAAGGAGAAAAATATGTCCCTCAAAGGCAAGCGCGCGCTCGTCACCGGAGGGTCGCGCGGCATCGGCCGCGGGATCGCCCTGAAGCTCGCCGAGGCCGGCGCCCAGGTCGCCGTCCACTACTACGTCAATCAGGCGGCCGCCAGGGAGACGCTCGAGCGCGTTCGCAAGCACGGCGCCGACGGCATCCTCGTCCAGGCCGACGTTACCCGCATGGACGACGTCCACCGAATGTTCGGGGAAGTCCGTCAGGCGTTCGGCAGCCTCGACGTCTTCGTCGCCAACGCACGGCCGGAGGCAGCGCAGTTCTACCAGAAGCCGATGGACATCACGCTGGAGGCCTGGGATCACGCGATGGACTCGCAGGCCAAAGCCTTCCTCGTCGCCGTCCGCGACGCCGCCGGCCTCATGAGCACGGGCGGCCGGATCATCGCGATCACGTACGCGCCGGCCGCTCAGCGCGGCACGTGGCAGCCGTTCGTCGCGATGGGTTCGGCGAAGGCGGCACTGGAGTCGCTGGTGCGCTACTTCGCCGTCGCGCTCGCACCGCGCGGGATCACGGTGAATTCCGTGAGCCCGGGTCTCACCGACGACAGCGTCCTCAACAGCTTCGGTCAAGCGGCCGTGGACACCGCGCGCGCCTGGCACGCGAGCGGCTGGACACCGATGGGTCGCATCGGAACGCCGGCCGACATCGGCAGCGCGGTGGCCCTCCTGTGCTCGCCCGATTCCGGGTGGATCACCGGCCAGCTCATCCATGTCGACGGCGGCGCTTCGCTCGTCGACACGCTCCTTCCCCTCGAGATTCAGCGCGGCTGATCGTACCGAGCCGGCGGCGGGGG
>JBIOXS010000137.1:0-30236 GCA_044869815.1 Candidatus Rokuibacteriota bacterium | reverse complement strand
AGGCCAGGCCACCCACGCCTCGAGCCGTCCTCGGCGCTTTCGATACAATGATCACGGCGCCGCCGATCCAGTGGGGCGCGCTGGTGCCGACGCTCATCGTCCTCGGCGCCAGCCTGATCGTGCTGCTCCTCGACCTGCTGCCGCCACGGCGGAGCAAGGAGCACCTCGGCGGCGTGGCGCTGGCCGGCATCGTGGCCGCGCTGCTGGCCGCCATCGCGCAATGGGGGCGGGGGGCGCGCGCCTTTCGCGACATGGTGTTGCTGGACGACTACGCGCTCTTCCTGCACGTGGTGATCTGTTATGCGGCGGCGCTCGCCGTTCTGCTCTCCGTCGACTATCTGCGACGCAACGGCATCGAGTCGGGCGAGTACTACGCGCTCGTCCTCATGTCGACGTCCGGCATGCTGTTGTTGGCCTCCGCCGGCGATCTGCTCGTCGTCTTTCTCGGTATCGAGCTGATGTCGCTGCCGCTCTACGTGCTGGCGGGGCTGTTCAAGACCCGGCTGGCCGCCGGCGAGGCGTCGATGAAGTACTTCCTGCTCGGCGCGTTCGCCACGGCCTTCTTGCTGTACGGGACGGCGTTGATCTTCGGCGCCACCGGCGCCACGAACTTCGACCGCATCGCGGCGGCGGCGGCACACCCCTCCGATGCGCTCGTCACCGTCGGCCTCGGCCTCCTGCTGGTCGGCTTCGGCTTCAAGGTCTCGTCGGTGCCGTTCCACATGTGGGCGCCGGACGTCTACCAGGGCGCGCCGACGTCGATCACCGCGCTGATCGCCACCGGCTCCAAGGCGGCCGCGGTGGGCGCTCTTCTCCGGGTGCTGATGGTCGCCCTCAAGGCCGCTCAGGCCGACTGGACGCTGGTGCTGTGGGCAGTAGCGGCCGTGACCATGACCGCCGGCAACGTCGTCGCCATCGCGCAGTCGAACTTGAAGCGCATGCTCGCGTACTCGTCGGTGGCGCACGTTGGCTACATGCTGGTCGGGTTCGTGGCCGGCGGCGTGCCCGGCGCCGGCGCCGTCCTCTATTACCTGCTCGCCTACACGTTCACGACGATCGGCGCCTTCGGCGTCATCGTGATGCTGGTGCAGCGCGCCGGCGAAGAGGCGGTGGACGTCGGTGACTACGCCGGCCTCGCGCGGAGGCATCCGTTGCTTGCGGCGACGCTGTCGCTCTTTCTTCTGTCGCTGATCGGCATCCCACCGCTGGCCGGCTTCGTCGGCAAGTTCTATCTCTTCGGCTCCGCGGTGCGGGCGGGCTATCTCTGGCTGACGGTGGTGGCGGTGCTGAACTCGGCGATCGCCGCCTACTACTACCTCCGCGTCATCGTCTACATGTACATGCGCGAGCCCGACGCGACCGCCGCGCGCCTGGCCCCGACCTTCGCGGGAGCGCTCGCGCTGACCATCGCGGCCGTCGGCATCGTGCTTCTCGGCGTGGCGCCCGCGCCGTTCGTCGACCTCGCGCAGGCCGCCGTGGCCCCGCTCATGCGCTGAGCGTGCGCAGCCACCGTCCCCCCAGAACAGGCCACCCACGGCCCAAGCCGCACAAAGGGCGGTCGCTACAATAATCATCGGGCTGCCGCAGCGTGGCTGGCTCTTCGACCTCGACGGCACCGTGTACCGCGGCGAAGCGCTGGTGCCCGGCGCCGCCGAGACCGTGGCCGCCCTTCGCGCCGACGGCCGGCGCGTCGCCTTCCTGTCCAACAAGCCACTCCAGGCGCGCGCCGAGTACGCCCGCAAGCTGACGCGCCTGGGCGTGCCGGCCGGCGCCGATGACGTGATCAACTCCTCCCTCGTCCTGGCGCGCCATCTGGCCACGCTGGATCCGAGGGCACCGGTATTCGTCATCGGGGAGCCACCCCTGATCGCCGAGCTGCGGGCGCATGGCTTCGAGGTACGGCCCGATCACCGCGTGCGGTGGGTCGTCATCGCCTTCGATCGAACGTTCGATTACGCGAAGCTCAACACGGCGCTGCAGGCCGTGCGCCAGGGCGCTCGGCTCATCGCCACCAATCCGGACCGCACGTGCCCGACCGAGGACGGTGAGATCCCCGACTGCGCCGGCATGACGGCGGCGGTGGAGGCCGTGACGGGCGCACGCGTCGAGGTCGTGGTCGGCAAGCCGTCCCCGATCATTCTGGACGTCGCCCTCGCGCGACTCGGCGTGCCGGCGGCGGAGGCGGTGATCGTCGGCGATCGCATCGAGACCGACATCGTCATGGGCAAGCGGCTCGGGCTGGCCACGGTGCTCGTGCTGAGCGGCGTGACGCGCGCCGGCGATCCGCGGGTGGCCGAGATCGCGCCGGACCTCGTGCTACCATCGATCCGGGATTTGCTTCGATGAGCGGCCGCCCGCAGCCTCTCGCTGACGCCGACTACGACGTCGTGATCATCGGCGGCGGCATGGCGGGCGCCGGCGCCGCCCGCGACCTCGCGATGCGCGGCCTGTCGGTGGCCCTTCTCGACAAGGGCGACTTCGCCTCCGCGACGACCTCACTCTCCTCGAAGCTCATTCACGGCGGGTTGCGCTATCTCGAGCTCTTCGACTTCGGCCTCGTGCGTGAGTCGCTCGCGGAGCGGCAGCGACTGCAGCGCTTGGCGCCGCACCTGGTGAAGCCGCTGCCGTTCCTGGTGCCGATCTATCGCGACTCCTCGCGCGGCCTCGTCAAGGTCCGGCTCGGGCTGAAGCTGTACGACTGGCTCACGCCCGGTCGTGACCGCGAGCGCTATCGCGTGCTGAGGCCGATCGACGCCCTCAGCCTGGAGCCGGCGATCCGGCCCGACGACCTCCGCGGCGCCGGCTACTACTTCGACGATCTGCTGCTCTTCCCCGAGCGGCTCTGCATCGAGAACGTGCTCTCCGCCTGCCGTCACGGCGCGCGCGCCTTCAACTACTGCCAGCTGCTGTCGGTGGTGCGCGATGCGCGCGGCGCGGTGGCCGGGGTCACCGCCCGCGACCTGCTCACGGGCACGGTGGCGACGCTGGGGGCGCGGGTCGTCGTCAACGCGGCCGGGCCGTGGGTGGACGACATCCGCGAGCTCGCCCGGATCACCGAGCGCGGCCGCCACGTGCTCCGGCGCACGAAGGGCATCCACTGCCTGCTGCCGCGGATGACCGAGCGCGCCGTCTATCACTCGACGCGCGACGACCGCATGATCTTCGTGATCCCGTGGCGGGAGTTCTCGCTGGTTGGCAGCACCGACACCGATTTCGCGGGCGATCTCGACCGCGTGTGGGCGACGCGCGACGAGGTCGACTACCTGCTCGGGGAGGTGCGGCGGGTGCTGCCCGATCCGCGCGTCAGCGTCGACGCCATCGCCTACACCTACGCCGGCGTGCGACCGCTGTCGTACGAGGAGGGCAAGCGCGAGTCCGACGTCTCGCGCGCGCATCGCATCGTCGCCGAGGCGGGCGGGCGCTTTCTGTCGATCACCGGGACCAAGCTCACCTGTTTTCGGAGCCTCGCCGAGGAGCTCGGGGACACGGTGACGCGCGCGCTCGGGCGGCGCGCACGCGCGAGCACGGCCACCCGGATGCTCGACGGCACCGACGAGGAGACGCAGCGCGTCGAGGTCCGCGCCTGGCTCGACGTGTCGCCGGAGCTGGCGGCCACGGGATTGTCGGCGGAGACGCTGGAGACGCTCATCACCACCTATGGCCGTGTCTATCCGCGCGTCGTCGAGCTGATCGGCAAGGTGCCCGCCGGCGCCGAGCGGCTGTGTCCGACGAACCCCGACGTCGTCGCCCAGCTCCACCACGCCGTCCAGGACGAGCTCACCGTCTCGCTCCAGGACTTCATGCTCCGCCGGACGGGCATCGGGACCAGCCGGTGTCAGGGCGAGGACTGCGCCGAGTCGATCGCCCGGCGCATGGCGGCCCTGCTCGGCTGGAGCGCCCGGCGGCTCGACGCCGAGCTGGAGGCGTTCGACGCGCACGTCGTCCGCTCGCGCCGCTTCCGGACGTGACGCGCGCGCTGCTCGCCGTGGTCGTGGTCGCCGCTGCCGTCTCGAAACCGTAGGCGCCGCCTCATCGGCGCCTCGGAAACGCTGTGCTATAGTGCGAAACCGCCCAACGACCACCGCTGCCCCAGGAGGCGCTCATGAAGGCGTTCGTCACGCGCATCGTCGTGCTGGCCGGTCTGGTGCTGGCCGGGCATCCGTCGGCCGCGCTCGCCAAGACCGACATCCAGTGGTGGCACGCGATGCAGGGCGTTCTCGGGGAGCGCGTCAACGAGATCGCGGCGAAGTTCAACGCGTCGCAGAAGGACTACGAGGTCAAGCCGGTCTTCAAGGGCTCGTATCCGGAGACGCTCAACGCCGCCATCGCCGCCTATCGTGCCAAGCAGCCGCCCCACGTCGTGCAGGTCTTCGAGGTGGGCACGCAAACGATGCTGTCCTCCGGCGCCGTCTACCCCGTGTACCAGCTGCTCAAGGACAACGGCGTCGCCGTCGACTGGAACGACTTGATCGGCCCGGTGAAGAGCTACTACTCCACGGGCGGCAACCTCGCCTCGATGGCGTTCAACTCGTCGACGCCGATCCTCTACTACAACAAGGATCTCTTCAAGAAAGCGGGCCTGCCCGACAAGCCGCCGGCCACCTGGGACGAGGTCGAGTCGATGGCCAAGAAGCTCGTGGCCTCGGGCGCCAAGTGCGGATACTCGACGGCCTGGCCGTCGTGGGTCCTCATGGAGAACATGCACGCGCTGCACGACCAGCCGTTCGCCGATCACTCCAACGGATTCGACGGGCTCGCCTCGACCCTGAAGATCAACGGCGCCTTCGGCGTGAAGATGATGGAGCTCCTGGCGCGGGGCGCCAAGGACGGATGGTTCACGTACAACGGCCGGCTGTCGAAGGCCGAGGCGAACATGGGTGGCGGCGAGTGCGGCGTGTTCACGACGTCGTCCGCCTACATCGCCGGCCTCACGCGCGCGTCCGAGGGAAAGTTCAGCTGGGGCACCGGCCCCCTGCCGAAGATGACGGGGTATCCGCAGGGCAACTCGATCATCGGCGGCGCCACCCTCTGGGTGATGAAGGGCGCCAAGCCCGAGGAGTACAAAGGGGTGGCGCAGTTCTTCAAGTACCTCGCCTCCACCGAGAACCAGGCGTGGTGGGCCGGCGTGACCGGCTACTTGCCGCTCACCAACTCCGCCGTCAAGGCGATGGAAGCCTCGGGTCACTACGCCAAGCATCCGCACCAGAAGGCGTCGGTGAACCAGATGGCGGCCGGCAAGACGACGCCCAACAGCCAGGGGATCCGTCTCGGCAACTTCGTCTCCGTGCGTGACGCGATCGAGGAGCAGATGGAGAACATCTTCAGCGGCAAGAAGACGGCCAAGCAGGGCCTCGACGACGCGGTGGCGAAGTCGAACGACGTCCTGAAGGAGTTCGCGGCGCTCTACAAGTAGCGTCGCGGGGCCGCGCACCGGCATGAAGCGCACCGTCTTCCGGAACCGGTGGCTGCCTTATGCCCTGGTGGCGCCGCAGGTGGCGATCACGCTCGTCTTCTTCTTCTGGCCGGCGTTCGACTCCGTGCGGCTCTCGCTCTATCGCGCCTCGCCGTTCGGCGACCGGCTGATCTACGTCGGCCTGGCCAACTTCGAGCGGCTGCTCGCCGACGAGGCCTATCTGCGCTCGGCCTTCACCAGCTTCGTGTTCTCGTTCTTCGTGACGATCGTCGGGCTGGCGCTGGCGCTGCTGCTCGCCTCGCTCGCCAACGCGAAGATCCGCGGGCTGGCGCTGTACCGGTCACTGCTGCTGTGGCCATACGGCATCGCGCCGGCCATCGCCGGCATCATCTGGCTGTTCATCTTCCATCCCTCGTACGGCGTGCTGCCATTCGTGCTCTCGTTCGTGACGGCCTATCAGTTCAACTGGTTCCTCAAGGGCTGGGTCGCCATGACCCTCATCGTGGTGGCCGCCATCTGGAAGCAGTTCGGCTACAACCTCGCCTTCTACCTGGCGGGGCTGCAGGCCATCGAGACGGCCGTGCTCGAAGCGGCCAGCGTGGACGGCGCGGGGCCCATCCGGCGTTTCTTCGCCATCGTGTTCCCGCTGCTGTCGCCGGTCACGTTCTTCCTGTTCACGCTCAACATGACGTTCTCGTTCTTCGACACGTTCGGCCTCGTGCACTCCGTCACCCAGGGCGGACCCGGCGACGCGACGTCGATCATGGTGTATCGCGCGTGGAAGGACGGCTTCGAGGGCCTGCAGCTCGGGTATTCCGCGGCCCAATCGGTCATCCTCATGCTGGTGGTCATCCTCTTGACCGCGCTGCAGTTCCGCTACGCCGAGAAGAAGGTGACGTACTGATGGCGCGCGCGCTCGAGACGGTGGTGGCGGACGTCGGCGTGACCTTCACGCGGCGCGTCCGGCGCAGGGACTGGAGCGGGCTCATCGCGCACGGGATCCTGGTGGCCGCGGTGGTGGTGCTGGCATTTCCACTCTATTACGCCTTCGTGATCAGCACCCAGTCGCTCGGCGAGGTGAGCAGCCTGCCGCCGAAGCTCTACCCGTCCACGTCGCTCCTCGACAACTACGCGCAGGCGTGGGAGCGCGCGCGGATGGGCCGGATGCTCTTCAACAGCGCGGTGATGGCGGTGGCCATCGCCGTCGGCAAGATCGCCATCTCGCTGCTGTCGGCCTTCGCCATCGTCTACTTCAACTTCCGTGGCAAGCAGCTGGTGTTCTGGATGATCTTCGTCACGCTGATGCTGCCCGTCCCCGTGCGCATCGTGTCGACCTACAACGTGATCAGCATCATGGGCTGGGTGGACACCTACTGGGGCCTCACCGTTCCCCTCATGGCCTCGGCGACGGGGACGTTCCTGTTCCGGCAGTTCTACCAGACGATCCCCGACTCGCTCGCCGAGGCCGCCCAGCTGGACGGCGCCGGCCCGCTGCGCTTCCTGTGGTCCATCCTCCTGCCGCTGTCCAAGGCCAACGTGGCCGCGCTCTTCGTCATCCTCTTCGTCTACGGCTGGAACGAGTACTTGTGGCCCTTGATGGTCACCAACACGCACGACATGCGCACGGCCGTCATCGGCATCGAGGCGCTGGTGCCGCGCAGCGGCTCGCAGCTTCCCGAGTGGAACGTCATCATGGCCGCCGCCATCATGGTCCTCCTGCCGCCGGTGGCGGTGATCGTCGTCATGCAGCGCTGGTTCGTGAAGGGCCTCATCGAGACCGAGAAGTGACGCGCCTGGCCGCGCACCGCGGCGGCGCGCGGCTGTGGCCGGAGAACAGCCTGCGTGCCTTCCGCGAGTCGATGGCGCTCGGCGTCGATCTGCTGGAGCTCGACGTGCACCTGACCGCCGACGGCGAGGTCGCGGTCATCCACGACGCGACGCTCGATCGGACGACGGACGCCCGCGGCGCCGTCGGCGAACGCACCGCGGCCGAGCTCGCCGACGTCCGGCTCCGCGGTCCCGATGGCTCGTTGACCGACGAGCGCCTGCCGACGCTCCGCGAGGTCCTGGCGGTGGTGGCACCCTCGCCCGCCGGATTGCTGGTGGAGGTCAAGGGTCCGGTGGTGGCGGGCGTGAACGTCGTCTACGCGCGCGGCGACGGCGAGGTGCGGATCACGCCCGGGCCCGCCTACGCCGGCCTCGTCGCGAAGACGCTGGGCGTGCTGCGGCAGAGCTCGATGCTCGGGCGGGTGAACGTCATGGGATTCAGCCCGGACGTGCTGACGGAAACGCGCGCGCTCGAGCCGGGCGTGCCGACGACGTTCCTCGTGGCGGCCGAGCACGTGCGAACCGTCGGCGTCCCCGCGGAGGCGGCGGTCGCGTGGGCGGGACGCCTCGGGGCCACGGACCTCGGCCTCCAGCACACCCTCGCGAGTCCGAGCGTGATCGCCGCGGCGCGGGCCGCCGGAGTGCGCGTCGGGGTGTGGACGGTCAACGACGAGAAGGCGATGCGCCACGCCGTCGACCTCGGCGTCGACGTGCTCACCACCGATCGACCCGACCTCGCGCGCCGCGTGCTCGGTCGTTGAGGCAGCGGCTGGCCGTCATGCTCGCCGTGCTGCTGCTGGCGGCGGCGGCGATGGCGGCGGAGCGCCCGCTCGTGGCCGCCCACCGCGGGGGCGCGGCCATATGGCCGGAGAACAGCCTCACCGCGTTCCGCGGCGCCATCGCGCTCGGCGTGGACGCGCTCGAGTTCGACGTCCACCTGACGGCGGACGGTGAGCCCGTGGTGATTCACGACGCCACGCTCGATCGCACGACCACCGGCCACGGCGCCGTCCGGTCCGTCACGCTCGCGCGCCTTCGAACGGTCCGCCTCCTCGATGGCGCCGGCGCGCCGTCGGCGGAGACCGTGCCGACGCTGGCCGAGGTGCTCGATCTCGCGCGGCCGACGTCCGTCAGCGTGCTCCCCGAGATCAAGCTGGACCTCGGGCGCGCCCCGTACCCGGACATCGAGCGCCGGGTCGTCGCGCTGCTCCGCGCGCGGTCGCTGCTCGGGCGCGCCAGCGTGCAGAGCTTCGACGACGCGACGTTGCGACGGCTCCGGGTGCTCGAGCCGGCCGTCCGCACGATGCTGCTCGTCAACCGCGTCCGCGTGGCCACGCACGCCTCGGCGCCGGCCGATCCCGTCCGCTGGGCGGTGGAGGTCGGCGCGAGGGATCTCGGCGTCGACTTCCGGCTCATCGACGCGCCCCTGGTGGCGGCCGCGCGCGCGGCCGGTCTGCGGCTGGCGGCGTGGACGGTGAACGCCGACGACGAGCTGCGCCGGATGGCGGCGCTGGGGGTCGATCTGGTCATGAGCGATCGACCCCATCGGGCCCGGCAGCTGCTGGTGCAGCCGTGAGGACCTGAGTTACCCTGCCGCAGCATGGCCGGTCGCTTCCTTCTCGCGCTCGATCAGGGCACATCGGGGTCGACCGCGCTCGTCGTCGACGTCGAGGGCGCCGTGCGGTCGCGCGGCTACGCGGAATTGCCGCAGCACTATCCGGAGCCGGGCTGGGTGGAGCACGACCCGGACGACCTCTGGGCCACCACGGCGGAGGCGGCGGCGATGGCGCTCGGACGGGCGGGGATCGCCGGCCGCGACGTCGCGGCCGTGGGTATCACGAACCAGCGCGAGACGACGGTGGTCTGGGACCGCAAGACGGGCGCCCCCATCCATCGGGCCATCGTGTGGCAATGCCGGCGGACGGCGCCCGCGTGCGACCGACTGCGCGCCGAGGGTCTCGAGCCGACGGTGCGGGAGCGCACGGGCCTCGTCCTCGACGCCTACTTCTCCGGGACGAAGATCGCCTGGCTCCTCGATCACGTGCCCGGAGCGCGCGCCCGCGCCGCGCGCGGCGAGCTGGCGTTCGGCACCGTCGACTCCTGGCTACTGTGGCAGCTCACCGGCGGGCGCGTGCACGCGACGGACGTGAGCAACGCCTCGCGTACGCTCTGCCTGAACCTCGCCACCGTCGACTGGGACGACCGGATGTGTGCGCTGCTGGGCGTCCCGCGCGAGGTGCTGCCGGCGGTGGTCGACTCCGCCGGCCCGTGCGGCGAGACCGTCGATCTCGGCTGGCTCCCGGCCGGCGTGCCGATCGCCGGGATCGCCGGCGATCAGCAGGCGGCGCTGTTCGGGCAGGCGTGCTTCACCCCGGGCACGGCCAAGAACACGTACGGCACCGGCTGCTTCGCGCTGCTCAACACCGGCGACCGGCCGGTGGCCTCGCAGCACGGCCTCCTCACCACGCTGGCCTGGCGGATCGACGGGCGGACGACCTACGCCCTCGAGGGCGCCGTCTTCATTGCCGGTGCGGCCGTGCAGTGGCTGCGCGACGGCCTCGGCATCATCGCCGCCGCCGCTGAGACCGAGGCGCTCGCCCGCTCGGTCGGCGACACGGGCGGCGTCTATTTCGTGCCCGCCTTCGTCGGCCTCGGCGCGCCGTACTGGGACCAGCACGCGCGCGGCGCCATCGTCGGACTCACGCGGGGCACCACGCGCGCGCATCTCGCGCGCGCCGCGCTCGAGGCCATCGCCTATCAGAGCCGCGACGTGCTCGATGCGATGGCGGCGGACGCCACGGCCCGCGTCGGCGAACTGAAGGTCGACGGCGGCGCCACCGCCAACGATTTCCTGTGTCAGTTCCAGGCCGACGTGCTCGACGCGACCGTGGAGCGCCCGGCCGTGATCGAGACGACCGCTCTCGGCGCCGCCTACCTGGCCGGTGTCGGCAGCGGGCTGTGGCGCTCGCTCGACGCCGTGGCGGCCCGCCGCGCGGTGGCACGTCATTTCACGCCGTCGATGGACGCAGCCGCGCGCGCCGAGGGCTACGCCGGCTGGCGGCGCGCCGTCGAGCGCGCGCGCGGGTGGTCGGCGTGAGCAACCCCCAAGGAGGAGATCGATGAAGCGACTCGGAATTCTCGCGCTCGCCCTGCTGGTGGCGGTGCTGATCACCGGCGGCGCCGCGGCACAGGCGCCCATCGAGGGCGAGCTGACCCTGATCACGCCGGTCTCGAAGTTCATTCACGACGCCGCGCTGAAGGCGTTCGCCGATTACGCGCGGGAGAAGTGGGGCGCCACCGTGAAGGTGAACGCGATCCCGGCCGGCACGCCAGTGGCCTACGGGCGGATCGTGGAGTGGAAGGGCAAGCCGGAGGCCGACATCTTCTGGGGCGGCGAGTCGGCGCTGTTCGAGAAGCTCGCCGAGCAAAAGCTCCTGCAGAAGGTCGAGATCTCGAAGGAGGCGTGGGAGTCGATTCCGGCCGCCATCGGCAAGCCGAAGCCCATCCCGCTCAAGGACAAGGACGGCTACTGGGTCGGCACCGCGCTGGAGCCGTACGGCATCGTCTATCACCCGAAGAGAATTCAACGGCTCGGCATCCCGGCGCCCAAGGAGTGGGACGACCTGCTCCATCCCAAGCTCAAGGGCGAGGTGGCCCAGTGCGCGCCGACGCGCTCGTCGTCGTCGAACGCGACCTACGAGGTCATCCTGTCCATGTACGGCGAGGCGAAGGGCTGGGACTGGCTGAAGAAGCTGTCGGAGAACACCGGACACTTCACCGCGCGGAGCCGTGACGTGCCGACGGTGGTGGCCAAGGGCGAGTACGCGGCGGGCTTCGCGGTGCCCTCGTACATGGCGTTCGAGGAGAAACTGGCGGGGTTCGACCTCAAGTACGTCGCGCCGAAGAACGCGTTCGTGACGCCCGAGCCCATGGCCATCCTGGCCGGCTCGCGCAACCCCAAGGCGGCCCGCGCCTTCATCGAGTTCCTGCTGACCGAGCGCGGTCAGCGCGTGTTCATGGAGCGCGGATTGTTCCCGATCACGCCGAGGTACAAGGTGCAGGGCCCGCCGGGATCCACGGCCGAGATGGCCGTCGAGTTCACCGGCGGCGTGCGGTCCTACTTCGACGGCGAGGTCTCGAATGTCTACGACGAGACCGTCGCCGCCAAGCGGTCGGAGGCTCTCAAGACCAAGTTCCGCTCCGATATCGAGGCCGTATGGAGAAAGCCCTGAGGGTCCCTCCTCGATAACGATGATCATCGCGCTCAAGGAGGTCACGAAGCGGTTCGCGAGCACGCTCGCCGTCGACCGCGTCTCGCTCGACATCGGCGACGGCGAGCTGTTCACGCTCCTCGGCCCCTCGGGTTGCGGCAAGACGACCCTCCTTCGTCTCGTGGCGGGCTTTCATGCCGCCGACGGGGGTGAGATCCATTTCGGCCGGCGGCGCGTGGACGGCCTCCCACCGTATGAGCGGAACATCGGCATGGTCTTTCAGAACTACGCGCTCTGGCCGCACATGACCGTGCGCGGCAACGTCAGCTACGGGCTCCGGCTCCGGAAGCTGACTGCCGCCGAGGTCGAGCGGCGGCTGGCGGCGGGGCTCGCGAAGGTGAATCTCACCGGGCTCGAGGAGCGGTATCCCGGACAGCTCTCCGGCGGCCAGCAACAGCGGGTCGCCCTGGCACGGGCGCTGGTGCTGAATCCGGACATCCTGCTGCTCGACGAGCCGCTGTCGAACCTCGACGCCAAGATCCGCATCCAGGTCCGGAGCGAGATCCGGACGCTCCAGAAGGATCTCGGCATCACCACCGTCTACGTCACCCACGACCAGGAGGAGGCGCTGTCGCTCTCCGACCGCGTCGCCGTCATGCGAGACGGTCGCGTGCAGCAGGTGGCCACGCCCCGGATCCTCTACGAGCGGCCGGTCAACCGCTTCGTGGCCGACTTCGTCGGAACCAACAACTTCATCGCCGGCGTTTGCAAGGAGCACGCGGGCGACGACGCGGTGGTGGAGACGGCGCTCGGGCCGCTCCGGGCACGCCGGGCGGCCGGCATCCCCACGGGGGAGCGCTGCCTGCTGGCCGTGCGTCCCGAGAACATCGGCCTCGACGCCGCCGGCGCCAATACCGTGGAGGGCCGCGTGCGTCTCTCCGCCTACCTCGGCAGCACCCTGCGCTACGAGATCGAGACGGCGCCGGGGCTCATCGTGAAAGTCGACGTGCACGATCCATGGCACCACGAGGTCCTGCCGCCGGGCCGTCCGGTCCGGGTCGGGTTCCCGCCGTCCGCGGCGCTGATGCTGCGTGATGACTGACACGCGCGTGGCGGTGGCGGCGCCGCGCCGCCTCACCGCCGTCCTGCCGGCGCTCGGGGTGGCGCTCATCTGGACGTTCCTCGCCGTCTTCCTCGTCTATCCGCTCGTGAGAATCTTCTACGACGCGTTCAGCGACGAGGCGGGACGGCTGACGCTCGTCAACTTCGTCGAGTTCGCCGGCGACCATTTCTACCGGCGCTCCCTCCTCAACTCGCTGCTGCTCGGCCTCTGCACGGTGGCCGCGACCTCCGCGCTCGGATTCGCCATCGCGTTTCTGCTCGTGCGCTACGACTTCGCGGGCCGGAACCTCTTCGGTTACCTCACCCTGATCCCGATCATCTCGCCGCCTCTGGTGGGCGTGCTCGGCTTCACCTTCATCCTCGGCCGCGCCGGCACGGTCAACGTCCTCCTCGAGGACTGGCTCGGCCTCGCGCGGCCGCTCAATTTCGTCTACGGCGTCCACGGCGTGCTGCTGGTGGAGACCCTTCACCTGTTCCCGATGATCACCCTCAACGTCGTCGACGCCCTCGGCAAGATCGATCCCGCGCTGGAGGAGGCCGCCGAGAGCGTGGGCGCGCGCGGCTGGCGCAAGCTGCGCACGATCACGCTGCCGCTGACGACGCCCGGCTACGTCGCCGGCGCCCTGCTGGTGTTCATCTGGACGTTCTCGGACTTCGCCACCCCGCTCGTGCTGGGCGTCCACGATCTGCTCGCCTCGCAGGCGTACCTGAACATCGTGCAGTTCGTGGACCGCCGCCTGTTCCGCATGGGCATCGTCATCTCGGCGCTCATGGTCCTGCTGGCCGTGGTGTTCCTGGTGGCGGCGCGGCAATACGTGGCTATCAAGGACTACTCCTCGCTGTCGTACTCCCGCGTGCCGCGCCGGCGCCTGTCGTGGCCGGGCCAGGTGGGCGCGGTCGTGTTCCTCTCCTCGGTCATGGCGCTCTCGTTCGTGCCCTACCTCGGCGTGCTCCTCGCTTCCGTCGGCAAAGGCTGGTCGCTCACGCCGTTCCCCGTCCAGTACACGGCCGCGTACTTCGAGCGAGTGATCGTGGAGACGCCGAAGTACATCGTCAACAGCTTCCTGTACTCGACGCTGGCCGTCGTGCTGTGCATCGCCGTCGGCGTGCCGATGGCGTGGATCCTGGCGCGCACGCGGCTGCCGGGGCGCGACACCCTCGACGGGCTCAACACGCTGATCCTGGCCATCCCGGGCACCGCGATCGGCATCGCCTACGTGCGCGCCTTCCACGCCGAGCTGCCGTGGCTGGACGTGAGGCTCACGAGCCTCTGGATCATCCTGCCGATCGTGCTCGCCATCCGGCGGCTGCCGTACACCGTTCGCGGCTCCTTCGCCTCGCTGCTGCTCGTCCATCGCTCGATGGAGGAGGCGGCGGCCAGCGTCGGCGCCACGGGGCTGCGCTCGTTCCGAGACGTCACGCTGCCGCTCATCTGGCGCGGCGTCCTCGTGGGCTCGCTGTTCTCGTTCATGACCTCGCTGCAGGAAGCCTCGGCGGTGCTGTTCCTGTCGCTCGGGGGATGGGAGACGATTCCGGTGGGGATCTTCGCCTTCTACATCGCCGGCAGCGCGAACGAAGCGGCCGCGCTCGGCGTGATCTTGATCGTGGTCGCGGCCGTCAGCGTGATCGCCATCAACCGCGTCGCGGGCGCGCGCATGGGCGGCATGTTCGGCTGACGTTTGTCGCGGGAAATCAACGGCTTGCGTCGACTTGTGCCTCCGTAGTCGCTGTGCTAGTGTTCTGCTTCACATGGCGCCGCCCGGGGAGAAGGACGCCTGGAAAGCGCTCGCCGAGCTGTCCACGATCGGACTGACGATGGTGCTCTCGACCGTCATCGGTCTGGCCGGCGGATATTTCGCGGACCAGTGGCTCGGCACGAAGCCGTGGCTGATGCTCATCGGCCTCGGGCTCGGGGTCGCTGCAGGGTTCGTGAATTTGTTTCGATCGGTCAAGACGGCGGAGCGGAATCTCGATGACTCCAACTGACCTGATGTGGCGCGTGACGCGCGACGTCTGCGCGCTCGGGGTCGCGCTCACCCTGGCCGGCGCGTGGATCGGCGGCACCACCGGGGCGGTCGGCATCGGTGCCGGTATCGTGTTGGCGCTCGGTAATTTCCGCTTCCTCGTGTCGCGCGCCGTCGGCGTGACGGCAACCGGGACGACGGCTCGCCCGCTCTGGTCACTCGGCGCCGGTCTCCGGTTGGCGGCCTTCGCCGCCGCCTGCGCGGCGCTGCTGGCGACCGGCCGCGCCCACCCGGTGGCGCTGGTGATCGGGCTCAGCGTGCTGCCGTGCGTTCTCGTCGCCCACGGGGTTCGTAGCGCGCGCGAGGAGACCGGCGCGTGAGCGCCATCGAGCACCCGCCGATCTTCCGCCTGCCCGGAATCCCCGACCATGTGACCTACACGTGGCTTGCGATGCTCATCCTGACCGCGGTCGCCTTCATCGCATCACGCAACCTGCAGCTGGTGCCTCGCGGGGCGCAGAACGTGATGGAGGTCGTCCTCGAGCAGTTCACCCAGCTGATCGACGACGTGATGGGCCACGAGGGCCGACGCTACTTGCCCCTCATTGCGTCGCTCGGCCTCTTCATCCTCGTCGGCAACCTCGTCGGTCTGGTGCCCGGCTTCGCAGGGCCGACGGCGAACCTGAACACGACGGCGGCCTGCGCGCTGATCGTCTTCTTCTCCTACCACTGGATCGGCGTGCGCAAGCATGGCGCGCTGACGTATCTCAAGCACTTCATGGGGCCGGTGCCGCTGGCGCTCAAGCCGCTCATGTTCGTGATCGAGCTCATCAGTCACCTGGCGCGTCCGCTCTCGCTGACGCTCCGGCTGTTCGGGAACATGGTCGGTGGCCACATCCTGCTGGCCATCATCTTCTTTCTCATGGGCCTGCAAGGCCTCATCGGCTGGGCGCTGTCCGGCAGCGTTGCCGGCGCGGCCATCGGGGGGCTGGGAAGCCTCGTGATGGTCGCCTTCACCGTGGGATTCTTGTACCCGCTGAAGCTTCTCGTGTCGTTGCTTCAAGCGTTCATCTTCGTGATGCTGACGATGCTGTACATTTCGGGAGCCATCGAAGAGGCCGAGCACCATCCAGAGCCGCACTCGGGGCACCACTAGCACACCACACGTACAGAGGAGGACGGTCGTGCGACGTTCACTGATTCTGGCAGCTACGGCAGTACTGGCGGTTCCGGGCCTCGCTCGTGCGGCTGAGGGCGGCGCGGCGGGTGGCGGGTGGATCGGACCGTTTGCCGTCATCGCGGCCGGCGTCGGGATGGCCATTGCGTCCGGTCTCTGCGGCCTCGGGCAAGGCAGGGCGGTGGCGGCGGCCGTCGAGGCGATGGGACGACAGCCCGGCGCCGCGGCCAGGATCCAGACGGCGATGATCATCGGTCTGGCCCTGATCGAATCGCTCGCAATCTATGTTCTCGTCGTGGCGATGATCCTGCTCTTCGTGCAGCCGATCAAGTAACGAGACAGCCTCGGCGCCTGCGAGCGTCCGCAGCTGGACGCCCGCGGCGCCACGTGCCAACCCATGGCGCCGCGCTCGAGCTATCGTTCGCCGAAGGTCTCGGAGATGACGGTTCACCGTCTCTCCGT
The DNA here is from genome assembly GCA_044869815.1 of Candidatus Rokuibacteriota bacterium. Lineage (GTDB taxonomy): Bacteria > Methylomirabilota > Methylomirabilia > Rokubacteriales > CSP1-6 > AR12. The sequence goes on along the minus strand of JBIOXS010000137.1, from coordinate 14,060 downwards.
CTATGCGCGCTGCCTCTCCCAGCTCGAAGAGGACAACGTCAAGACGGTCTCCTCGCAGGAGCTCGCCGAGCGCTTCAATCTGAACTCGGCGCAGGTGCGCAAGGACCTCGCGTACTTCGGCGAATTCGGCGTGCGCGGCATCGGCTACTACGTGATCGGGCTCAAGAGCGAGCTGCAACGGATCCTCGGTCTCGATCGCGCCTGGCCCGTCGTGCTCGTCGGCTTCGGCAACCTGGGCTCGGCGCTGTTCCACTACAAAGGCTTCGGAACCCAGGGCTTCAAGATCGCCGTCATCGTCGACGACGACCCGGCCAAGGTCGGCCGCGACGTGGACGGCGTGCCGATCGTCGTCAGCCGCGACCTCGCCCGCGAGGCGCGGGCGCGCGGCGTGCAGATCGCCATCGTCGCCGTTCCCGCCGAGTCGGCCCAGACCGTCGCCGACCGCCTGGTGGCGGCGGGGATCAAGGCCATCCTGAACTTCGCGCCCGCCCGCATCAAGGTGCCGCGGGACGTCCGCCTGAAAAACGTCGACCTCTCCATCGAGCTCGAGACGCTGTCGTTCTACTTGGCGAAGGGCGCCCGGTAGCTGTTCGAGGGGGGAGCATCGAGGGGGGCCGTCGAGGCCCCCCTCGAAGTCCCTCATGGTAGCGTTAGTGGTTCCACGATGTTGAAGGATTGGCAGGCGTTTCAGGAGCTGGCGACGCGGTTCGCCGCGGGAGACGCCTGTCTGCGTGTCGCCGGTCTCACCGGCTCCGCCCGCGCCCTCGTCGTCGCCGAGCTGCTGCAGTCGCAGTCCCGCCCCGTCCTGATCGTGGTGGCTTCGCTCGCCGACGCGCATCGATTCGCGCAGGATCTGAAGTTCTTCGGGGCCGCCGCCCACGAGTTTCCCGAGCGTGAGCCGCGGCTGTGGAAGGGCGGGCACCATCGCGAGGCGGACGCCGAGCGGGCGCTGATCGTCCGCCGCCTCGCGGCCGGCGAGCCGGTGGCGGTGGTGCTCACCCCCGCTGCGCTCGACACGCCGCTGCCGGCGCCGACCGACTTTCGTGACGGCACGCTCCGGCTCGGCGTCGGCGACAGCCTCGATCGCGAGCTGCTCCTCGACGCGCTCGAGAAGGCCGGTTACGAGCGCGTCGACACGGTCGTCGAGGTCGGGCAGTGGAGCGTCCGCGGCGGCATCGTCGATATCTTCTCGCCCATCCATCCGAGTCCGGCGCGCCTCGAGCTCTTCGGCGACGACATCGAGTCGATCCGACTCTTCGATCCGACCAGCCAGCGCTCGACGGCGGCGGTGGAAGAGCTGGTGGTCTTACCGCTCGCGGCCGTGCCCGACACGCCCGACAACGCTGCGCGCCTGCTCCAGTACCTGCCGGCCGGCGCGCCGGTCGTGCTCGACGCACCGAGGCTGCTGGAGGAGACGTCCGAGGAGGCGCCGGGGCGTCGGCCGCTCGCCGAGCTGATCGCCGACCGTCCGCGGCTCGAGCTCGAGCTGGTGAGCGGCGATGCCCCGGATGTGACGCTCGAGGCGCTGTCCGTCGATCCGTACTCGGGCAAGTTCGACCGCCTCGTGGACGAAGTCCGCCGCTGGCGGGCGGAAGGATTCAGCGTCCGGCTCGCCGCCGCCGATCCTCACCAGGCGGAGCATCTGAAGCAGATCCTCCACGATCACGGCATCGACACACCGGTCGTCGAGAGCCTGGCGGCGCCCGAGAACCTCGCCATCGTCGTCGGAGACGTCTCGGGCGGCTTCGTCGTCCCCGCCGTCGGTCTCGTGTTGCTGGCGGAGAGCGAGATCTTCGGCGCGCGTCGCCGGACACTGCGCCGGCCGAAGTACCAGCGCGGCGCCGCCCTCACCGCCTTCACCGATCTGGCCGTGGGCGACCTCGTCGTCCACGAGGATCACGGCATCGGACGCTATCTCGGGCTGCGCACGATGCGCGTCGGGGACAAGGACGCCGACTTCCTGATCCTCGAGTACGCCGAGTCGAACCAGCTCTACGTCCCTGTCGACCGGCTCGATCTCGTGTCGAAGTACCTCGGCGCCGATGCCGGCGCCGCCCGCCTCGATCGGCTGGGCGGGGCGTCCTGGCAGCGCGTGAAGGAGTCGGTACGGACGGCGCTGAGAGAGATGGCCGAGGAGCTGCTCAAGCTCTACGCGCGCCGGGCGCTGGCCGAAGGCCACACCTTCTCGGCGGACACACCGTGGCAGCGGGAGTTCGACGCCGCCTTTCGCTTCGAGGAGACGCCCGACCAGCTGCGCGCGATCGAGGACGTCAAGGCCGACATGCAGAGCCCGCGACCGATGGACCGCCTCGTCGCCGGCGACGTCGGCTACGGCAAGACAGAGGTGGCGCTGCGCGCGGCCTTCAAGGCCGTCGCCGACGGCACCCAGGTCGCGATCCTGGTCCCGACGACCGTGCTCGCCCAGCAGCACTGGTCGACCTTCGCCGACCGCTTCGCGGCCTTCCCGGCCCGGGTCGAGTTGCTGTCGCGCTATCGCTCGCCGAAGGAGCAGAAGGGCGTCAGGGAAGGGCTCCGCAACGGCACCGTGGACGTCGTCATCGGCACCCACGCGCTCCTCGGCAAGAAGGTCGGCTTCAAGAACCTCGGGCTCCTCATCGTCGACGAGGAGCACCGCTTCGGCGTTGCCCACAAGGAGCGGGTGAAGCAGCTCCGCGCCTCCGTCGACGTGCTGGCGCTCACGGCCACGCCCATCCCGCGGACGCTCTACATGGCGCTGTCCGGGGTGCGGGACATGTCGGTCATCGAGACGCCGCCGGTCGACCGCTTGCCGATCGAGACCGTCGTGCGGCGGTTCAGTCGCCCGGTGATCAAGGAGGCGCTCGAGCGCGAGCTGGCGCGCGGCGGTCAGGTCTTCTTCGTCCACAACCGGGTGCAGTCGCTGCCCTCGATGGCCCGGTTCGTTCAGGAGCTCGTTCCCGACGCCCGGGTCATCATGGCCCACGGCCAGATGCGAGAGCGGGAGCTCGAAGCGGCCATGGTCAAGTTCATCGACGGCCAGGCCGACATCCTCGTGTCCACGGCCATCGTGGAATCGGGTCTCGACATCCCGGCATCCAACACGATCATCGTGAATCGCGCCGACCGCTTCGGCCTCGCTCAGCTCTATCAGCTGCGCGGGCGCGTGGGCCGCGAGCGCCAGCAGGCCTTCGCCTACCTTCTGGTGCCCGCCGACGGCCGCGTCGACGAGCAGGCGCAGCGACGGCTGCGGGCCTTGCAGGAGCTGACCGAGCTCGGCTCCGGCTTCAAGCTGGCCCTCCGCGATCTGGAGATCCGCGGGGCGGGCAACCTGCTGGGGGCCCAGCAGCACGGGCATATCGCGGCCGTGGGCTACGATCTTTACAGCAAGCTCCTCGCCGAAGCCGTGCGAGAATTGAGCGGCGAAGCGCCGACCCCCGGTGTCGAGCCCGTCATCAGCGTCGCGGTCGAAGGCTTCGTCCCCGAGGACTATGTTTCCGAGGTCAACCAACGTCTCGCCTTCTACAAACGCCTGGCCGGCGCCGGCAGCGACGCCGAGATCGACGACCTGCGCCTCGAGCTCGTGGATCGCTACGGGCCGCTGCCCGAGCCCGCGCTCCGCCTGCTCGACATCGTCCGCATCCGGGTGGCCGCGCGCGCGCTCGGCGTCGAGAAGGTCGAGGCCGGCGAGGGCCGGGCGCTGATCACCTTCGCGCCGTCCACCGCCGTCGATCCGCGCCGCCTGGTGGCGATGGTGCAGGCCAGCCGCGGCCGGCTCAAGTTCAAGCGTGAGTTCACGCTCGAAGCGACGGTGGCGCGCGGCGAGTGGCCCGTCGTTCGCGACTCCCTCCTGGCAGTGCTGGCCGAGCTCGGCCGGGCGTGAGCCGGCGCTATCCGGCGGTCCTGCTGGTGGCCCTCTTCGCCGGTGGCTGCGCCGTGCCCGGCTGGGTGCCCTGGCTCGGCACGAGTCCGCCGCCGCCGGGGCCGCCGGTGGCGGCCAGGCCGAAGTCGCCGGATGTCGCGCAGCCCGGCGACGTGCGGCTGCGGCAGATGAGCGTTCACGAGAATGTCGCCGATCGTGTGATCGCCGTCGTCAACAACGACGCCATCACCCTGGGCGAGCTTCAGGAGACCATCGTCGCCTACCGTCACGAGTCGCGGCAGCGCGGCAGCAGCGACGAAGAGCTCGCCAAGCAGCTGCTGCCCAAGCTCATCGACAACCGCCTGCAGCTCCAGGAGGCCGACCGCGAGAAGGTCACCGTCGACGAGGCCGAGGTCACCGAGGAGCTCGCCGAGCGCGTGAAGACGACGTATGGCGCCAAGTCCCTCGAGGAGTTCGAGCGGATGATCAAGGAGCAAGGGCTGACCATGGAGGCGATCAAGAAGCGCCTGCGGGACAGCCTCCGGGTGCAGCGGGTCATCCGCCGCAAGGTCGCCCTGCGCGTCTCGGTGACGGATCAGGAGATCGTGCAGTACCTCGAGGAGAATCGCGCCAAGCTCGAAACGGGGCTGTCGTATCACGCCCGCCACATTCTCGTCGTGCCCGACGAGGGCGCGGCCGACGACGCGGCGTGGGAGGCCACCCGGATCAAGGCCGAGCTCATCGTCACGCAGCTCACCGACGGAGGCGCGGACTTCGCCGCGCTGGCGCGGCAGCACTCCAGGGACGCGAGCGCGCGCGACGGCGGCGACCTCGGCACGCTGAAGCGCGGCGAGCTCTCCCAGGAGATCGAGAACGAGATCCTGGCGCTGACGCCGGGCGCCGTGTCGCGACCGTACCGCTCGCCCCTCGGTTACCACGTGTTCAAGCTCGAGTCGAAGGACTCGCTCGAAGGCGATGGGCTCGTCCGCGTCAAGCAGCAGATCCGCGAGATCCTCTTCCGCGAGAAGTACGAGACGCGGCTCGAGACGTGGCTGAAGGAGATCAAGCAGCGCGCGATCATCGAGGTGCGGATGTGAAAGACGTTGACAGGGACGCACGGACGATGCGAGGATGAAGGCGACGTACCGCTCCAACCCCGTAGAAACTCTGCGAAAACATCGCAACTCTAACGCCAAGCGGCTCTCGACAGCCGCGCCCGGAGCCCGTTGATGAGCGCCCGCCGAGAACGAGGTCAGCAAAACCCGACGCAGGAGTCTCAGTCGCAACCGAACGGCATGAACCTGTCCGAGCTGAAGGAAAAGACGATCTCGGACCTCAACGCCATCGCCCGCGACCTCAATGTGCAGGGCATGGGTGGGTTGAGGAAGCAGGAGCTGATCTTCAAGATCCTCCAGGCCCAGGCCGAGAAGGACGGGCTCATCTATGCCGAGGGCGTGCTCGAGGTCCTGCCGGACGGGTTCGGCTTCCTGCGGGCGCCTGACTACAACTACCTGCCGGGCCCCGACGACATCTACGTCTCGCCCTCCCAGATCCGCCGCTTTGATCTGCGCACCGGCGACACCATCTCCGGGCAGGTGCGGCCGCCGAAGGACACCGAGCGCTACTTCGCGCTGCTGAAGGTCGAGGCGATCAACTTCGAGACGCCCGAGCAGGGGCGCGACAAGATCTTCTTCGACAATCCGACGCCGCTCTATCCGATGGAGCGGCTACGGCTGGAGCACGATCCGGAGAACCTCACCACCCGCGTGATGGATCTGCTGTCCCCGATCGGCAAGGGCCAGCGCGGCATGGTCGTCGCCGCACCGCGCACCGGCAAGACCGTCATGCTGCAGAATCTCGCGAACGCGATCGCGAAGAACCACCCGGAGGTCTACCTGATCGTGTTGCTCATCGACGAGCGGCCGGAAGAGGTGACCGATATGCAGCGCTCGGTGCGCGGCGAGGTGGTCGCCTCGACGTTCGACGAGGTGCCAGCCCGCCACGTCCAGGTCGCCGACATGGTGATCGAGAAGGCCAAGCGGCTGGTGGAGCACAAGCGCGACGTCGTCATCCTGCTCGACTCGATCACGCGCTTCGCGCGCGCGCACAACGCGATCATCCCGTCGTCCGGCAAGGTGCTGTCTGGCGGTCTCGACGCCAACGCGCTGCAGCGTCCGCGGCGGTTCTTCGCGGCGGCGCGGAACATCGAGGAGGGCGGCTCGCTGACCATCATCGCCACCGCGCTCGTCGACACCGGCAGCCGCATGGACGACGTGATCTTCGAGGAGTTCAAGGGCACCGGCAACATGGAGGTGCACCTGGACCGCCGCCTGATGGACAAGCGGATCTTCCCGACCATCAACATCGAGCAGTCGGGCACCCGCAAGGAGGAGCTGCTGCTGGAGAAGGACGAGCTCCAGAAGGTCTGGCTGCTCCGCAAGGCGCTCTCGCAACTGAACCCCGTCGAGGGGATGGAGCTGCTGCTCGACAAGCTGAAGCTCACCCGCAGCAACAAGGAGTTCCTCGCCTCGATGCACACAATGAGCTGACGCCCTCGGAGGGGGCCTCGGTGGCCCCCTTCGAGGCCTCCCCCAGCACGAAAAGCACGATTGCGCGGGCAAAGCCCACGCTCGAGGCGGCAAGCGTCGACCGCGCTATGCCTCAGAACCCACCGCATAACCCCAACGCCCTTACGGGGCACCGGAATAGGGGAAATCGCTGGGGTTTTTGCGTTTTTGGGGGGGCGCTGGTATTGTTGGGGCTCCTGGGAGGGGAATCGACGTGAAGGTGGGTATTCATCCGGACTACATGGACACGACCATTACCTGTGCGTGTGGCGAGGTCGTGCGCACTCGGTCGACGCGGCCCGAGATTCGCGTGGAAGTGTGCTCCAAGTGCCACCCGTTCTTCACGGGGAAGCAGAAGCTCGTGGACACGGCCGGACGCGTCGAGCGGTTCCAGCGCAAGTACAAGCGGCAGCCCGCGGCCTCGCAATAACCATTCGGCGGCCGGCGGCCCCGCCGGACTGCCCGCCCGCTCGCCGCTCGGGTTCCTCGGCGCGGTCCGTGCGCCGAGTGGCGTGACGCCCGGGAGGCGCTGAGTCGCGATGCTGTTTGACAGGCTCCGCCAGATCGAAGAGCGATCGCACGCGATCGCCCGCGCGCTGTCCGATCCCGCCATCTTCAGCCAGCAGGCCGAGTATGCCCGGCTGCGGAAGGAGCACGCCGACAGCCTGGAAGTCCTCGAGAAGTTCGACGAGTATCGCGATGTCCTGAAGCGCCTCGGCGAGGCGCGCCACATCCTGGCCGAGGGTGGGGACCGAGAGCTCCAGGAGCTGGCCCAGACGGAGATCGAGGAGCTCTCGGCGAAGCAGACCGAGCTCGAAGAAGTCCTCAAGCGGCTGGTGCTCCCCAAGGACCCCAACGACGACAAGAACGTCTTCGTCGAGATCCGGGCCGGCGCCGGCGGCGACGAGGCGGCGCTGTTCGCCGCCGACCTCACGCGCATGTACTCCAAGTACGCCGAGGCGCAGCGCTGGAAGGTCGAGGTCATGGACTCGAGCCCCACCGGCGTGGGCGGCCTCAAGGACATCATCCTGTTCGTGCAGGGCCGCGGCGCGTGGAGCCGGCTCAAGTTCGAGCGCGGCGTCCATCGCGTCCAGCGGGTCCCCGTGACCGAGTCGAGCGGGCGCATCCATACCTCGACCGTCACCGTGGCCGTGCTGCCCGAGGCCGAGGACGTCGACGTGCGAGTCGAGGAAAAGGACCTGCGCGTGGACGTCTATCGCTCTTCGGGACCCGGCGGGCAAGGCGTCAACACCACGGACTCCGCCGTTCGCATCACGCACCTGCCGACCGGCCTCGTCGTCACCTGCCAGGACGAGCGCTCGCAACTCAAGAACCGCGCGAAGGCGATGCGCGTGCTGAAGGCGCGCCTGCTCGAGCGCGCGCAGGAGGAACAGCAGGCGGCGACGGCGGCCGACCGCCGCTCGCAGGTCGGCACCGGCGAGCGCAGCGAGCGCATCCGCACCTACAATTTCCGCGAGGGGCGCGTCACCGATCATCGCATCGGCCTGACGCTGCACCGGCTGCCCACCATCCTCGAAGGGGACCTCGACGAGATGATCGACGCCCTCGTCACCGCCGAGCAGACCGACCGGCTGCAGAAGGTCGAGAGCTGAGCATGCGCGAGGACCTCGCGGTGGCGACCGACACGCTCGCCCTGGCGGGCGTGGCCAGCCCGCGGGCCGACGCCGAGTGGCTCCTGGCGGACCTCCTCGGGGTGGGCCGCGCCAGACTCGCGCTCGAGCTCAATGCCGGTCTCGACCCGGAGACGGGGCGTCGTTACGAGGCGGCCGTGCGCCGGCGCGCCGGGCGCGAGCCGCTCCAGCGGATCCTCGGCTGGGAAGGCTTTCGCGGTCTGCGCTTGCGCGTCACGCCCGACGTCCTGGTGCCCCGGCCGGAGACCGAGACCTTGGTCGAGTGGTCGCTCGAGCTCGTGCCGGAGCCGCGCCTCGCCATCGACGTCGGTACCGGCTCGGGATGCATTGCCTGCGCGATCGCCGCCGAGCGGCCGGCCGCCCGCGTGGTGGCCGTCGACCGCTCCCCGGCGGCCGCCGCGGTCGCCCGCAGCAACGTCCACGCGCTCGGCCTCGGCGATCGTGTGCATGCGGTGGTGGGCGACCTGCTGATGCCGCTCGGTGCCGCCGGCGCCGACCTCATCGTCGCGAATCTGCCCTACATCCCGACGTCGACGCTTGCCACGCTTTCGCCGGAGGTCGTTCGCCACGATCCGACAGCGGCGCTCGACGGCGGCGTCGATGGGCTCGCGGAGATTCGCCGGCTGATCGCGACGGCGGCCTCGCGGCTCGCGACGGATGGCGCTCTGGTGCTGGAGACCGCGGGCGGAACGCAGACGCCCGTGGTCGTGGAGCTCATGCGGGCTGCGGGATTCACCGGAGTGGCCACGCGCCCGGACCTTCCCGGGGTCGAGCGCTTCGTGGCCGGGAGGTGTGGCTGATGCCGGCACGGCTGGTGATCGAGGGCGGCGTCCCGCTGAAGGGCAAGGTGGCCGTGAGCGCGGCGAAGAACGCGGCGCTACCGGCGCTCGCGGCGTCGCTGCTCACGGCGGAGCCGCTGACACTGCCGAATGTTCCCGAGCTCGGCGATGTCCACACGATGCTGAAGCTCCTCGAGACTCACGGCGGCGTCGTGACGCGTGACGGGGGTCGCGTCACCGTCAGCGTGCCGCGCGTGACCAACGACGTCGCGCCGTACGAGCTCGTGTCGACGATGCGTGCCTCCGTGCTCGTGCTCGGTCCGCTCGTGGCCCGTCACGGCTCGGCGCGCGTCGCCCTGCCCGGTGGGTGCGCCATCGGTGTCCGTCCCATCGACCAGCACCTGAAGGGCCTCGCCAAGCTCGGAGCCGAGATCGTCATCGAGAACGGCTACGTGGTGGCCCGGGCCAAGCGGCTCCACGGCGCGCGCATCACGACCGACCTGGTGACGGTGACCGGCACCGAGAATCTGATGATGGCGGCGGCGCTGGCCGAGGGAACCACCGTCATCGAGAACGCCGCGCGCGAGCCGGAGGTGTCCGACCTCGCGGTGCTGCTCACGGCGATGGGGGCCAAGCTCGACGGGGTGGGCACCGGCCACATCGAGATCCAGGGCGTCCCCGCGCTCGGCGGCGCCACGCACCGGGTCGTGGCCGATCGCATCGAAGCGGGCACGCTGATCGTGGCGGGAGCGCTCACGCACGGCGACGTGACGGTCACCGATCTCGTTCCCGAGCACATCGAGGCCGTGCTGGCGAAGCTCGAGGAATGCGGCGCGAGCCTCGACGTCGGACCGACGTCGGTGCGCGTCCGCGCGCCGGAGCGGCCCCGCGCCGCCGACGTCACGACGAGCCCGTTTCCGGGATTCCCGACCGACATGCAGGCGCAGCTCATGACGCTGCTGGGTCTCGCCGACGGGCAGTCGCGCGTCACCGAGACGATCTTCGAGAACCGGTTCATGCACGCGGCCGAGCTGGCGCGCATGGGCGCTCACATCGAGACCGACGGCTCCATCGCCGTCATCCGCGGCGTACGGGAGTATCAGGGCGCGCCCGTCATGGCCTCCGACCTCCGGGCCTCGGCGGCGCTGGTGCTGGCGGGCCTGGCCGCGCGCGGGCGCACCGAGGTCTCCCGCATCTATCATCTCGACCGCGGCTACGAGAAGCTCGAGAAGAAGCTCGCCGCCCTCGGCGCACGAATCGAGCGGCGGCCGTGAAGAGCGGCCTCACGCTGGCGCTGCCCAAGGGCCGTCTGCTCGACCCGGCCATCGAGCTGCTGCGCGAGCTCGGCGTGAGCGCGATCGATCCGGAGTCGCGCAAGCTCATCTTCAAGGATCCGGGCCGCGACCTTTCGATCCTGCTGCTGAAGCCGGCGGACGTGCCGGCCTATGTCACCTACGGCGCCGCCGATCTCGGCATCGTCGGTCGCGACATCCTGCTCGAGCAGGAGCCGGACGTGTACGAGCCGCTCGACCTCGGCTTCGGGTTCTGCCGGCTGGTCGTGGCGGAGCCGCGCGATCTGTGGGAGCGCGACGATCCCGCCAGGTGGTCGTGGGTCAGGGTGGCCACGAAGTATCCGCGCCTCACCGAGCAGTACTTCTCGAGCCGTGGCATCCAGGTCGAGATCGTCCGGCTCGACGGCTCGATCGAGCTGGCGCCGCTGGTCGGTCTCGCCGAGCGCATCGTCGATCTCGTCCAGTCGGGGGAGACGCTGCGCGCCAACGGCCTGGTGGAGGTCGCCGAGATCACCCGGTCGACGGCCCGCGTGATCGTCAACCGGGCCTCGATGAAGACCGAGTACGCGGCCGTCACGCAGCTCATCGAGGACATGCGCTCGCGGGTGACCCGCCCATGATCATCCGCACGCTCGACGCGTGCGCGCTCGGCGTCGAATCCGTCGTCGCCTCGCTCGAACGGCCGGCCTCGCGGACCCCCGCCGCCGTCACCACGGCCGTGGACGAGATCCTGGCCGCCGTCCGCGCCCGGGGCGACGCCGCCCTGCTCGAGTACACGGAGCGCTTCGATCGCTTTCGCGCGCGTGCGCCGGGCGACCTCGAGATCCCGCGCGCCGCCTTCGCCGCCGCCGCCAGCGCACTCGACTCGTCGACACGCGCGGCTCTCGACTACGCCGCGGAACGGATCGAGCGCTATCACGCGGCGGCCATGCCCAAATCCTGGCGGATGACGGACGAGCACGGCTCGAGCCTGGGACAGGACGTGCGACCGCTGGACCGGGTGGGAATCTACATCCCCGGCGGCCGCGCGGCCTATCCGTCGACGGTGCTCATGACGGCGGTGCCGGCGCGCGTCGCCGGCGTCCGAGAGATCGTGCTGGTGACGCCGCCGGGGGCCGACGGCGCCGTGGACTCCGTGGTACTGGCGGCCGCACACGTGGCCGGGGTCACCGAGGGCTGGCGCGTCGGCGGCGCCCAGGCCGTCGCGGCGCTGGCCTACGGCACGCCGAGCATCCGGCGGGTCGACAAGATCGTCGGCCCCGGGAATATCTACGTCGCGCTGGCCAAGACGCGCGTGTTCGGTGAGGTCGGCATCGACATGCTCGCCGGACCGAGCGAGGTGGTGGTGGTGGCCGACGCGGCGGCCGACGCGGAGTGGATCGCGGCCGATCTCCTGGCGCAGGCCGAGCACGACCCGATGGCGCGCGCGGTGCTGATCACCGATGCCATGCCGCTGGCGGCCCACGTCGAGACGGCGCTCACCCGGCGCCTGGCGGCGCTGCCACGGCGCGAGATCGCGGCGGAGGCGCTGCGCAATCACGGTGCGCTCATCGTCGTCGCCAGCGTCGAGGCCGCGGTCGAGCTGGCCAACCGACTGGCGCCGGAGCACCTGGAGCTGATGGTGGCGGTGCCGGCCGCGCTGCTGCCGCGCGTGCGTCACGCGGGCGCCGTCTTCGTCGGCGGCCACACGCCGGAAGTGGTGGGCGACTACGTGGCCGGTCCGAACCACGTGCTGCCCACGGCGGGCACCGCGCGCTTCGCCTCGCCGCTCGGCCCCGAGGATTTCGTCAAGCGCTCGAGCATCATCGAGTACTCGCGCTCGGGGCTGGCGGCGGCATTACCGCATCTCGACCGATTGTCGAAGATCGAGGGCCTGCACGGCCACGGAAGCGCCGCCGAGGCGCGGATGAAGGAGACGCGGAAATGACCGGAGGACGGCAGGCGCGCGTGGAGCGCAAGACCAGGGAGACGGAGATCGCGATCCAGCTCGGCCTCGACGGCACCGGTGCCTCGAAAGTGAAGACGCCGATTCCGTTCTTCAGCCACATGCTGGAGGCCTGGTCAAAGCACGGCCTGATGGATCTCGCCGTGGACGCGCAGGGCGACGTGGAGGTCGATCAGCACCACACGGTGGAGGACGTCGGGATCGTGCTCGGTCAGGCGCTCAAGCAGGCCCTCGGCGACAAGAAGGGCATCGTGCGCTTCGGCACCGGCACCATCCCCATGGACGAGACGCTCGTCTCGGCCGCCGTCGACCTTTCCGGCCGGCCGTTCCTCGTCTTCAGCGTGCCGGTGACGCGGAGCCGCGTGTCCAACTTCGACCTCGACCTGCTGCAGGAGTTCTTTCGCGCCTTCGCCTTCAACGCCGAGATCACCCTGCACGTGACGATGCACTACGGGCACAACCTCCACCACATCACGGAGGCGGTCTTCAAGGCGGTGGCGCGCGCGCTGGCGCAGGCGACGCGCCACGACCCGCGCATCGCCGGCATCCTGCCGTCGACCAAAGGCACGCTGTGATCGCGATCGTGGACTATGGCCGGGGCAACCTCGGCTCCGTCGAGAAGGCGTTCGTGCGCCTCGGCATGCCAGCCGTGGTGACCCAGAATCCGCGCGTCGTCGACGACGCGCGCGCCGTCGTGCTCCCCGGCGACGGCGCGTTCCACGACGCGATGGACAACCTCGGGCGCCTCGGGTTGCTGCCGGCCGTCCGGCGCGCGCTCGACGGCACGCGACCGTTCCTCGGGATCTGTCTCGGCTATCAGCTGCTCTTCTCGTCGAGCGAGGAGTTCGGCGAGGGACGCGGTCTCGATCTGATCCCGGGCGTCGTGCGCCGCTTCCCGCCGGGACCGAACAAGGTCCCGCATATGGGCTGGAACCAGGTGTCCCACGGTGGCCGCCTGCGTCTCTTCGAGGGAGTGCCGGAGGACGCGTATTTCTACTTCGTCCACTCGTATTTTCCGGAGATGCGCACCGGAGATTGTGTGGCGCAGCGGGGACCGCTCCTCCAGGCCTGGTGTGACTACGGTGTCCGGTTCGCGGCGGCCGTCCAGCTCGGGCAGGTTCACGCCACGCAGTTCCATCCCGAGAAGAGCCAGCGGTGGGGGTTGCGGCTGCTCGAGAACTTCGCGGCGATCGTGAAGGAGGCGGCGTGATCGTCATTCCCGCCGTCGACCTGCGCGAGGGACGCTGCGTGCGCCTGCGCGAAGGCCGCGCCGACGCCGAGACGGTGTTTTCAGAGGACCCCGTCGCCGTGGCCACGCAATGGAGGGCCCTCGGCGCCGAGCGCTTGCACGTCGTCGACCTCGACGGCGCCTTCGCGGGCGCGCCGCGCCAGAAGACCCTGGTCGCCAAGATCGTCGCCGCGGTGGCGCCGGTTCCGGTCGAGGTAGGCGGCGGGCTCCGGGACATCAGCGCCGTCGACACCGTGCTCGAGGCCGGCGCGCGATGGGCGGTCGTCGGCACCAGGGCTGCCCTCGATGCCGCGTTCCTGCGCGAGCTGTGCCGGGCGTTCCGTGATCGCATCATCGTGGCCGTGGACGCGCGCGGCGCCCACGTCGCGGTGAAGGGCTGGACCGAGGTGATCGACGACACGGTGACCGACGTCGGCCGGCGCGCTCACGAGGCGGGAGCGGTCGCGCTTCTCTATACCGACGTCAGCCGCGACGGCATGGAGCAGGGGCCCAACGTCGAGGACACGGCGGCGCTCGCGCGGGCGGTGCCAATCCCGATCCTGGCCTCGGGCGGTGTCGCGAACGTCGGGGACATCGCGCGGCTGGCGGATGTGCCGGGGGTGGCCGGGGTGGTGGTCGGGCGCGCGCTCTACAGCGGAGCGGTGTCGCTGCCCGCGGCGATGGCGGCCGGGCGCCGCTGATGCTCGCCAAGCGCATCATCCCGTGCCTGGACGTGAAGGACGGCCGCGTCGTGAAGGG
>JBIOXS010000136.1:0-4196 GCA_044869815.1 Candidatus Rokuibacteriota bacterium | reverse complement strand
TGGCCGCACTTCCGAAGGAAGTGCATGTGGGTGGCGTGGGTGACGTAGCCGCGGCGGCCACGGCCGCACCGGCGACAGGACCCGCGCGCTCGGGCGCTGCCGCCGGCCGGCCGTAACGCAAGCGACCTACGCTACGACGGGACGATGAACGTAACCGTAGCGGGTATTGCTGCGGAGGCCGCCCTGCGCGACGTACTCCGACTTGATCGCGGCGATCTTGTCGTTGGTGATCGCGCCAAGCGCTGCGCGTTGATGAATGTTGTAGAGCCGAGCGGCGTTGCCGCCGAAGATGGCGGACTTCACGACGCCGTCGGCGCCGCCGAGCGCCGCGAAGCTGTGCTTCTTCTGCATCTCGGCCGGGATCTCGAGCCGCCGCATCGCCTCGATCTGCCACTGCGGCGAGCCGTACCACACGGAATCCGAGCCCCACAGCACGTGATCGGGGCCGAGCCCGCGCACGAGCGTGCCGATGAAGGCGGCCGCGAAGCGCGGATTGGCGACGGCCGAGTTGGCGAACGCGGTGCCGATCTCGCCATACACGTTGCTCACGCCGAATTTCGCCGGGATCTCGGCGAGGTCCGTCGCCCACTTGATCCGTCCGGTCTGATCGAACTCCGCGAGCGCGGCGTCCGGGGGCTCGAGGAACGCGCGGAGAGCGCCATGGTAGATGACAAAGTTGACCTTCGGATGGTCCTTGGCCGCCTTGCCGAGATCGTCGACGGTCGCGTACTGCCACACGCTGGGCCAGGACTTCTCGTAGTCTTGCGGCAGCAGGCCCTTGTGGACGCAGACGGTTGGGGTGCCGGCCTTGACGATCTTCTCGTAGAACGGACCCATCAGCTTGTCGTCATCGAGCCGCCAGAACGAGCCCTGCTTGGAGGGGAACAGCGGATCGCCGATCGTGTAGCCCTTCCAGCTATCGGGCTTCAGCACGGCGATGGCGCGGTCCACCTGATCCATCCAGCCGTTCTTCTTCGGCGTGAACACGGCATGACCGAGGAGCCGCCGGGAGTCGGCGATGCGGTTGATGGACGCGCGCGCGGCCGCGATCTGGTCGTTGCTCAAAAGGTCCCACGTCGGGTCGTCGAATGGCGCGCCCGAGAGCAGCGCGACCTTCGTGTCGCTGTCGACGAACACTTCCTTCACGTAGTTCTCGAACTTGAAGCGCGCCAGATCGTTCTCGCCGGTGAGGGCCGGATTCCAGTTCTTCTTGGCGTACTTGGCGAGGTCGAGGAGCCCGGCCTGCTTGAAGTCGTCGCGGACGAAGTGCGTCTGCACGTCGACGATGAATTGCCCGGCCAGCGCGCCCGAGCGGGCGGCGGCGACACCGGGCTGCTGGGCCTCGGCGAGACTCACGTCGAACACGCGGCCGAACACCTCGTTCATCGCCAGGAACGCCGCCGCCATACCGGCGCTGCTCGCCAGGAACTGCCGTCGGCTCATCCCGTGCCGCGGGCTCAGCTCCTCCGAGAGCTGCTTGATGCGCGCTTCCACGCGCTGCTGCTCGACCGTCTGCGGGAGCGGATTGAACTCGCCGTTCGAGACGATCTGGGTGGGCACCGGGGACTGGAACGACGCCAGCTCGGCGGGCGCCGTCCGTCGCAACTCGTCGTCGCTCAGATAGTGGGGCATCGTCGCCTCCATGCTGCGGATCGGGTGAGCTATGTGGCGTTCGGAGCGGACACGATCGGAGCGGACCACCTCCTCGCCGTGCGATGTGGCGGAATGATGCGCGGAGAGCCGGACGAACGCAAGCCGGCGCGGCTGCCGGCGGCGCGGGGCGCGGACCTCAGGGGGCCGGCAAACGGACGGGCGGGCGCAGAAGCGCCGCGAGACGGGCGGCGACGAGCACGCGGATCACCTGCCATGCCGGATCGAACTCCCAGCGGCGCATGCTGAACTTGGGCGAGCGCGCGTGGGCATGGTGGTTGTTGTGCAGGCTCTCGCCCCCGGTCACCCACGCCATGAGCCGCGAGTTGTACGCGGTGTTGTCGAAGTTCTGCGAGCCGCGCCAGTGGCCGAGCCCGTTGATCAGCGGCGCCAGGACGAAGACGTACAGCACGGCGTGAAGACCGGCGGCGAGCAGACCCGCGGCGGGACCGAGAACGACGCAGAGCGCAACGATCCCCACCATGAGCCCGAGCATGCCGTGCGAGAAGAGCGCGCGATCGAGCCCGTCCGGTTTGATGTCGGGCGCAAACTTGTGCAGCGTGTGTGGATTGCGCGCCTCGCGCGCGTAGTAATACACGTTCAGCAGCTGGACGCGCCAGAACCCGAGCAGGCGCGGGCTGTGCGGATCGCCGTCACGGTCGGTGAACGCGTGGTGCTTGCGGTGCACGGCCACCCATTGCCGCCGGTCCTGACCGGTGGTGAGCCACAGCACGGCGCGGAACAGCGCATCGACCACGGGGTGGACGGCCAGCGCGCGGTGTGCGAGGGTGCGGTGCAGATAGACGGACGTCGCGAGCGCGGCGATCTGCGTCAGCGCGAGCGCCACGAGCGGCGCGGTCCACAACGGCATCGGCCATCTCCTGGCGTTGGATGAGATCCGAGCGAGGCGCCCGGTGCTAGATAGGGCGAGCCAGCGACAAGCTCATCTAAGCACACCGCGGAGAGAAGACGGGCGAACTTTGACGCGGGCGCGAAATGTGGCCTAGAACCCGCTCTTTCGCATGCAGCTGCGATACGCCGCCTGATAGGCGGGATTCTTGGCGCCGTCGGAGTCGATGCCGGTGAGCTGCGCGTCGTCCGAGCGCTTCGGCTCGCCGCGCCGCGCCTCGTCGGCGCGCTGCTCGTCCTTCATGATCGGCGACGCGGCGGGCGAGTCGGCGCTCGGCCGCTTGACGGCATCGCGGGCCTCGGCGTTGCAGGCGGCGAAGTTCTCCGCCGTCGGAACAGACGTCTGTCCGGTCGAGGCGGCCAGGAGCAGCGCGGCGATGATAGGCGTCATGATCCTCCCCCTTCACGGTCTCGACGTAGCAACGGACATGCCGGCGGCTTGACGGAACGCCACCGCCCCGGCAGGATGCGGAGGCTCATGCGGCTCGGTGTGAACCTCCCCATGACGTCCGCGGACGGCAGTCCGCTGACAGGCGACGCGCTCATCGCCGGTGCGCGACTCATCGAGCGCGCCGGCTTGGATGGCCTGTGGTGCTTCGACGCCATCGGTCGCGGCTTCATCCTTCCCGACCCGTTGATCGCCGTGTCAGTGGCGGCAACGGCCACCGAGCGCGTGACGGTCGGCACGTGCATCCTCCAGGTTCCGCTGCGCCGCCCGGTGGAGCTGGCGCACCGGATTCTCGCCGCGCACCTGGTCTGTCGCGGGCGGCTCTTGCT
This sequence comes from Candidatus Rokuibacteriota bacterium, assembly GCA_044869815.1. Taxonomy (GTDB): domain Bacteria; phylum Methylomirabilota; class Methylomirabilia; order Rokubacteriales; family CSP1-6; genus AR12. The sequence continues at coordinate 860 of JBIOXS010000136.1, read as the reverse complement.
GGGGGTCGGCGCCGGCTCCACCCGGGCCGACTTCGACGCGGTCGGCCTCGATTTCGACGCGCGCATGCGCGACCTCGACGACGCGCTCGCGGTGATGCGGCCCCTCTGGCGCGGCGAGCAGGTCGGCGCCGCGAGCCTGACGCCGTGGCCGGCCACGGTCGGCGGGCCGCCGGTGCTCATCGGGTCCTGGCGCGGCAAGCAGTGGATCACTCGTGCCGCCACGGAGTTCGACGGCTGGATCGCCTCCGCGGCCAAGACGAGCTACGCGACGCTCGCCGAGGGCATCCGGCGCTACCGCGAGGCGGGCGGCCGGCGCGCCGTGGTCACCAACATCCCGGTCGACCTGGGCGCCCAGACCACGCCGCTCGGCGACGGCGAGCCATTCCATCTCCGCTGCGCGCCCGAGGTGGCCGCCGAGCGCCTGCAACGGCTCGCCGCGCTCGGCTTCGACGACGCCGTCCTCATGCGCCAGACGCAGACGGAGGGCGAGCTCGCCGCCATGCGCAAGCTCGTCGCATAAGGCCGCGCTTCGGCCGGTCTCAGGAAGCGCATGCGCTGCGACATTCACCTGGTGCCGTGGGTGCTGTCCGAGAGCGCCGCCGGCAACGGGATGACGTAGTGGTCCGCGCGAACTTCGCGGATCAGCATGAGAGCCCTCCTCGGAAGTGGGCGCAGTCTAGCAAAGTCGGCCGCGCGTGACAGATCCGTCCTCGCGCGTCACGCTGACACGGTTTCGGGCGATGCATGCGGCGGTGGCGCTCTGTTGGCGCGCGGTTCGCGTCGGCGCCACCGTGGCACTCTTTCTGCACCCGGCGCGGCAGCGGGAGGGACCCTCACGATGACGCGTCAGAGCATCCTCG
>JBIOXS010000135.1:0-12719 GCA_044869815.1 Candidatus Rokuibacteriota bacterium | reverse complement strand
CGGGTAGTCTTCCAGCAAGACGTGGCCGCCGCTCGCAAAGGCGGCCAGCAGGCGGCGGATGGCCGCGTCCTGGCCCCGCATGACGGTCGCGAGATTGGCGGCGATCCGCTTCGCGATGTCCCGCGGGACGGCCGACGTCACTTCGTCTGCGTCACCAGGCGCGTGCGCACGGTGGCCTGATCGCGTTCGAGGTCCGGCGCCTCCAGCATCGCCGCCGTGAGCAGCACCGCGACGAGTCCGTGGACGGTCCGACAGGCCATTCGCGCCTCCCCGGTGGTTTCTGCGACGAACGTCGTCTCAAGTCTATGCGAAGGGCCAAGGTGTTGTCACGGCTTCGGCAGCCCCTTCGATATACTAGTTTGGCTGCCGCCCATGGACGCCATCGTCACGTGAAGCAGGCGCACGAGGACCTCCAGCGGCGCATCGCCGCCCTTCGAACCCGTTTCGCCGACGTCGGCGCCCGTGCGGCCGCCAGCTCGCGCGCGCTCGCGACCACGTCGCCGCCGCCGGAATCGCTGCTGGCCGATCTCACCGCCGTCAACGCCGAGTTCGCCGTTCTCCGGGCGGCCGTCCTCGAGCAGGCGGCCGCGCTGCCCCGCCCGCCGGCCGTCTCCTCGGTCATGCGCCTGCGCGATCTCGAGTCGGTCACCACGGCCGTCATCGCCGCCGAGAGCGAGCGCGAACGACGGGCGGCCTGGGACATCGCGTGCGAGAAGGCCCGGGGTGTGCTCGACCGTGTGGGCGCGCTCCTCCATCGCGAGGACAGGGACTTCGGCGGACTGGTGGAGTGCCAGGCGAAGGCGCGCGAGCTTCTGGCGACGCTGGCGAGCGGGCCGCCCGCCGATGTCGCCGAGCACACGACCATGCTCGAGAGCCAGCTCGAACCGTTCGTCGCGCTCGTCATGCTCGTCGACGGCTGGAACCGGCTCGACGACGAGCGCTGCGCTTCGCTGCAGGACGTGATCGCACAGAGCTTCGGCCGGCCGCTCGGGCTGGCGGCGTTGCGTGGCAAGCTCGGCACCGAGGGCGAGATGCTGCCGACGCGCGAGGCGCCGCGCACGGCGCCGGCCGCCGCCGCCGCCGAGCCGATCGCGCCACCGATCGCGGCCGCCGCACCGCCTCCGGTCGTCCCGCCGCCCGTCGTCGAGTTGCCACGGCCGATCCCACCCTCGCCGCCGGCGCCGCCTCCACCGCCGGTTGCGCCGTCGCCCGTGGTCGACCCGGCGCGCGGCACGCCGCTCGAGCGCGTCATGCCGCTCGCGCGGCCGGTCGACGAGCGGTGGGTCCAGCCGGCAAGCGACCCGCCGCTCGAGGTCGAGATCCGGCTCAACAGCGACCAGGTTCACGTCGAGACGCCGGAGGAGCGGCGCGAGCGGGAGGCCCTGCTCGAGCGGCTCGCGGCCAAGAACGCCCAGTGGTGGATCCGCGCGCGCACGGCATACAAGGATCTGGCGGCGCGGGGCGTCTCCGCCGCCAATGCCGCGCGCGAGACGCTCGGCAAGTTTCCCTATCTGCTCTCGGTGCCGCTCCAGCAAAGCGTGAACTTCGCGGGCGGCCGCCTGGCCGAGGGGTACGCGATCCTCCTGCAGCGCATCGAGAAGGAAGAGGCCGAGTTCGTGGCGACGGCGCTCACCCGGCTCAATCCGCAGTTCACCACGGGCGGGAACACGGACAGCTATCCGCTCGGCCAAGAGCTCTACCTCTACGTCGTCGCCCAGGGACGCCTCTACAAGACCTATCCGGAGTTCCTCAAGGACGTGCTCGCCCACGTCGTGCCGGAGCCCGGTGTGTGGATCCAGGGCAGCATCACGGAAGAAGACGAGGCGACCCAGGTGGTGATGAACGACACGACCCCCGGCAGCTCGGCCGCCGACACCCGTCGACTCACGGCCGGCCGCGACCGCGGGGCGGAGCAGACCTTCAGCATGACGACCGGTCCGCTGACGACCCGCATCTTCACGGTGCAGGCGGACAAGCTGAAAGCGCCCGTCGATGTCGACATCAAGCTGAAGGAGAACGACAGCACGTCCGACAAGGCGTGGATCATCGTGACGCCGACCGCGGGCAAGCCGGAGCCCGCGAAGCGTCATCGAGCGGGCGGCACCACCGTCGAGTCCCTCGGCAAGGACCATCGCGCCGTCTTCGTCGCCATCTTCAATTCCGACCCGAACACCGAAAGACGCTACGACCTCGCCATCACCCTCAAGCGCAAATCCCCGGCCCCCGGCAAACCCGACCCCGCCAAAGACCCCGCCACGAAGCAATCCCCCTTCTCCTCCAAACGCTGACCGCGCGCATCGACGGGGGACGACCGTGCCGAGCGCACGGCCGCGGAGGACCGCAGGCAGATGAAGCGAGAGCTACCGCTTGCCGACCTCGGCGAGCATCTCCCGAAAGACGCGGTAGAACTCGTTGTTCTCGGTGATGCCTTTGCGGAGAATCGCCGGCAGGTGCGGCAGGTCGTTGAGGTTGACGACCACGTTGACCGAGCGCGAGAACGCCAGCATGTTGTCGAAGGTCTTGTAGGCCCGGCCGAGCAGGGCGACGAACATGTAGCGCCGGATCGACATCGGCATGACCTGCAAGGCTTGCAGCACCTCGTTGTCGAGGGCGCTGCCGCCCTGGAACTGCTCGTCGACGACGGCGACCTCGAAGGTGTCGCGGCGCAGGCGCTCGACCGCGTCCTCGGTGCTCTTGGCGGCATACATCGTGAAGCCGAGCTGCTCGAGCGCGGCCTTGATGACGCCCTGGCGGGAGGCGTCGTCGACACACACGAGAACCAGCCGCGGAGTCGTGAAGTCCTGGGCGGGCGTGGCGTCGGCCATGGCTAGCGCTTCATCCCGAGGCGTCGGTTGTAATCGGGATCGAGCCGGAGGCCCTCGATCTCGGTCGTCTTCTCCCCGCGCTTCTGCTTGATCTGGTCCAGCCCGCGCTGGACGATCGCCTTGCGGCTCGCGTAGGCGACGGCCGTCTCCTCCGTGATGATGCCCGCCTCGAACGATCTCAACAGCGCCTGGTCGAAGGTCATCATGTGATACGGATCGCCGACCTCCTGGATGTCGTAGAAGGTCTTGCCCTCGTGCTCGCCGGTGAGAATCAGCTCGTTGGTGCGGATGGTGTTGCAGAGGATGTCGTGCACGGCCCACCGACCGCCGCCGATCTTCGGCACCAGCCGCTGGCCGACGATCCAGCGCACCGTCTCCGACAGACGCTGCCGGATCTGCTTCTCCTCCTCCTGGTCGAACATACCGATGATGCGGTCGATGGCCTGGCCCGCGTTGACGGTATGGAGCGTGGAGAGGACGAGGTGCCCGGTCTCGGAAGCCTTGAGCGCCAGCTCCGCCGTCTCGCGATCGCGCATCTCGCCGACCAGGATGATCTTCGGCGCCTGCCGCAGCGCGGCCCGGAGGCCGCTCGAGAAGGAGTCGTAGTCGAGACCCAGCTCGCGCTGGTTGAACGTGGCCTTGCGCTGCGGGTGGACATACTCCACCGGGTCCTCGAGGGTGACGACGTGGACGGACTTGGTCCCGTTGATCTCGTTCAGCAGCGCGGCCAGCGACGTCGTCTTGCCCGAGCCGGTCGCGCCCGTAATCAGGATCAGGCCATTCTTCTCGGCGGGCATCTTCTTGAAGGCCTCGGGAAGCTTCAGCTCCTCGATGCTCGGGATCTTCGTCTCGAGCTTGCGGAGGACGATCGAGAAGGCGCCGCGCTGCGAGAAGATGTTGACGCGGAAGCGCGCCTTGCCGGGCAGCGAATACGACGAGTCGCACGAGCCCTGACGGAGCAGGTGCTCGGACAGGCGCCGGTCGTTGTTCATCAGGTTCAGCGCGATGATCTCCGTCTGGAACGGCGTCAGGCTGTCGATGGCCGGATCGACGGGGACCCCCACCAGCTCGCCGGCCGATTCCACCTGGAGCGGCCGGTCGACGGTGACGTTGAGGTCCGACACGTTGTCGTGGGAGTCCAGCATCGTCGTGAGCAGGTCGTCGATCTCTGATTTCCGCATCGCCCGCTCCTTAGGAGTTGAGCTCGTCCGGCGGTGTCTTCAACATCGGCCGGAACTTGTTCTTGTCGATGCACTTGTCATACGCCTCTTCGGCGCTGATCCAGCCCTTCTGAAGCACGGCCATGATGGCGTCGTCGAGCGTCTGCATGCCGTACTGCTTGCCGGTCTGAATGGCCGAGGGGATCTGCACCGTCTTGCCCTCGCGGATCAGGTTGCCGACGGCGGCCGTGCACACGAGGAGCTCGAGCGCCGCGCACCGGCCCCGCTTGTCCACGCGCTTGAAGAGGTTCTGGGCCACCACCACCTTGAGGCCGGTCGACAGGCTGTTGCGCACCTGCGCCTGCTCCTCGGCCGGGAACACCTCGATCACCCGGTCGATGGTCTTGGCGGCGCTGGTAGTGTGCAGCGTGCCGAACACGAGGTGACCCGTATTGGAGGCCTCGAGCGCGAGCCGGATCGTCTCGAGGTCCCGCATCTCACCGACCAGGATGATGTCCGGGTCCTCGCGGAGGGCGCCGCGGAGCGCCGCCGCGAAGGACTTCGTGTGCATGTGCACCTCGCGCTGGTTGATGAGGCAGCCCTGGCTCTGGTGCACGAACTCGATCGGGTCCTCGATGGTGACGATGTGGTCCTTGCGATGCTTGTTGGCGTGATCGAGGACCGCGGCCAGCGTGGTCGACTTTCCGGAGCCGGTGGGGCCGGTAACGAGCACGAGGCCCTTGTGCAGCATCGCGCTCTTCTTGAGAATCGGCGGCAGCCCGAGCTCGTCCGCCGTCAGCACCTTGGTCGGAATCTGCCGGAACACGGCGCCGCAGCCGTACTTCTGCATGAAGTAGTTGGCGCGGAAGCGCGCCACGCCGGGAATCTCGTAGCCGAAGTCGACGTCGCCCGTCTCCTCGAACTGCTTGATCTTCTGCTCGGGCGCGATCTCGTAGAGCATCGCGCGGAGGGTCTCGTCGTCCATCGGGTCGTATTTGACCCGCTCCAGCTCGCCGTGCACGCGCAGAATGGGCGGCTGCCCGGAGGTGATGTGCAGGTCGGACGCGCCGGAGTCGAACATCAGCTTGAAGAAGGCGTCGAGCCTCGCCATGGTCGCTCCTTGTGGCGGCCCGGTCCGCGCATACGCGCGAGATCAATGGACGATTTCGAGCCTACGGTCTCGCCGCCGCCGCCACCAAGCTTTTTAGCCGAGTTGACACCGTCAAACGATTTCGACGCTTTAGCGACCCCGCGCCGGGCGCCACCGCTACTTTCCCGGGGCGCCGCCACGCAGGTCAATCCATCCAGCCGGATACGCCCGAACGTCACCGCCGGCTGTCTGTGGGTAAGATGGGCCGGATGAAACGGTCACGCCTCGCGGCGGCGCTCGCGCTCCTGGCGCTGCTGGCGCCTCTCGCGGCGCGGGGCGCGCAACCGAGCGATGCTCGCCGCGACCTCGCGCGCGCCCGCGCCGATGTCGTCGCCACCTCACGCGAATACCGGGCCAGCCTCGACCGCGTGCTGCCGTTCCGCGAAGACGCCGTCCGCCGCGCCGGCGCGACGCTCGAGACGCGCCGCCGTCTGCTCGAGAGCGGCGCGGTGGCGCGGCGCGACGTCGAGACGGCGGAGGCCGCGGTGAAGGCGGCCCAGGCCGCGCTCGACGACACGCGGCGGGAGATCGCCGAGGCCGAGCGGCTGGTGGCGGAGGCCGTCGCCGCCGAGCGGCTGCCGCCGTTGCCGACCGGCCACACGGCCGCGACCGCCGAGCTGATCCAGCATCACGGACCGGCCCTGTGGACGCTCGGGAGAGTCGACGCCCTGCAGCGCTTCTTCACCGGGCGTTTCGGCCGGGCGCTGCCGATCAGCGCGTTCGGTCAGACGGCCGTGCACGACCGGCTGGGCTTCGATCACCGCAACGCGCTCGACGTCGCGATCCATCCCGACAGTGCCGAGGGGCGAGCGCTGATCGCCTGGCTACAGCGCGAGGGCATTTCGTTCCTCGCCTTCCGGGGGCCGGTGATCGGCGAGGCCACCGGCGCGCACGTGCACGTCGGCGAGCCGTCGCCGCGCCGCGCCGGGTGAAACGCGTCATCGACGCTAGAATCCCGCCATGACGGATTGGACCGCCCTCGGCCGCGAGGCCGTCGAGCTCCTGCGCGCCTATCTGCGGATCGACACCACGAACCCGCCCGGCAACGAGATCGCCGGCACGCGATTCCTGGCCGACGTGCTCGCGCGGGAAGGCATCGCCAGCGAGACCGTCGAGTCCGCGCCCGGACGCGCCAATCTCGTGGCCCGGCTATCCGGCAACGGCGCGCTGGGCGGTATCGTGCTCCACCATCACGTCGACGTGGTCTATGCCGACCGCCGCTACTGGTCGGTCGATCCCTTCGGCGGCGAGATCCGCGACGGCTTTCTCTACGGGCGCGGCGCCATCGACATGAAGTCGACCGGAATCCTGCAGCTGGCGGCCGTGCTCGCGCTCCGGCGCACGGGCACGCGGCTCAAGCGCGATCTGATCTTTCTCGCCACGGCCGACGAGGAGGCCGGTAGCGCGTACGGCGCCGCCTTCGTGGCCACGCATCACGCCCACTGGCTCCGCGGCGCCGAGTACGCGATCTCCGAGCTCGGCGGCATCGAGATCGACCCGCACTATCGCGCGCCATTCGCGCACATCGTCATCTCCGAGAAGACCGGGCTTCCGCTACGGCTCGTCGCGCGGGGGGCGCCCGGGCACGGCTCGATGCCGTGGCCGGACACGGCGCCGCACCGGCTGATCCGTGCGCTCGAGCGCTTGATCACCGCCGAGCGGCCGCCCCGCGTGCTGCCCGAAGTGCAGGAGTACTTCCGCAGCCTCGCCCGCGTGCTCCCGGCCGACGAGGGGCGCGGTCTGGAGACGCTCGAAGCCTCGCTCCGGGATCCAGGCTTCCGCGCGCGATTCTTCGCCCGGCGGGAGTGGGCGGCCATGGTGCGGACGACCTTCGCGGTGAACATCCTGCGCGCGAGCGAGAAGCTCAACGTCATTCCCCCGGAGGCGGTGGCCGAGCTCGACTGTCGGATGCTGGCCGGCGACGATCCCGAGGAGATCCGCCGGTGGGTCACCCGCGCCATCGACGACGAGCACGTCGAGGTCGCCTTCGGTCGCGAGCCGAAGATCCCGAACCTGTCGCCTCCCGACACGGAGCTCTACAAGGCCCTCGCCGATGCGCTGGCGCGGCGGGCGCCGGGCGTGGTGGTGGCGCCGGAGATCCTGGTGGCCTTCACCGACAACTGGGTGTTCCGCGGCATGGGTCTGCAGGGCTACGGCTTCAGCCCCTTCGTCCTCGACGACGGCGAGTGGCGACGCGTCCACGGCAACGACGAACGCATCTCCCTCGACAACATCGAGCAGGGCGCGCGCGCCTACACCGAGCTGCTCCTCGCCGTCGCCGGAGCCTGAGCGTGCCGGGTCCGCGGCGCCGGCCCGCCGCCCTGACCGTGCGCCGCGGCCGCGCCCGCGATATCGCCGTCATCTGCGAGCTGATCCGTGGCCTCGCCCGCTACGAGCGCCTCGAGCGCCAGTGCGTGATCGGGCCGTCGGCCGTCCGCCGCCACGGGTTCGGTCGCGGCCCGCGTTACTTCGACACGCTGATCTGCCGCCACCGCGGCCGGCCCGTCGGCTTCGCCCTCTACTTCTTCACCTACTCGACGTTCCTGGGGCGGCCGACGCTCTACCTCGAGGACCTCTTCGTCGTTCCCGAAGCGCGCGGGCACGGCGCCGGTCGCGCGTTACTGCGTGCCCTCGCGCGCATCGCCGTTCGCCGCGGCTGCGGGCGCATGGAGTGGGCGGTGCTCGACTGGAACACGCCGTCGATCCGCTTCTACCGCCGGCTCGGAGCGGGGCTCCGCAAGGAATGGATCCTCACGCGACTCACGGGCGCGCCGCTGCGTCGGCTGGCGCGTTGACCGACGAGCGAGCCGGCGGTAGAGTGCGCGCCATGAAGAAACGAGCAGCGACAAAGAAGCCGGCTGCGCGCAAGAGCGCAGCGAAGAAAACGACGACGTCCTCGAAGGCGGCGAAGCCGGCGCGCACGGCGGAGCGGGCGGCGACGGGCAAGTACACGCCCACGCCCATCCAAGGCATCGGGTGGGCGCCGTTCCGGTACCCGGCCTAGTCGCCGGGCTGATCCTCGGGCTCGGCCTCGCGACGGGCCCGACGGCGGCGGGCGAAGTGCCTGCCGTCCTGCGCGTGGCGACGTTCAACCTGCTGCACGGGGGGCCGTCGTCCGGGCTGTGGGGCGACGACCATCACCTCGACGCGCGCCTGGACCTCGTCGCCCGCGAGCTTCGTGTCGTCGATCCCGACATCCTGGGCCTCCAGGAGTCCTCCATCAGCGGCCGCCGTCACGTGGCCGAACGCCTGGCCGCCGAGCTGCGCCTCCACTGGGCTCACGGCTCGGCCACCCGTCGCATCTCCCGGATCGGCGTGCTCGACCGGCTGCTGGTCTGGGCGATGAACTTCGAGGAGGGCCCGGCGATCCTGAGCCGGTGGCCGATCGTGGAGAGCGAGGTTCTCGACCTGCCCCGCTGCGTGAAGTTCTACGACCCGCGGGTCGTGCTCCGGGCCGCCGTCGACACGCCGCGCGGTCGGCTACAGGTGTTCTCCACACACCTCGCGCACGACCCCTGCCAGGCCAAGCGGCTCGGCGAGATCCTGCGCGCTCACTCCGGCCCGCTGCCTGCGCTGCTCCTGGGTGATTTCAACGCCCCCGAGTCGACGGCGTGGATACGGACGCTCGTGCGGGAGGCCGGGCTCCTCGACGCCTATCGCGCCGCGAATCCCTCGGCGACGGGGCCGACCGTCTGGCAGCGTCCGGATGCGCCGGATCCGACGGTCAGCCGCCGCGTCGACTTCATCTTCGTACGACCCGGAACGGCCGCGGCGCCGCGGGTGCGGTCGAGCCGCGTGATCCTTTCCACTCCCGGACGGCTCGCCAACGGGACGATGCTGTGGCCGTCCGATCACTACGGCGTCGTCGCCGAGCTCACGCTCGACGGTCTCGAGGCGCGGCGCTGAGACGCGTGATCGCCTCGGTCGTCGCCGCCCTGCTCGCGACCCTCGCGGGCTGCGCGGCGCTCGACCGGGCCAGCGACCGCTGGTGGGAGGCGCGCCGCGACTCGTCGGCGCAGGCGCCCGATCCGGCCACAACGCCGGAGGCGGTGATCCAGGTGTACGCCGCGCGGACGGTCGGCTGGCGTGGCGTCTTCGGCGTCCACTCCTGGATCGTCGTCAAACCCGGAGGCGCCGCCGCGTACCGTCGCTACGAGGTGGTCGGCTGGGGCGTCGGTCGGGGCGCACCGGCGATTCGCGTCGACCGCGCCGGTCCCGACAATTACTGGTTCGGCAGCCGCCCCGATTTGCTCGTGGACGCGCGCGGCGACGGCGTCGACGAACTGATCGGGCGCGTCATGGATGCCGTCGCGCGCTACCCGTACGGCGCCACCTATCGCACGTGGCCGGGCCCCAACAGCAACACGTTCGTCGCCTGGATCGGCCGCGAGGTGCCCGAACTCCGGCTGCACCTGCCGCCGACGGCCATCGGCAAGGACTACCTTCCACACGCGGCGCCGCTCGGACTGACCCCGGCCGGACGCGGCGCGCAGCTCTCGATGCTGGGCATGGCCGGCGTCCTCGCGGGATGGGACGAGGGACTCGAGGTCAACCTGCTCGGCCTGACCTTCGGGTTCGACGTGCGGGCGCCGGCCCTCAAGCTGCCGCTGGCGGGCCGGCTCGGCGTCAGCCCCTCGCCCGCGCGCGACCTGCGCTGAACACGCGCGACCGCGCCCGAGGCTCAGCGGAGCATCGCGAGCAAGCGGTCGATCGAGCGCTCCAGGCAGCCGCGGATCTCGTCCCGGGTCATCCGGTAGCGATGCTCGTCGTGGCCCATGGGATCGCGGATGTCGCCGCCGCCGCCGGCGAACTCGGCGAGCGTGAACACCGGCGGCCGGGCCGTGTCCGCCAAGGCGCCCAGGAGCACCTTCTGCTCCGCCGTCATCGTCAGGATGAGATCCGCGGCGGCAACGAGATCGCGATGGCGCCGAAGATCGGTGGAGGTGATGCGGTCCTCGCCGAGCTCGATGCCGTCTTCCCGCAGCACGATCCGCGCGTCGAGGGACGGGATCATGCCGTCGCGGGCGTTGCCGCCCACCCCGCCCGAGCGGACGCGCACGGCGTCCGCGGCGCCGCGCTCGGCCAGCATCTTCTCGAGCAGCGCCTGCGCCATCACGCTGCGACAGGTGTTGCCGTGACAGACGAGCAGAACGGTCTTAGCCACGACTGTCCGGCAGTGGCTTGTAATACGGATGCCCGGCGCCGACCCAGGCGTCGCGCATCTCGCGGAACTTCGGTCCCATGGGATCGAGGCCGCGGATGGGCATCGAGCCTCGGCGGATGGTGAAGTCGTGCGGCGCCAGCTCACCGGCGCGCAGGAAGTGACGCTCGGCCGCGTCCATTCGTCCGCGCCGCGCGAGCCACTCGGCCAGCCCGAACTCGGCACGGGCCTGCTGATCGGCCGCCGTCGGCAGCGTCTGGAGCGCGCGCGCGTCGATCGGCGCGTAGCCGGCCGTGGCGCCACCGACCCAGGCCCGCACGGCGGCCAGCGGCCGCGCCGAATCGAGTCCGGTGAGGTGCTTGAAGGTATCGGTGCCGAAGACGACGTCGTTGGGACGCACGATGCGCCCGCGCTCGTCGATCCAGAGCACGGTGGGCACGTTGACGACGTTGTAGAGATCGGCGAGCACGTGCTGCGTGTCGACGAGCGCCGGATGGGTCGGCGCCGCCTTCTCGATCCACGGACGCGCGTCCCCCGCGCTTTTGTCCAGGGCCACGGTGATGACGGTGAGCCCTTGGCCCTTCAGCTCCTCGTAGAGCGCCTGCCACACGGGCAGGTCGACGCGGCAGCCTCACCACGACGCCCAGACGACGAGCAACACCTTCTTGCCGCGCTGCTCGGCGAGCGTGTGCGGCCGGCCGTCGAGATCCGGCAGCGTGAAGTCCGGCGCGATGAGGCTCGCGAGAGCGTCGCCGCGGTCGCGGGCGGAGGCGCCGAGAAAGGCGGCGCCCTCGCCGGCGTCGAGCGCCAGCGGGCGGTCGAGCGCCCCGGCAACCTCCGCCAGGTCGAGCGGCCCTCCCGAGGCCAGCGATGAGCCGGCCGGCAGCGGCACGCACATCGTGTCGTTGCAGAGCGTTCCCTCGTGGAGCTCCCAGCCGAGCGCCTCGCGGAGCGCCTCCGGCGACAGCAGCACCCGATCGCCTTCCACGCGCGCGTCCACGTCGACCGCGCGTCCGGCCTCGATGATCGTCACCATGACGTTCCTCCTCTCACGCCCAGGCCCACACCGGCTGCTCGAAGTGATCGACACGCGTGGGGCGGCCGTGCACGACAACCTCGCGCAGCTGGTACACCACGGCCGCCGTCGGCGCGTGGACCAGGGTCGATAGAATCGGCAGCTGGATGACCGGTCGTTCGCTCTCCGGAATCGCCACCAGCGTGGGGATGTCGGGATGCTCGAGATCGCGCAGCGCCACGTGGTGGACGGAGGCGACCTCTGCTGGATTCGGCCGCAAGGTGGCGGTGGGGCCGCCCCACACGACCACGGGCGTGATCACGAATCCCGAGCGCGTCGGATAATCGTCGAGCAGGCCGAGGATCGCGTCGGCAGACAACCTCAGACCGACCTCTTCCGCGAGCTCGCGCAGCGCCGCCTCCTCCGGCGACTCGCCGGGATCCAGACCGCCGCCGGGCAACGCCCACTGCCGAGCGTGCTGCCGCAGTCCGGCGGCTCGGCGCGTGAGGAGCAGACCTGCGTCCCCGACATCGTCGGCCAGGAGCACCAGCGCGACGGCGGCCGCGCGCCGTCCCTCGACCGCGCACGCGCGGCGCTCGAAGCGCCGCAGATGCTCGCGCGCGGCGTTCCGGAGCGCGTCGTCGAATCGCACGCTAGTAGGCGGGCAGCTTGCCGCCGCCGGTGCCCTTGCGCACGAGGCCCACCTCTTCGGCCGCCTTGGCGGCGAGATGACGCGTGTCGCTGGCCAGCGTCACGAACCGGTAGCCGATCTCGATCATCTTCAGCGAGTAGGCGGCGGTGGCGTTGTGAATGCCGGCCACGACGTTGTGGCGCTTGCAGGCCTCCACGATCTGCTTCTGCGCCTCCACCACCGGCTCGTCGGTCTGATCCAGACGCGGCTTGCACCCCAGCGCCAGACTCAGGTCGGCGGGGCCGACGTAGATCGCGTCGACGCCGGGCGTGCTCAGGATCGCGTCGAGGTTCTTCAGCGCCTCGGCCGTCTCGATCATCGGCATGACGATGAGATCCTCGTTCGCGTGCTCGGCGTAGTCGGCGCCGGCGTAGATCGACGCGCGGGCGGGACCGAACGACCGATAGCCGCGCGGTGGGTACTTGCAGGCCGCCACCAGCGCCTCCGCCTGCGCGCGCGTGTTGATCATCGGGCAGATCACGCCGTACGCGCCGGCGTCGAGGATCTTCATGATGGTGCCGGGATCGTTCCACGGCACGCGCGCGAGCGGTGTGACGCCCGTGGTCGAGATGCCTTGCAGCATCGAGACCGCCGTCTGGTAGTCGACGATCCCGTGCTGCATGTCGATCGTCAGCGAGTCGAAGCCCTGATGCGCCATGACCTCGGCGGAAAATCCCGCGGGGATCGCCAGCCACCCATTGACCACCACCTCGCCGC
>JBIOXS010000134.1:0-8681 GCA_044869815.1 Candidatus Rokuibacteriota bacterium | reverse complement strand
TTCGAGAAGAACGTGCGCGTACCCATCCGCGTGTTCGGTGACATCCGCGCGCAGCTCGCCGCGTGTCACATCGCGACGGAAGCCTTCCTCGAGCTCATCCACCGGCACGGCGCCAAGCAGGTCAAGGTGTACATGGAGGACGTGCTCGACCACACCGAGCGGCTCACGCGCGCCGTGCTGCGCGAGCTGCCCGACGGCGAATGGTCGTTCGAGGACTGGATCGACGACGACGGCGTGGAGTACGGCAAGCCGATCCGCTTGTTCGTCACGTTCAAGAAGCGCGGCGATTCGCTCGTCGCGGACTGGACGGGCACCTCCCCGCAGCCGAAGGGCGCCATCACCAACACGCTGTCGTTCACGAAGGCGGCGACGTACACGGCGCTGAAATCGGTGCTGTCCTACGACGTGCCGTGCAACGCGGGTTTCTACCGCCCGATCGAGGTCATCGCGCCGCCCGGCACCATCGCGAACGGCGTGCTGCCAGCAGCCTCCGCGGCGCGCGGGCTCACCGGGTTCCGCATGATCGACACGTGCTTCGGCGCGCTCGCCCAGATGCTGCCGCAGCGCTCGATCGCGTCGTCGGAGGGCGGCAACACCGGCGTGTCGATCGGCGGCTACGACGCGGAGCGGAAGCCGTTCATCTTCGTGGAGTTCCTCTGCTCGGCGTGGGGCGGTCGAGCGTGGTCAGACGGCCTCGACGGCAACGCGAACCTGATGGCGAACATGTCGCTGCCGCCGGTCGAGATCACTGAGGCCGAGCAGCCGCTGCAGATCCTGACCACCGAGTTCATCCAGGACGTGGGAGGCCCCGGCAAGTACCGCGGGGGCGCCTCGATCCGCCGCGACTACAAGCTGCTCGAGGCCGAAGCAGTGCTCCAGGTACGCGCGGATCGCCACGACTTCCGTCCCTACGGACTCTACGGCGGCAGTCCGGGCCGGCCGTCGCAGAACGTGATGAATCCGGGCACAGAGAACCGGCCGCTGCCCGGCAAGCTCACGATGACGATGAAGCGCGGCGACATCTTCCGTCACGAGTCGGCGGGACCGGGCGGCTGGGGCGATCCACTCGAGCGCGAGCCGGTGCGCGTGGCTCGCGACGTGCGGAACGAGTTCGTGAGCCTGCGCTCGGCGCGGGAGGACTATGGGGTCGTATTCAAGGGGAAGGCCGTCGAGGTCGACGAGGCGGCGACGACGGCGCTTCGGGCCGAGCTCCGCGCGAGGCGCGGGTGGACGTCGCCGCCCGGCGTCAGCCGGTAAGCACGGGCGGGACCGCTATGTGATCGAGTCGTAATGCCGGGAACCGGTGCCAGGCGCCATGCCGCAGTGCGCCTTGAATGCGGTCCTACCAATTGATAGTTGTAGCGGCCTCCGCTTATAGGGACGACAGAGGAGGGCCCGCTGTGATCAATCGACGCGAAAGGTCCAAGTTCACACCAAGCGATGTCAGCGAAGTGCGCCGACGGTTCGACCGCATCGTCCGGAGAGCTACCGAGAATGCCGAGGCGGCCGCGCGGCAGCATTTGACCGTGCTGAAGACTCCAGTCCCTTCCGTAGTCAGCCTGCGCCGCCCGCCGGGAACGTCGCGCCGCCGCGGCTGATGCTGATCAAGAGCGCCTGGCCTGACGTCAGCATCCCCGAAGTCTCGATCACGGAATACGTGCTGCGTCACGCCGAGCGGCTCCGCGACAAACCGGCCATGATCGACGGCGTGAGCCGCCGCGCGCTCACGTACGGCGAGCTCGGTGACTCCATTCGCCGCGTGGCCACGGGACTGGCGCGCCGCGGCTTCCGCAAAGGCGACGTGTTCGCGATCTATAGCCCCAACCTGCCCGAGTACGCCGTCATCTTCAACGCCGTCGCCTCGCTCGGCGGCATCAATACCACCGTCAATCCGCTCTACACCGCGGCGGAGCTCGCCAGCCAGCTGCGCGATTGCGGCGCACGGTTTCTCATTACGGTGCCCGCGGTCCTCGACAAGGCGAAGGAAGCGGCCGCCGCCGTCGGGATTGACGAGATCTATGTGTTCGGGACGGCGGCCGGCGCCACGCCGTTTGCCGAACTCGTCGAAGCCCCGGCCTCGCCGCCGGCGGTCAGGATCGATCCGAGGACGGACGTCGTGGCCTTGCCATATTCCAGCGGAACGACCGGCCTGCCCAAAGGCGTCATGCTCACGCACTACAACCTGGTCGCCAACCTCTGCCAGTGCGAAGGCGCGAAGACCTTCGACGGCTTCCAGGAACGCGACGTCGTCATCGCCGTGCTGCCGTTCTTCCACATCTACGGCATGGTGGTGATCATGAAGCTCGCGCTATCGCGCGGCGGCACCGTCGTCAGCATGCCGCGCTTCGAGTTCCGCGAATTCCTGGCCGCGCTCGAGAAATATCGCGTGACGACGGCGCCGCTGGTGCCGCCCATCGTGCTCGGCATGGTCAAGAACCCGGCCGTGGCCGAGTTCGACCTCTCGCGCATCAGGATGGTGTTCTCCGGCGCGGCCCCGCTCGGCGAGGACATCGCCCGCCAGCTGAGCAAGAAGCTCGGGTGTCCGGTCGTGCAGGGGTACGGCATGACGGAGGCGAGCCCGGTCACGCATCTGAGCCCCACCACCAATGCGCCGGTGAAGCCCGGCTCCATCGGCGTCGTCGTCCCCAACACCGAGGTGAGGCTGATGGCCGTCGACGGAGACGGCGAGGTCGGTCGGGGTCAGGAAGGCGAGCTCTGGATCCGCGGGCCGCAGATCATGAAGGGCTACCTGAATCGGCCCGAAGAAACCGCCGCCGCCATCGATGCCGACGGCTGGTATCACACAGGCGACGTCGGTTACGTCGACGACGACGGGTGGTTCTTCATCGTCGATCGCACGAAAGAGCTGATCAAGTACAAGGGCCTGCAGGTCGCGCCGGCCGAGCTCGAGGCGCTCCTGTTGACCCATCCGGCGGTGCTCGACGCCGCGGTGATTCGCAAAGCCGACGAGGAAGCGGGCGAGGTGCCGAAAGCCTTCGTCGTCCTCAAGGCCGACGACGCCTCGCGGAAGACGACGGCGGAGGCCATCATGTCCTTCGTGGCCGAGCGGGTGGCGCCGCACAAACGCGTCCGCCATCTCGAGTTCATCGACCAGATCCCGAAGTCGGCGTCGGGCAAGATCCTCCGGCGGCTGCTCGTGCAACAGGAGCACGCCCCGCGGACCTGAGCTATTTCGGGATGAGCTCCTTGAAGCGCGGCATGACGTCGTGCGCGAGCAGCTCCATCGAGTGACGCCATGCCTTCGGCTCGTCGCTGTAGTCGAAGCAGAACACGAGCAGGGTGCCGAAACCGCCGACCTCTTCGTAGATCGCGTGGAGCTTGTCGGCCACGGTGTCGGGAGATCCCACCAGCCAGTTGTGCCGCGCGCAATAGTCCGGCGTCACGTCGGCGTCGGCGACGCCCGGGTCGTGCTTGAGGAACTCGGTGAAGCCGAAGGCGGCGAGCAGCGGCAGGAAGTACTCGCGCATCATGCGTCCCATCATGCCGCCGGCGGACAGCCGCAGCGCTTCGGCGTCCGTGTCGGCGACGAACACTTCGCGAACGAGACGCCAGTCGGCGCGCCGCGGCGTGCGTTTGGTGCGCGCGGCGCCCTGCTCCACGGCTTCCCAGTGACTACCGACGTAGGCCGGGTTGAGGTTCAGGCTCATCGGCCAGAAGCCGTGCTCGCCGGCGAGCTTCAGCGTGTCGGAGCCCTTGTTGAGCCCGGCCACACCGATCGGCGGGTGCGGTCGCTGCAACGGACGGATGTGCGGTCGAAGCGTCCCGAACATCGTGCCGGTCTTCGTCACGTGCCAGAACTTGCCCTTGTAGTCGAACTCCGGCTCGTCGCTCCACAACCTCAAGATGATGTCGAGCGACTCGCGGGTCATCTCGCGATTCTGGCCGGCCAGGCCGTCGACGTTGAAGAGCGCCCAGTCGCTCGGCAGCCCACTCGCGGCCACGCCGAAGTTGAGGCGGCCCTGGGCCAGATGGTCCAGCATGGCGACCCGATTCGCGAGCTCGGCGGGATGATGAAACGGCATGAGGAACCCCCCGGGGCCGATCCGCATGCGCTGCGTCTGCATGAGCGCCTGCGCCACCAGCAGATCGGGCGCCGGGTGTGGCTCCCACGGCGCCGTGTGGTGCTCGCCGATCCAGGCCTCGCTGAAGCCGAGCTCATCCGCCCACCGCAACTGCTGGAGGTCCCACTGATGGCCATCATTGAGGCTTCGCTCCGGCGGGTGCGAGGGCATCGTGAACAGTCCGTACTCCATGGGACCTCCTTGCGAACGCAGTGCGGGGAGTGTACTGCCCCCACGCGAACCGGCGTCGTAAAAGGTGACCAATGTGCCGGCCGGCCGGGCCTCGCTGCCACGCACTTGGCCCGTTGACACACCGGCCCCGTCCTGGCGCGCCACAATTGTCGACATACCCACCCAAACGCGCGATTTCGTTCGTCCGCCACCGTGGCATGGGCGGTGCAGAACCGGCCTCGGACCGGGCGGCGAAAAGCGGCCCGGATGGGGGGAGGGTGGGCATGGAGACTCGAGATCCGATCCGGTTCTGGGGCGGCGCTGTCGGCGCCGTCGCGCTCGGCATGGCCATCGTCGTCGCCGTGGTTCTCGCGCAGAAGCCGAAGTCCGACATGGCCGGCAAGCCGCAGCCGGTGGCCAGGGCTCAGACCGCCGCCAGGCCGCAGACCGTCGCGAAGGTCCAGGCGGCGGCCAAGCCGCCGATGGTGGTGAAGCCGCTGACGCCGGCGGAACGCAAGGTCTCGGAGGAACTCTGGGTGGAGCAGCGGAAGATCGACAGTGACACCCGGGCGATGGCGGCGACCCCCGAGGGCCGGCGCCGCATCACCGAGACGATCGCCAAGGAGATGAAGGTCTCGGACAAGCTCGTGAGCGACCTTCGCGGGCGCAAGCTCGGGTACGGAGAGCTCACCGTCGCTCTCGCCCTCTCGCACCAGCTCATGAAGCGCGACAAGGTCACGCAGCAGCAGGCGCTCGATCGAGTGCTCGGGCCGCGCCGGTCCGGACAGGGCTGGGGCGCGATTGCCCGCGACCTCGGTCTGAAGCTCGATGACGTCCTGAGTGACGTCCGGAAGACCGACAAGCGCCTCGCCAAGGTCGGTTCATAGCGGGCGCGAAGCACCGGACAGCGCGGCGGCGAGCACCGCCGCGCTGTCGCGTTTCGACTACCAGGGTACGCCTCGGTCATCTGCTCCGGCCGCAGCTCCGGGTACCGCGGCCCGCCGCTCAATTGGGCACGATCGCTGCGCGCGTCACGTGACCCTTGTCCTGCTCGGCGAAGGCACGGTTGATCTCCTCCAGCGGGTACTTGTGGGAGACGACCCTCGCCCACGGATACTTCGTCAGCGTGCGGAGCATGAGATCGAGCGCGCCGCGAAGGTGCTCGGCCTCGTAATGCGCGAGGCCGATGATGCGACGGTTGCCGAAGATGATCCACGACGGATCGAACTCCGCCTTCCAGCCGACGTTGATGTTGCCGATCTCCACGTACGTCCCTTCCGGCGCCGTCATCCGCAACCCCTCGTCCACCACACCGGGGTGGCCGACGAGCTCGAGCACAACGTCGCCGCCCCAGTCGTCGGTGAGCTGCTTGACGCGCTTGACGCGCGCCTCCGGCGTCGTGAACTCGCGGAGATCGACGAACGTGTCGGCGCCGAACTGCTTCGCCAGCTCCAGCCGCTCGTCGATGCCGTCGATGACCACCACGCGTCCGGCGCCCATCTCGCGCGCCACCGCGCAGGCGTACACGCCGAGCCCGCCGGCTCCCTGCACCACCACGGTCTGTCCGGCGCGCAGGCCGGCGACGTCGAGGCCCGCATAGACCTGCGTGTAGGCGCAGTTCACACCGGCGGCCATCTCGTCCGTGATCTCGGGCGGCAGCTTGAACATGGCGTGGTTCGGCCGGAGGTAGAAGTACTGGCCGAAGCCGCCCTGGAAGTGCGGCCACTGCTCGCAGGAGACGAGCCAGTTCGCCTGGCGCACGGGACACGACTTGAAGTGCCGCGCCAGGCAGGCCTTGCAGCGCCCGCACGGGAAGAAGTATCGATAAGCGACGCGATCGCCGACCTGGATCGGACGCCCGGCCGCGTCGGTCTTCACGCCGTCGCCGAGCCTGGCAATGGTGCCCACGTGCTCGTGTCCGGTGTTGAGCGGCAGCGGCCGTCCCATGCGCGCGTAATCCTGCTCGCCGCGCCAGTAATGCAGGTCAGACCCGCACACGTTGGCGAGAGAAATCTTGATGAGGGCGGCGCCCGGCTCGGGATCGGGCACCGGGTACTCGCGGATCTCGAACGGCTTGCCGGTTCCATGAAAGACCGCCATGCGTCCGGTGTCGGCCATCTCTGCCTCCTGCGTGTGGGGTGGGCGCTATCCTGACAGAAACCGGGACACCCGCCAACCCGTGGGTATGCTGGGCTCGTGAGCGACGCCCCGCCTGGCTTCGTCTATCAGGCCGACTTCCTCACCCCTGATGAGGAGCGCCTCGTGCTGGCCACTGTCGCCGGGCTCGAGTTTCACGACGTGAAGATGCGAGGCCAGGTGGCGCGCCGACGCACCACGCACTTCGGCTGGACGTACGGCTACGAGAGCTGGCGCATCGAGCCGGGTCCGCCGATCCCCGACTTCCTCCTCGCGCTGCGCGACCGCGCGGGCGCCGTCGGCGGCGTCGTCGCCGACGATCTCGTCGAGGTGCTCGTCACCCATTACCCGCCCGGCGCGGGCATCGGCTGGCATCGCGACGCGCCGATGTTCGGGGTGGTCATCGGCGTGTCGCTCGGCAGCGCGTGTCGGTTCCGCTTCCAGCGCGGCAAGGGCGCTGAGCGGCACACTGCCGTCGCACTGCTCGAGCGGCGCTCCGCGTACGCGCTCGATGGTCAGGCGCGCTGGCAGTGGCAGCACAGAATCCCGCCGGCCAGGACCGAACGGTACTCGGTGACCTACCGCACGCTGCGAAGAAGCCCGCGCCGCAGCCCGTAGCCGCGTACACTGGCGTGGGCCCCCGGGCGCGCCCTCGGCGCCGCCCCAGGCCGGGCCCCCAAGGAGGAATCGTGGCGACAGTCAGGAAATCTGCAATCAAACCCCGCGGCGTGCGCGCCGCCCGGGCGCGCGGCCGTCCACG
The DNA here is from genome assembly GCA_044869815.1 of Candidatus Rokuibacteriota bacterium. GTDB lineage: Bacteria > Methylomirabilota > Methylomirabilia > Rokubacteriales > CSP1-6 > AR12. Next base: position 1,532 of record JBIOXS010000134.1, on the reverse strand, counting down.
GCCTGAGCCGCCGCCACCACCCATCCCGCTGGCCGAGGTCACGCCGACCGAGCCGCCGGTGCCGCTCTCCGTACCCGAGCCGGCGCTGGCCGCGCGTGTCGAGCCGGCTTCCGAGCGGCCGTTGCCGGCGACCCGCCGCGCCATCTTCTTCGACGTCGAGAACACGAGCCGGGCCGAGCACATCTCCCGCGTGATCGCCCACCTGGCGGTGGACCGTGGCGGGCGCCGCACGGAGTTCTTCGCAGTGGGCAACTGGCGCGTCATCGGTCACGACACCGCCCGCCTGCTCGCGCGCCATGGCGCGCAGCTGGTGCACAGCGCGCCGTCGGTCGGCGTGCGCGACTGGAGCGACCTGCGCATCGCGGTCGCCTCCGGCGTGTGGCTGGCGAGTGCGCGCGCCGACGACGTCATCGAGATCGTCTCCGACGATCGCGCGTTCGACGCCGTCGGCGATGTCGCGGCGAGCCTGGGCGTGACCTTCCGCCGGTTGTCGTATCGTGGACTGCTCGGTATGCCGGCGGCCGACGTTCCCGAGCGCGAGGCACCGGCGGAGACCGGCCAGGCCCGGCCTGGCGGCGGGCGCTCGCGACGCGGCCGGCGGGGTCGCCGGCACGGACGTCCCGAGCACGCCGGACGCCCGGCGCCGCCGCCGAGCGTTGCCGCCGCGCCGGCCGCCGCGGCGACCGGCGAGCCGCACACCGCGCCGCACGACGAGATCGTGGCCGTCGTGCGCGAGCTGGCCAAGTCCTCGTCCGGGCGCAACGTGACGCTGGATACGCTGGCGAACGCGCTCAAGGCCCGCGGCTTCAGTCGCCCGCCCGGCTCGCCGCGGCTCATCACGCGCCTGCGGCGGATCAAGGAGCTCGAGGTCAGCCGCGCCGGCGTCATCACGCTGCACGACGGCACCGCGCGGCGTCCCGCCGAGGCCGAGAGCGTCGTCGACACCGCCGAACCGGCGCCGTTGAGGGAGGAGCCGGTGCGAACGGCAGCGCCGGTGGCAGCGATCGAAGCGGAGGAGGCGGAGGTCATCGAGCCCGGCAATGACCGGCGCTTTCAGCACGAGCCGCGGCGCGACGATGGGAGCCAGGGCCGGCGCCGATCGCGACGCGGGGGCCGTCGTCGTCGCGGCGGCCGTGGGGGTGGCGGCGGCACAGGCCGGCCGGCGATGGGTGATCAGCGGGTGCCGCCGCGCGAGGCTGCGGCGCGGGACGTCGCTGCTCGCGAGGCGGCGGTCCGCGAGGCGTTCCGCACGCGCACGGCGCCCTCCTACATCACGGGCGAGCCGCTGGCCTGACGACGAGCGCCCCGGGAAACCCCGGGGCGCTCAGCGTCGGGAGCCAACGGACTGCGCCAGCTCGCCGAGCACTTCGACGGTCGCGTCCCAGCCCATGCACGCGTCGGTGATGGACTGCCCGTACCGCAGCGTCGAAGGCGTCACCAGCTCCTGGCGTCCTTCGACGAGGAAGCTCTCCATCATGACGCCGAAGATCGCCGTCTCACCCTGCGCGACCTGGGCCGAGATCTCCTTGGCC
>JBIOXS010000133.1:0-15806 GCA_044869815.1 Candidatus Rokuibacteriota bacterium | reverse complement strand
CGCCCCCCTCCGAGGATGAAATGGCACGCAAAGAAGCGTTGATCGGCCGGAAGGTCGGGATGACTCAGATCTTCGCGGACGACGGTAACCAGGTCCCGGTGACCGTCGTCAAGGCTGGGCCCTGCACGATCGTGGGGATCCGGAAGAAGGAGACGCACGGGTACGACGCCCTCCAGCTCGGGTTCGAGCCGATCAAGAAGAACGTGTCGAAGCCGCGCGCCGGACATTTCAAGAAGGCGAACGTGGAGCCGACGCGCGTGCTGCAGGAGGTGCGGCTCGACAAGGTGGAGAAGCCATACGAGGTGGGCCAGGCGCTCACCGTCGAGCTGTTCGCGCCCGGCGAGATCGTCGACGTGGTCGGAGTCACGAAGGGCCGCGGTTTCCAGGGTGGCGTGAAGCGCCACCACTGGCGCGGTGGTGAGGCGTCGCACGGGTCCATGTTCCACCGGGCACCGGGCTCGATCGGTGCGTCGTCGGATCCCTCGCGGGTCTGGCCGGGCCACAAGCTGCCGGGCCGGATGGGCGGCGAGCAGCGGACGACGCTGAACGTCAGCGTCGTGCGGGTGATGCCCGAGCAGAACCTGATCCTCATCCGGGGGGCCGTCCCCGGCGCGAATGGGTCGCTCGTGCTGATCCGCAAGAGCGTGAAGACGACCAAGATCCAGCAGCAGAAGACCGCGGAGAAGAAGTGATGGCGAGCGTCAAGGTGCTGGACGCGAAGGGCAAGGAGACGGGCGCGATGGACCTCAAGTCGGAGGTGTTCGGCGTCGGGGTCCACACACCGCTCCTCCACCAGGCGGTCGTGCGCGAGCTAGCCGATCGCCGCGCCGGCACGCACGACACGAAGGGCCGGAGCGAGGTGTCCGGCGGCGGCAGGAAGCCGTGGAAGCAGAAGGGGACGGGCCGCGCCCGCCAGGGCAGCATCCGCGCTCCGCAGTGGAAGGGTGGCGGCAAGCCGTTCGGACCGACGCCGCGCTCTTACGCCAAGGCCATGCCGCGCGAGATGCGTCGCGAGGCGCTGCGGGCGGCGGTGGCGGCCAAGATCGCGGACGGCGGCCTGCGCGTCGTGGAATCGCTGACGTCGGACGGCAAGACGAAGTCGCTGGTGGCCTCGCTGGCCGCCCTCGGCGCCGCCGACGCGCCAACGCTGCTGGTGACGGCCAGTCTGCCCGACACACTGGCGCGCGCGGCGCGGAACGTGCCGTGGCTCACGGTTGAGACGCCGACCCACGTCTCGGTCTACCAGCTGCTGCACGCCACTCACATCGTGTTCGATCGGTCCGGGCTCGCGGCGCTCGAGGAGGCACTCGGATGAAGCCACGAGCGTCCAGGGCAGTCCACCCACGCGGCGAGCCGGGCTCGCGGAGGCCGCTGCAATGAGCCGCGACCCCCGCGAAGTCCTGATCCGTCCGCTGATGACCGAGAAGACGATGCGCGAGAAAGAAGAGCACAACACGGTGGCCTTCCGCGTGCGCCCCGACGCCAACAAGGTGGAGATCCGTACGGCGGTGGAGGCGGTCTTCAACGTGAAGGTGGCCGCCGTTCGCACCGCGTCCTACGAGGGAAAGCTGAAGCGGATGGGCCGTTTCGCGGGACGACGCTCGGACTGGAAGAAGGCCGTGGTCACGCTGCAACCCGGCCACAAGATCGACCTCGTCGAGGGGGCGTAGAGGATCCATGGGTATCCGGACGGTCAAGCCAACCTCCGCCGCGCGTCGGTATCTCACCTACGTGACGTACGAGGAGATCACCAGGAAAGAGCCCGAAAAGAGCCTGCTCGTCCCCAAGCGGCGCACGAACGGGCGCAACGCTTACGGGCGGATCACCGTGCGCCATCGCGGCGGCGGGGCCAAGCGAATGCTCCGCCAGGTCGATTTCCGCCGGGATAAAACCGGGATCCCGGCTCGCGTCGCCTCGATCGAATACGATCCCAACCGGTCCGCGCGTCTCGCCCTCCTGCACTACCGGGACGGCGAGAAGCGCTACATCATCGCTCCGCTCGGCGTCAAGGTGGACGACGTCGTGATGTCGGGACCGCAGGCCGACATCCTGCCGGGCAACGCGCTCCCGATCCGCAACATTCCCGTCGGCACTCTCGTGCACAACGTCGAGCTGCAGCCGGGGCGCGGGGCGCAAATGTGCCGCAGCGCCGGGGCGCAGGCTCAGCTGCTCGCGAAGGAGGGCGACCGCGCCACGCTCAAGCTGCCGTCGGGCGAGGTGCGCCTGGTGGCTCTCGACTGCATGGCCACCGTCGGCCAGGTCGGGAACCTCGACCACGAGAACGTGTCGGTCGGCAAGGCCGGCCGCGTGCGCTGGAAGGGGTTCCGGCCGACCGTGCGCGGCACCGTCATGAACCCCGTCGACCACCCGATGGGCGGCGGCGAGGGCAAAGGCAAGGGCAACCACCCCATGACGCCCTGGGGCAAGCCCACCAAGGGCTACAAGACGCGTCGCGGCGCGCGGCCGTCAGACGCCGCCATCGTCACGCGGCGGAAGAAATAGGAGCAGGGGATGGGACGGTCGCTCAAGAAGGGCCCTTACATCGACGAGAAGCTGTACGAGCGGATCGAGGAGCTGAACCGCACGCGACAGAAGCGGGTCTTGAAGACGTGGGCGCGGCGCTCGACGATCCCGCCGGAGTTCGTGGGCCACACGCTGGCCGTCCACAACGGGCGGAAGTTCATCCCCGTCTACGTGACGGAGAACATGGTCGGCCACCGCCTGGGTGAGTTCGCGCTGACGCGGCAGTTCAGGGCCCACGGCACCTCCGAGAAGGCCGCCACCTCGCCGACCGGGAAAGCCTGAGCATGCACACGGTGGCTCGGGCCCGCTTCGTGCGTGTCTCCGCCCGCAAGGCAAGGCTGGTCCTCGATCAGATCCGCGGCAAGTCGGTGGGCGACGCGCTCGCCACGCTCGAGTACACGCCGCGCGCCGCCGCGCGCCTGGTGGAGAAGGTCCTGCGCTCGGCCATCGCCAACGCCGAGCACAACTACCAGGTCCGCAACCTGGACGACCTGCGCGTGGTGCAGGCCATCGCCGATGGCGGGCCGTCGATGAAGCGCGTGCAGCCGCGTGCGATGGGGCGCGCGTTCTTCATCAAGCACCGCACGAGTCATCTGACCATCGGCGTGAGCGACGAGAGCAACGGCGCCGGCCGGCCGCCTGCGTCGCGGCCGGCCCGCGCGGCCGCTCCCGCGCGCGAGTCCGCCGCCACCGTCCCGGCGCCGAAAGCGCGCCGTACCGCCGCCCGGAAGCCGCCCGCGAAGAAGACGCGCTCGAAAGCCAAGGAGAAGAAATAGGCCATGGGCCAGAAGACGCATCCGATCGGCTTCCGCCTCGGCTCGACCCGGACGTGGTCGTCGCGGTGGTTCGCCACCAAGAACTATGCGGCGCTCCTGCACGAGGACGTGAAGATCCGCCGCTACATCAAGGATCAGCTCTACCACGCCGGCATCGCGAAGATCGACATCGAGCGCTCGGCGAATCGGGCGCGGATCACCATCTTCACGGCGCGGCCGGGGATCATCATCGGCCGCAAGGGCTCGGAGGTGGAGAAGCTGAAGAACGAGCTGCAGACGCGCACCGGCAAGGAGATCTACCTCAACATCGAGGAGGTCATCCATCCCGAGCTCGACTCGCAGCTCGTGTCCGAGAACGTCGCCCTGCAGCTCCAGAAGCGGGTCGCCTTTCGGCGCGCCATGAAGAAAGCCGTGACGTCCGCCCTGAGGCTGGGCGCCGACGGCATCCGCATCGCCTGTGCGGGGCGGCTGGGCGGCAGTGAGATCGCGCGGCGCGAATGGTACCGCGACGGCCGCGTGCCGCTGCACACCATCCGCGCCGACATCGATTTCGGCATGGCCACCGCCCACACGACGGCCGGGACCATCGGCGTCAAGGTCTGGATCTTCAAGGGCGAGGTGCTTCGCACCGCGCCGCCGGAGGCGTGAGCGCGATCCCATGCTGATGCCCAAGCGCGTCAAGTACCGCAAGGCCCAGCGCGGCAACATGCGCGGCAAGGCCCAGCGGGGGGCCACGCTGTCGTTCGGCGAGTACGGGCTGAAGGCGCTGGAGCCCGGGTGGGTCACCAACCGCCAGATCGAGGCCGCCCGCGTGGCGCTGACGCGCAGCCTGAAGCGCGGCGGCAAGGTCTGGATCCGCATCTTCCCCGACAAGCCGGTGACGAAGAAGCCGGCCGAGACGCGGATGGGCAAGGGCAAGGGCAATCCCGAGGAGTGGGTGGCCGTGGTCAAGCCCGGCCGCATCCTCTACGAGATGGAGGGCGTGCCGGAGGATGTGGCGCGCGAGGCGTTCCGGACGGCGGCCAACAAGATCGGCATCACGACGAAGTTCGTGACGCGGACGCGAAGCCTGTGAGGACGGCGTGATGAAAGCGGCGAAGTGGCGCGATCTTTCCGAGGACGAGCTCACGCAGAAGGCGCGCGATCTGTCGGAGGAGATCTTCAATCTCCGGTTCCAGCTCTCGATGGGCGTGGCGAAGAACCCGTCGCGGCTGGGCCAGGCGCGGCGCGACCTCGCCCGCGCCTACACGATCAGCCGCGAGCGGGGCGCGGCGCTGGTGGTGGCCCCGCCCGCCGAGAAGCCCGCCGCCAAGGCCGAGTCGACCGAGCGGAGGGCGCGCAAGGCGGAAGCCAAGGCGTCGAAGCCGAAGGCCACCAGGGCCGGCCGGACGTCGTCCAAGGCGACGAGGCCGGCGGCCAGGAAGAAAGCGAAAGGGTAAGCCGTGGGCGAGCGCAAGAGTCGCGAGGGCGTCGTCGTGAGCGACGCGATGCAGAAGACGCGCGTGGTGCGGATCGAGCGGGTCTACCGCCATCCGAAGTACCAGCGGGTCATCCGCATGTCCAAGAAGCTGAAGGCACACGACGAGGGCAACGAGAGCCACGTCGGGGACCGCGTGCTCATCGAGGAGACGCGGCCGATGTCGAAGGAGAAGCGCTGGCGGATCCGCAAGGTCCTGAGTCGGACCTCCTAGCGATGATCCAGCCGCGGTCGATGCTCGATGTGGCCGACAACTCCGGCGCCAAGAAGGCGCAGTGCATCCGGGTCATGGGCGGCGCCAACAAGCGTTACGCCTCGCTCGGTGACACGGTCATCGTGGCCATCAAGGAGGCGGCGCCCGACGGTACCGTGAAGAAGGGCGAAGTGGCGCGCGCCGTCGTCGTGCGCACGGTGAAGGAGGTCCGACGGAAGGACGGCTCGTACATCCGCTTCGACCGCAACGCGGTGGTGCTCATCAGGCCCGACGAGAACCCGGTCGGCACGCGCATCTTCGGTCCGGTGGCGCGCGAGCTGCGCGAGCGGCAGTTCACCAAGATCATTTCCCTGGCACCCGAGGTCATCTGATGCAGAGCCTGCACGTTCGTCGTGGCGATACCGTCGGCGTCATCGCGGGACGCGAGAAGGGCAAGCGCGGCAAGGTCCTGCGCGTGCTCACCGGCAAGGGCCGCGTCCTCGTCGAGCACGTCAACATGGTCAAGAAGCACCAGCGGCCGACGCAGAAGCTGCGGCAGGGCGGCATCATCGAGCGGGAGGGCGCACTCGCGCTGTCCAACGTGCTCATCGTGTGCGCGCGCTGCGACAAGCCCTCGCGAACCGGCATCAAGATCCTGAGTGACGGCCGCAAGGTCCGCAGCTGCAAGCGCTGCGGCGAAGCGATCGACAAGGGTTAGAGACCATGGCCAAAGCCGACGCCGCCAAGCCCGCCGCCAAGCCGCAAGCCGCGCCCAAGCCGGGGCAGGCGAAGACGCAGCCGCGCAAGGACAAGCCACCGGATACCCAGCCCGCCATCGCCAAGGGCCGGCCCAAGGGCACCGGCCAGGTCCCGGCGAGGCTGAAGGACGCCTACGCCAAGACGGTGGTGCCGGCGCTGATGAAGGAGCGCAGCTACACCAACGTGTGGGCGGTGCCGCGCCTGAACAAGATCGTCATCAACATGGGCGTGGGCGAGGGACGCGACAACGCCAAGATCCTCGATTTCGCCACCGCCGATCTCCAGGCCATCACCGGCCAGAAGCCGGTGGTCACGCGCGCGAAGAAGTCGATCGCGAACTTCAAGCTGCGCGAGGGGGTCCCGATCGGCGCCAAGGTGACGCTGCGGGCGTCACGGATGTACGAATTCTTCGACCGCCTGGTCAACGTCGCCTTGCCGCGCGTCCGCGACTTCAAGGGCGTGCCGCCCAAGGGCTTCGACGGGCGGGGCAACTACGCGCTCGGCCTGCGCGAGCAGCTGATCTTCCCCGAGATCGTGTACGACAAGATCGACAAGGTCCGGGGCATGGATATCATCTTCGTGACGACGGCGCGGACGGACGAGGAGGCGCGGGCGCTTCTCGCGCACCTCGGCATGCCGTTCAGGGAGCAATAGGGTATGGCCAAGACTTCGCTCATCATGAAATCGCAGGCGCCGCCGAAATTCCCGACGCGCGCCTATCACCGGTGCAAGCTGTGCGGGCGGCCCCGCGGCTATCTCCGGAAGTTCCAGATGTGCCGCCTCTGCTTCCGCGAGCTGGCGCTCAAGGGCGAGGTCCCGGGCATCGTGAAAGCGAGCTGGTAGGGTATGCGCAGTGATCCGATCGCCGATCTGCTCACCCGCATTCGCAACGCCAGCCGCGCCGAGCACGAGAAATGCGACATCCCATCCTCCAGGCTGAAGGTCCGCATCGCGGAGCTGCTGAAAGAGGAAGGTTTCATCAAGAACTTCCGCGTCCTGGAGGACAAGAAGCAGGGGATGCTGCGCGTCTACCTCAAGTACGGCGCCGGCAACGAGAAGATGATCTCCGGGCTCGTTCGCGTCTCCACCCCCGGCCGCCGGGTCTACGTCACCCATGACGAGATCCCCTCGATCCTGGCCGGCATGGGGGTCGCCTTTGTCTCGACGTCGCGTGGCGTGGTGACGGATCGGGAGGCGCGCAAGCAAAAGGTCGGCGGCGAAGTCCTCGCGTACGTGTGGTGAGGAGCTGATGTCACGCATCGGCAACAAACCCATCCCGATTCCGCAGGGGGTGAAGGTCCAGGTGGAGGGCGCCACCGTCCGCGCCGAGGGCCCCAAGGGCAAGCTGACGCAGCCGGTGCCCACCGGACTCAACGCCAGGGTCGACAACGGCATCGTCCACATCGGCCGCCAGGGCGACGATCGTCGCGTCCGCGCGCTGCACGGATTGACGCGGTCGCTGGTGGCCAACATGGTCGCCGGCGTGAAGGACGGATTCGAGCGAAAGCTGGAGATCGTGGGCATCGGCTACCGCGCGCAGATGCAGGGCAAGGCCATCCAGCTGGCGCTCGGGTACTCGCACCCCGTGATCTTTCCGCTGCCCGACGGCATCACCGCGGAGATCGACAAGCAGGTCGGCATCACGCTCCGCGGCGCCGACAAGGCGCTGCTGGGGGAGACGGCGGCCAAGCTGCGCGCGCTGCGCAAGCCGGATCCCTACAAGGGCAAGGGCATCAAGTACGCGGGCGAGGTCATTCGTCGGAAGGTCGGCAAGAAAGCGGGCGCGAAATGATCACGCGGGATCGACGGCAGCCACGGGACAAGCGACATCTCCGGCTACGCCGCTGGGTTCGCGGCTCCGCGCAGCGGCCGCGCCTGGCGGTGTTCCGGAGCCTGGGCCATATCTACGCCCAGCTCGTCGACGACGACGCCGGGAAGACGCTGCTCGCAGTCGACAGCCGCAGCAAGGACTTCCTCGGGACGCACAAGACGGGCGGCAACGTGTCGGCGGCCAAGGCGGTGGGTGCATTGCTGGCCGAGAAGGCCAAGGCGGGCGGCATCAATCAGGTGGTGTTTGACCGCGGCGGGTACAAGTATCACGGGCGCGTCAAAGCGTTGGCCGACGCCGCCCGAGCCGGCGGCCTCACCTTCTGACGGGCCGATGAAAAACGCCCATCTGCGTCGTTGCCTCCTCGTCCCGCTCCCTGCGGCGTACGCGGCGTACGCCTCGGTCGGGGACTCGTCGGCGCCTAGCATCTGGGCATTTTTGATCGGCCCTACGGGTGAGGTCTTTGGACAATCCACAAGTGAGGAACAGGGTATGTGGTCATGACGATCAGGAGACAGTGAGTGGCGGAAGCGAAGATCGATCCCAGCGTGCTGGAGTTGAACGATCGCGTCGTCTCCATCAACCGGGTGGCCAAGGTCGTGAAGGGTGGCCGGCGGTTCTCGTTCACGGCCCTCGTCGTCGTCGGCGACGGCCGCGGCCACGTCGGTGTCGGGCTGGGCAAGGCGCATGAGGTGCCGGAGGCGATCCGCAAGGCGGTCGAGCACGCGAAGAAGGACCTGATCTTCGTGCCCCTGCGGGAGACGACCATCCCGTGCGAGATCACCGGCCACTTCGGGGCCGGTCGCGTCTTCCTGAAGCCGGCGGTGCCGGGGACCGGTGTCATCGCCGGCGGGGCCGTGCGGCCGGTGCTGGAGGCGGCCGGCGTCCAGGACATCCTGACCAAGACGCTCGGCTCGAACAATCCGCACAACGTGCTGAAGGCGACCATCGATGCCCTTCGCCGGATCAAGCGGCTGCAAGACCTGCACGCTGTGCGCCGCAAGGGCGGCGACGGCGCGAACAACAACGTGGAGGAGACGGTCGGTGCCCGGCAAGAAGCTTAAGATCACCCTGACGAAATCGATCATCGGCCTGAGCCCGAAGCAGGAAGCCACCGTGAAAGCGCTCGGACTTCGGCGCATGCACCAGTCCGTCTCGCACGACGACACCCCGACCGTTCGCGGGATGATCGCGGCGGTGCCGCACATGCTCGAGGTGAGTCATGAAGCTCAGTGACCTCCGACCCGCGCCGGGCGCCATCAAGGCCCGGAAGCGCATCGGCCGCGGCCCCGGCTCGGGTCACGGCAAGACGGCGACGAAGGGCAACAAGGGCCACAACGCCCGCTCGGGTGGCGGCAAGGCGGGCGGCTTCGAGGGCGGTCAGATGCCGTTGTACCGGCGCCTGCCCAAGCGCGGCTTCCTGCCCTACGGCGGCAAGACCGAGTACGCCGTCGTGAATCTCAGGTCGCTCGGCACGTTCGCGGCGAACAGCGTGATCGATCCCGAAGGGCTCGTGAAGGCGGGCCTCATCAAGAACTCGCGGCGTCACCTGGTGAAGATCCTCGGCGGCGGTGAGCTGGGCCAGGCCCTGACCGTCCGCGTGCACGCCGTGAGCGATTCGGCCAAGAACAAGATCGAGGCGAGCGGCGGCACCGTCGAGATGCTGCCCGCGAGGGCGAGCGCTTCGTGATCGAGGGGCTGGCGAGCTTCCAGAACGTCTTCAAGATCCCCGAGCTGAAGCGCCGCGTCCTCATCACGGCCGGCCTTCTGATCGCCTACCGCATCGGCGCCCACGTGCCGACGCCCGGCATCGACGGCGAAGCGCTCGCCCGGGTCTTCGACCAGGCGCAGAATACGCTGCTCGGCATGGTCGATCTCTTCTCTGGCGGCAATCTGCGGCGGCTGTCGATCTTCGCCCTCGGAATCATGCCGTACATCTCGGCCTCGATCATCTTGCAGCTGCTGACGGTGGTCATTCCCGCCCTCGAGCGCCTGGCCAAGGAAGGCGAGGCCGGCCGCAAGAAGATCACCCAGTACACGCGGTACGGCACCATCGTGCTCTCCATCGTGCAGTCGCTCGGCATCGCCTACGGGCTGGAGTCGATGCGTCCGGACGGCATCGCCATCGTGCCGAATCCGGGGTGGGGCTTCCGGCTGCTGACCATGATCACCCTCACCGCCGGCACCGCCCTCATCATGTGGATCGGCGAGCAGATCTCGGAGAAGGGTATCGGCAACGGCATCTCGCTGATCATCTTCGCCGGCATCGCCGTCCGCCTGCCGTCGGCGGTGGTCGCCTCGTACACCCTCATCGTCAACCGCGAGATGAGCCTGTTCACGTTCGGGATCATCGTCGCGGCCATGGTGCTGGTGACGGCGGCCGTGGTGCTCATGCAGGAGGGGCAGCGCAAGATTCCGGTGCAGTATGCCAAGCGGGTCGTTGGTCGCCGCGTGTACGGCGGACAATCCACGCACATCCCGCTGCGGATCAACACGGCGGGCGTCATCCCCGTCATCTTCGCCTCGTCGCTGATCCTCTTTCCGGCCACGCTGACGCGCTTCGTGCCGCATCCGTGGATGCAGGCGATCTCCGACGCGCTGTCGCCGGGGCGCCCGACGTACACGCTGCTCTACATGGCCCTGATCGTGTTCTTCACGTACTTCTACACGGCCATCGTCTTCAACCCGATCGACCTCGCCGACAACATGAAGAAGTACGGGGGCTTCATTCCGGGCGTGCGGCCGGGCAAGAAGACGGCGGAATACATCGACCGGGTGCTCACGCGAATCACCCTGCCCGGCGCCATCTTCCTGGCCCTCATCTCGGTGCTTCCCGACATGTTGATCCGCTGGTTCAACGTGCCGTTCTACTTCGGCGGCACCAGCCTCCTCATCGTGGTCGGCGTGGCCCTCGACACGGTGCGACAGATGGAATCGCACCTGCTCATGCGCAACTACGAGGGCTTCCTCAAGCGGTCCCGCTCGCGCTCGGGCGCGTTCTCGCGGAGCAGCTGAGGGTGCGCGTCGCCTTCCTCGGTCCGCCGGGCGCCGGCAAGGGCACGCAGGCGCGCGAGCTCGCCCGCGAGTGGTCGGTGCCCCACATCGCCACCGGCGACATGCTGCGGGAGGCGGTGGCGGCCGGCACCACGCTGGGTCGCCAGGCCAAGACCTACATGGACAAGGGCGCGCTGGTGCCGGACGACCTCATCATCGGCATGATCGCCGAGCGGCTCCGCGAGCCCGACGCGCGCCAGGGCTTTCTCCTGGACGGATTTCCGCGGACGATCGCGCAGGCGGAGGGGCTGGAGCGATTGCTCAAGGACGTCGGCCAGCCGCTCGAGCGCGTCGTCTATTTCGATGTCGCCGAGCCGGAGCTCATACGGCGTCTCACCGGCCGTCGCGTGTGCCGCGCGTGCGGCCACAGCTTTCACGTGGTCTCCAATCCTCCGCGGCGCGACGGTGTGTGCGACGTCTGCGGGGGCGAGCTTTACCAGCGTGTCGACGACAGCGAAGCGACCGTGCGACATCGCCTCAGCGTCTACCGCAAGCAGACGGCGCCGCTGCTCGAGTGGTACGCGGGCAAGGGGTTGCTCGGCACCATCCAGGGCGAGGGCGCCATCGGCGACATCAGCCGGCGGGTGAAGGACGCCGTGCGGAGGCCGGAGTGATCGAGCTGAAGTCGGCGCGCGAGATCGGGCTCATGCGGGCCGGTGGCCATATCCTGGCCGACGTCGTGGACCGCCTGCGGGAGACGGTCAAGCCCGGACTGTCGACACTCGAGATCGACGAGGACGTGGAGGCGTTCATCCGCGAGCGCGGTGCGCTTCCGGCCTTCAAGGGATATCGAGGATTTCCGGCGACGGTGTGCATCTCGATCAATGAAGAGGTGGTTCATGGCATCCCCTCGGCGCATCGACGCATCAAGGAGGGCGATATCGTCGGCCTTGATCTGGGGTGTATCGTTGAGGGGTACTACGCGGATTGTGCGTTCACTCTCGCCATCGGCGACGTCCCCCCGAAGGTGCAGCACCTGCTCGACGTCACCCGCGAAAGTCTCGACGTGGCCATCGCAGAGTGCCGGCCGGGTCGCCGGCTCTCCGACGTCTCGCACGCCGTGCAGGCGCACGTCGAGCGGCACGGCTTTTCGGTCGTGCGGGCCTTCGTCGGCCACGGCATCGGCCGCGCGCTGCACGAGGACCCGCAGATTCCGAACTTCGGCGATCCGGGACGCGGTCCGCAGCTTCGTCCCGGCATGGTGCTCGCCATCGAGCCGATGGTGACCATGGGCAGCTGGGAAGTGAAGGTGCTCGACGACGGCTGGACAGCCGTCACGCGCGACGGCAGCCTGGCCGCGCACTTCGAGCACACGATCGCCGTGAGCGACGATGGCCCCGAGGTCCTCACGAGCCGGACGGGACGCTCCGTCCAGGTCGCGTAGGGAGACGGCATGGCCAAGGAAGACGCGATCGAGGTGGAGGGCACGGTGGTGGAGCCGCTGCCGAACGCGATGTTCCGCGTCGAGCTCGAGAGCGGCCATCGAGTGCTGGCCCACGTCAGCGGCAAGATGCGGATGAACTTCATCCGGATCCTGCCGGGCGACCGGGTCAAGGTCGAGCTGTCGCCGTACGATCTCACGCGCGGCCGGATCACGTACAGGTTCAAGTAGGAGACGCGATGAAAGTGCGACCGTCGGTGAAGGCGCGGTGCGAGCACTGCAAGGTGGTCAAGCGGCAGGGCGTGACGCGGATCATCTGCAAGAACCCGCGCCACAAACAGCGGCAAGGCTAGAGCTTCGGAGGGGGCGTCGGTGGCCCCCTCCGATGCCTCCCCCAGAACGGGAAGCAGGATGGCGCCGGCGGAGCCGGCGCTCGAACGAGGGCGAGGAGACTTATATGGCGCGTGTCGCGGGAGTGGATTTGCCGAGGGAGAAGCGCGGGGAAGTCGCGATCCAGTACATCTATGGGGTCGGGAAGGCGTTGGCGCTTGCGATTTTGAAGAAGGCGAACGTGAATCAGCACAAGCGGGTCAAGGACTGGTCCGACGACGAGACGGCGAAGGTCAGGGAGATCATCGAGCGCGAGCACAAGGTCGAGGGCGACCTGCGGCGCGAGATCTCGATGAACGTCAAGCGCTTGATGGACATCGGGTGCTATCGCGGCATTCGCCACCGTCGCGGGCTGCCCGTGCGCGGGCAGCGCACGCATACGAACGCGCGCACGCGCAAGGGCCCGAGCAAGGGCGTGATGGTGAAGAAGAAGCCGACGGCGGCAGCGCCGGCACCGGCGGCGCCCAAGAAGGCGCCGGGAGCATAACGCATGGCCGAACAGACCGAAGCGAAACCGGCACCACGCAAGAAGGGCGGCAAGCGCAAGGAGCGGCGGGAGGTGCGGACGGGCGTCGCCCACATCCAGGCGACGTTCAACAACACGATCGTCACGCTGACCGACAAAAACGGCAACGTGGTCTCGTGGTCGAGCGCCGGCAGCGCCGGCTTCAAGGGCTCGCGAAAGTCGACGCCGTTCGCGGCCCAGACGGCGGCGGAGATCGCCGCCCGCAAGGCGATGGAGCACGGGCTCAAGCAGATCGAGGTTTTCGTGCGGGGGCCGGGGGCCGGCCGCGAGGCGGCCATCCGCTCGCTGCAGGCCGTGGGGCTGGAGATCACCGCGATCCGCGACGTGACGCCGATTCCGCACGACGGCTGCCGGCCGCCGAAGCGGCGGCGGGTGTAGGAGGAACCGATGGCGCGGTATCGCGACGCGAAGTGCCGGCTGTGCCGGCGTGAAGGTCAGAAGCTGTTTCTCAAGGGCGCGCGCTGCTTCACCGACAAGTGCGCGATCGAGCGGCGCAACTATCCACCGGGTCAGCACGGGCTGAACCGCGGCAAGCTCACGCCGTACGGCGTCCAGCTGCGCGAGAAGCAGAAGGCCAAGCGCATCTACGGCGTGCTCGAGTCCCAGTTCCGCAAGTACTTCCAGTGGGCTGAGCGCGAGAAGGGCGTGACCGGCGAGAACCTGCTCCGGCTGCTCGAGCTGCGGCTGGACAACGTGGTGCACCGGCTCGGCTTCGCCGCCTCGCGGCGCGAGTCGCGGCAGATGGTGGCCCACGGCCACTTCGCCGTCAACGGCCGGAAAGCGTCGGTGCCGTCCATCCTCCTGAAGGTCGGCGACGTCGTCGCCCTGCGGCCGAACTCCAAGCTCGCGCCGCGTGTCGACGACAACCTGAACGCCGGGCGCGGGCAAACGCCGCAGTGGCTCGAGATCGAGCCGAACGAGCGGCGAGGTGGGATCCGCAGCCTGCCGCTGCGCGAGGACATCCAGATTCCGGTGACCGAACAGCTCATCGTCGAGCTGTACAGCAAGTAGGAGAGCGGACGAATGCCGCGGATTCCGTTCCAGAAGCCTAAAAAAGTCGAGTGGGAGATCCTGAGCGACCGTTACGGTCGCCTGGTGGGCGAACCCTTCGAAAAAGGTTACGCCCTGACTGTTGGCAACTCACTGCGCCGCACTCTGCTTTCCATCGTGCCGGGAGCGGCGGTGTCGTGGGTGAAGATCGACGGCGTCCGAAGCGCGGAGACGAAGATCCCCGGCGTGGTGGAGTCCACCGTCGACGTGCTGCTGAACCTCAAGAAGCTGTCGGTGCAGGTGCCGTCGCAGGAGCCGCGGGTGGTGCGGCTCGAGGTGACCGGCCCCAAGACGGTGAAGGGGGAGGACGTCCCCGAGCACGACATCGAGATCATGAATCCCGAGGTCGCCCTGTTCACCGTCGAGGCGGGCGCGAAGGTCTCCATGGAACTCGGCGTCGGCGTCGGCCGCGGCTACGAGGCCGCCGACGGCAAGCGCGTGCAGACGCCGGCCGGCGCGCTGGCCATCGATGCCGCCTTCTCGCCGATCACGCGGGTCACCTACAACGTGGAGATGTCGCGGCTGGGCAAGGTCACCGACTACGAGAAGCTGGTCCTCGAGATCTGGACCGACGGCTCCGTGAGCCCCGATGACGCGCTGACGCGCGCCTCGCTCTACCTGCGCGATCACTTCACGCCGCTGAGCGCCGGCGCCCCCGAGGAGGACGACGAGGCGGAGGCCGCCGCCGGCGACGCGTATCTGCGCGAGGCGCTGGGCAAGACGCTCGAAGAGCTCACGCTGCCGGCGCGGGCCATCAACGCGCTCAAGGGCTCGGAGATGCATCTCGTGGCCGATCTGGTGCAGAAGACGGAGACCGATCTGGTCGACGTGAAGAACCTCGGCGAAAAGTCCATCGACGAGATCAAGACGGCGCTGGCGGCGCTGGGCCTGTCGCTCGGCATGCGGATCGACCCGAACGTCCTCGGCGCCCTCGGGCGTGGCACGCCGGCCGGAGGAGTCCGATGAGGCATCGCAAGGACGGCTTCAAGCTCGGACGCCTCACCCAGCATCGGTGGGCGCTGTTCCGCAATCTCCTGGTCGCCCTCTTCCGTCACGAGCGGATCACGACCACGGAAGCGAAGGCCAAGGCGGTGCGGGGACTGGCCGAGCAGATGGTCACCCTCGCCAAGCGCGAGAGTCTGCACGCCCGCCGTCAGGTGCTGGCCATGGTCCCCGACGCGGACGTGGTGGGCACGTTGTTCGACACCATCGCCGCCCGATTCTCCGATCGCAACGGCGGATACACGCGCATCATCAAGCTCGGCCCGCGCCCGGGCGACAACGCCCCGATGGTCCTGCTCGAGCTCGTCGACCGTGCCGACGACGGCAAGGAGCGCAAGGCCTCCGGCGACGCGAAGAGGGAAAAGCCGCCCAAGACCGAGGCCAGGCGGAAGAAGAAGGAGAAGGCCGCCGCGGCCTCCGCCTGACCCTGAGCGTCGCGCGGGTGAAAGTCTCCCCTCCGCGCTTCCCGAGCTGCCGATCACCCGCCGCGGATCTCGCGCAGACGACGCTTCAGCGTCGTCATCCGATCGTTCATCTGGTCCGATAGGCGCGAAGCTCCCGTCCGTCGCCTGGATTTACTCGTCACGGGCGGAGTGGATGCGCTGCGCGCGTGACAGTAGGTGCATCCGTGCTTCAGGCCATGCTTGCACTCGGCCATCGTGGCCTCCTCGTTGCCTCCAGCATACCCCGGCCGGTAAGAATCGCCTCGCGGCCCCTACGTGAGGTGCTGCCGGAAGAACGCGAGCGTGCGGCGCCAGGCGTCGTCGGCGGCCGCCTTGTTGTAGACGTCCGCGCGCTCGTCATTGAAGAACGCGTGATCGACGCCCGGGTAAATGTGAATCTCGGA
>JBIOXS010000132.1:0-31581 GCA_044869815.1 Candidatus Rokuibacteriota bacterium | reverse complement strand
CATGGTGCTCGGCGCGCTGTACGGCATGACGTTCCTGGCGATGATCCTGGCCGTCACCTACGTGCGCCTCGGCCTCGACGTGGCCGTCTTGCTGGCGACGGTGATCCTCACGGCGCAGTACCTCTTCTCGCCCTTGCTGCTCGATCTGTTCCTCCGCTGGATGCAGTCGATGGACTGGGTGCCCCGCGAGGAGCTCCCGCCCCACCTCGTCGCCTTCCTGGACAAGGTGTGTCGCGCGCGGAAGATCCCGTTCCCTCGGGTCGGTATCATCGAC
This sequence comes from Candidatus Rokuibacteriota bacterium, assembly GCA_044869815.1. Lineage (GTDB taxonomy): Bacteria > Methylomirabilota > Methylomirabilia > Rokubacteriales > CSP1-6 > AR12. Next base: position 31,307 of record JBIOXS010000132.1, on the reverse strand, counting down.
GATGGCAATCCGAACGCCTTCACCTACGGGCACTATCCCGCCAACGCGCGCCTCGTCCTGACCGGCGGCCTCATGGAGATCCTCGACGAGGACGAGCTCGAGGCCGTCGTCGCGCACGAGATCGGGCACATCGCGCACTGGGATTTCATCGTCATGACGCTGGCGGCGCTCGTGCCGGTGCTCCTGTACTGGATCTATCGGCTGCTCGGCGGCGGTGGTGAGCGCAAGAGCCGGGCGCCGGTGCAGGTCGTCGTCGCCGTCTACCTCATGTACGTCGTGTCGGAGTACCTGATCCTCCTGCTCTCGCGCGCGCGCGAGCACTACGCCGATCGCTTCTCCGCCGCCGCCACGCGCCAGCCGAACGCGCTGGCCGGCGCGCTCGTGAAGATCGCTTATGGCCTGGCCGCCGCCAAGCCTGAGGAGGCCGCCGCCAAGAGCAGCTCCGGACTGCGCGCGATCTCGGCGCTCGGCATCTTCGATCCTCGGGCCGCCCTCAGCCTGGCCGCGGCCAGTGCGCGGCCGACCGGCGTGGGCCTTCAAGATTTCGTCGGCGCCATGCAGTGGGATCTCTGGAACCCCTGGGCCGCCTTCTACGAGCTCGGCTCGACGCATCCGCTGCCCGCCAAGCGCATCCTCGCCCTCGGGCAGCTCGCCGAGCGGCTGGGCCAGGAGCCGGCGATCCGCTTCGACAGCCGTCAGCCCGAAAGCTACTGGGACGAGTTCTTCTTCGACGTCATGGTCACCGCGTTGCCGCTGGCGCTGCCGTTCGCCGCCCTCGGGCTGATGCTGCCGGCCATGGCTCTCTGGGGCGGCCTCGGGCCGCTCTGGGGTCTGCATGCTCTCGGCATCGCGCTGGTGGGCTACGGCGTCGGCGCCCTGATCCGCACCGTCTGGTCGTATCGCGCGGGGGAGTTCCCGCCCTCGACGGTCGCGACCTTGCTCCAGGCGGTGAAGGTCTCCGGCGTCCGCAGCATCCCGGTGCGACTCGAGGGCCGCATCATCGGTCGCGGCATCCCGGGTCTGATCTATTCCGAGGACCTCGTGCTCCGCGACGACACCGGCTTCATCTTTCTCGATTACCGGCAACCGTTCCGGCTGATGGAGCTCTGGTTCGGTCTCGCCCGCGCTGGCGATCTCGTCGGCCGCGACGTCATCGCCACCGGCTGGTACCGGCGCGCGCCGACGCCCTTCCTCGAGCTCGGGACCCTCGAGGTCGACGGCGACGTTCGCCACTGCTGGGTGCGGGCGGCGAAGCTCTTCATCGCGTCCGTCGCGGTCGTGGCCGGCATGCTGCTCGCGCTCGCCTGATCGGCGCTCCGCGCTCCTGGAGAGGCAGAACGTCATCGCCCGATCCGTTCTGGCACGCGCGCCGACACGGCCGCGCGCATTCGCCGGACAACGCGCGGGTCACCCGCGGCACTTCGCTTGCACCGCCGCCGAGGCACCATGGCCAAGCGCGTGCTCGTCGTGGACGATCAGCCGCTCCTGCGCGACGTGCAGGTGCTGCTGCTGCGCGACGCCGGCTACGTGGCCATCGCCCTCGCGGGCGCGCGCGAGGCGCTCGCCTGCCTCGCCGATCTCCGCCCCGATCTGATCGTGCTCGACCTGAGCATGCCCGGCATGGACGGCTATGAGTTCCTGCGGGAGCTGCGCGCCGACGAGATCTGGGGCGACCTCCCCGTCATCGTGGCCACCGGGCTGACGCCGGAGGAGATGCAGCCGCTCGACGAGCCGGTGCTGGCGAAGCCGTTCAGCGACGTCGCGCTGCTGTCGAGCGTCCGCCGCCTCATCGGCGAGGCCTGATCACACCGCCAGCGCCTCCAGCGCGGCCGTGAAGCAGCCGAGCGGCGCGCGCACCACGCCGGCGCCGACCTGACCGACGCCGGCCTTCCGTCCGGCGATGCCGGTGTTGATGAGCGGCAGGATGCCGGTGTCCACGACTCGCCGGACGTCGATGCCGACCGGGCTGCCGCGCTCGTCGAGCGTGGGAATCCGAAAGTGCGGATGCTCGCCGGCGGCGATCTCGCGCATCTCCTGGGTGATGGCGAGCGCCGCCGCCATGCCACCCGCGCCGACGAAGCGGGCGACCGCCGGCGAAGCCGCCATGGCCACGCCGCCCAGCCCGACCGTCTCCACGATGGCGCTGTCGCCCATGTCGGGATTGGCGTCGGCGGGACCGAACCCGGGAAAGTAGAGTCCCTCCGGCGTGTTCACGGGCGCCGTGAGCCAGCGGTCGCCGAGTCCCGACACCCGGATGCCGAAGTCGGTGCCGTTCCGGGCCATCGTGGTCACGAGCGTCGAGCCGGCGACGCTCCCCGCCGGATCGGCGAGCGCCTTGCCGGCGGCCATCGCCACGTTGAGGAAGAATTGATCGTTGCCGGCGATGAACTCCGCGAGCCGCGCCACCGCGTGATGGCGTCCGCCGACCCTGGCGATGCCGGGCATGAGCGCGCGCGCCAGGAGCGACGAGGCGGCGATGTTGCGCTGGTGCATCTCGTCGCCCATGCGCAGCGCCTGCGCCATCAGAGCGCGCAGATCGATGCCGCCGCCGGCGCGTATACCGGCGCCCAGCAGCGGACCGGCCTCCGTCGCCAGCCAGTTGAGGCGGGCGATCACCGCCGGGTCGTTCGCCCCGAAGCGGAGCACCTTGCCGACGCCCTCGTTGATGGTCGCGTGCGCCCGCGTGCCGGAGGCGCGGTTCTCGACGGCGAACACGGGCATCGACGGCGTGATGATGCCCGTCATCGGCCCGACCGCCCGGTGATGATGGCAGGGCTCGAGTCGCACGGTCCCCGCCGCCACCAGGGCGGTGGCCGCGTCGTCGTTGGCCGCCCAGCCCTCGTAGCGCACGGCGCACAGCACGGCCGCCCGCATCGGCTCGCACACGCGGTTCCAGTCGATCGGCGGCCCGGCGTGGAGCACGATGCGATCGGCCAGCTCGAGCGCCTCGCGGGCCGGCCGGCAATCGACGAGCACGGGCATGCCGTCCGTCAGGCGCGCGAGCGCCTCCGCGTTGGCCCGCTCGATGACGTCGCGGCGCGCGTCGAGGCGCGCCAGCGATGCGGCCAGCCGGGTGTCGCCGCCGGCCGGCGGCCGCCAGTCGACGCTCGCCACCGGAATGCCGCGGCGGGCCAGCTCGCTGCCGAAGAGCTCGAGGCCGACGTTCACCACGCGCGGCGCGCCGCCGGGCAGCATCGGACGCCCTCAGCGGGCGGCGGCGCCGGCCCGACGAGCGATGGCGGCCGCGAGTCGGGCCGCCTGCGCGTTCGTGTCCATGACGATGACTCCCGCCGCGCGGAGCGCGGCCGCCTGCGCGGCGCGCGACGGCGTGTCGGCATCGGTGCCGCACACGCTGGCCACGACGGCCACGGTGCGCGTCTGCCGGAGGGCGCGGATGGCGGGGAGCAGCTCGCCGGCCGGATCGGCCGGCGTTCCGGAGCCGAGCACGACGTCCAGGAGCACGACCGCGGTGGCCGCATCGCGGCCCTCCCTGGCGATCCACTCGCGGCGGAGCTGGCCATCGATCATCGGGTGCGGCCGCCCGAGGGTGAAGACGTCGGCGCCGAGATCGATCACGCGATGACCGGGTCCATCGTCCGTGAGCGACGTCGCCACGCCGGCCAGCCGCGCGTCCAGCAGCGCCACCGCCTCGTACGCGAGGGTGCCGCCGGCGTACACCCCGCGCACCGAGCGTTGCCCGCCGCTGAGACCGCGCACCCCGACGTCGATCAGGCGCTCGAGCTCGTCGGCGGGCAGCGTGAACTCCACCGGCGCCGGTGTCCGACCACGCGCGAGGGCGACCGCGGCGCGGCCGGCGTCCTCGAGCGTGGCGGCGGCGTGGATGCGTCCGCCGCTCGTGACCGTCGGATGGGTTTCCGGCGAGCCGGGGAAGTGGACGACGCACGGCTTGCCGAGCCTCGTCACCGCCTCGGCGAGGCGGCGCGCCACCGCCGGCCCCGGCGGCTTGCCGATGACGCAGATGACGTCCGTCTCCGCGTCGCTCGCCAGCAGCTCCAGCGCGCGCAGCATCATTGGCGCCCCGACGGCGTCGGAGAGGTCGCGGCCGCCGACGCCGAGCGCCTGGGACACACCCTCCCGCTCGCGCGCGATGACCGACGTCACCTCCTGCAGTCCCGTGCCCGAGGCGCCGGCCAGGCCGATGCGTCCGCGCGGCACCGCGTTGGCAAAGCCGAGCGGCACGCCGTCCACGATGGCGGTGCCGCAGTCCGGACCCATCATGAGCAGGCCGAGCTCGAGCGCCAGTCGCTTCAGCTCGATCTCCGTTTCCACCGGCACGTTGTCGCTGAACAGCATCACGTGAAGGCCCGCTCGCAGCGCCCGGGCCGCCTCGGCCCCCGCGTAGAGGCCGGGCACGGAGATCAGCGCGAGGTTGGCGTCGGGCAGGACGCGGAGCGCGCCCTCGAGCGTCCGCGGGGCGGCGGCGACGGCGCCGCCCTCACGCGACGGGCGCGTCAGCAGCGCGCGATCGACCGCTTCGCGGGCGGCATCCGCGGACTCCACACAGTCGGCGACCACGGCCACGACGAGGTCGGCCGCGCCCGCCGCCGCGCCCGCGGCCGACAGGAGCCCGGCCTCGGCGAGCAATGCGCGGTTCTGTGGCGTCGCCATCATCGCCGCCGCCGACGTCACCCCGGCCATCTGCTCGAGATCGCGCGAGAGGCGCATGAGGGTGACCGAGTCGCGATAGAACGATTTCCGCACGAAGTTGAACGTCGGCATCGCCGGGCGGAGGCGGAGTCTACTTCGGCGGCGTGATGTTGTACGTCTTGATCTTGCGGTAGAGGTGCGAGCGCTCGATGCCGAGCCGCTCGGCGGTGCGGGTCATGTTCCAGTCGTGGGCGCGCAGCTCGGCCAGGATGTACGCGCGCTCGAAACCGTCGCGGGCCTCCTTCAGCGAGCGCTGCCCGTCGGTGCCCACGGCGGCCGCGTCCTTGGGTCTGAGCGGCGCCGGCAGGTCGTCGGGGCCGATGGCGTCGCCGCCCGTCATGATGACGAGCCGCTCCACCATGTTCCGGAGCTCGCGGATGTTGCCCGGCCAGTCGTAGGCGAGGAAGTAGGCGAGCGCCTCCCCCGACACCGTCTTGAGCCGCTTGCCGTTCTCGGCGCAGAACAGCGCGAGGAAGTGGTCCACGAGCAGCGGGATGTCGTCGCGGCGCGCGCGCAGCGCCGGCACCTCGATCGGAATGACGGCCAGACGGTAGAAGAGGTCCTCGCGGAACTGCCCCTGGGCGATCAGCGTCTCGAGGTTGCGGTTGGAGGCCGCGATGACGCGCACGTCCACCTTGACCGGCTCGCGGCCGCCGACCCGCTCCACGACCTGCTCTTCGAGCGCGCGTAGCACCTTGGCCTGGGTCTTCAGGCTCATGTCCCCGATCTCGTCGAGGAACAGCGTGCCGCCGTCGGCGGTCTCGAACTTGCCGCGCCGGCGAGCCACCGCGCCCGTGAAGGCGCCCTTCTCGTGGCCGAAGAGCTCCGACTCGATGAGCTCCTCGGGAATGGCCGCGCAGTTCACCTCGACGAACGGCTGCTCCCGCCGCGCCGACAGCGCGTGGATGGCGCGCGCGACCAGCTCCTTGCCGCTGCCGTTCTCGCCGTGGATCAGCACGCGGCCGCTGGTGGGGGCCGCGGTGGCGATCTGGTCGCGCAGCGCGCGCATCGCCTCGGTGTCGCCGATGATGTCCGTGCGGATGTCGAGGCGCGCCTTGAGGGTGGCGTTCTCGCGCTCGAGCCGCGTGTGCTCCAGCGCGCGCGTCACCGTCACCAGCGTCTTCTCGAGCGACAGCGGCTTCTCGATGAAATCGTAGGCGCCGAGCCGCGTGGCCTTCACCGCGGTGTCGATGGTGCCGTGCCCGGAGATCATGATGACGGGCGCGTCCGGGCGGGCGCGTTTCAGGTCGGCCAGCGTGTCGAGCCCGTCTTTCTTGGGCATCCAGATGTCGAGGAAGACGACGTCGGGGCTGTCCTCGGTCACGAGCCGCACCGCGTCGTCACCGCTGCCGACCGTGGTGACCCGGTAGCCCTCGTCCTCCAGCACGCCGCGCAGCGCCGTCTGGATGGCCGGCTCGTCGTCGACCACGAGGATGTGCTCGCCCGCCATCTCAGGCCTCCACGGTGGCGGGCGCGCGTGACACGGGCACCTCCACGATGAATCGGCTGCCCGAGGGCTGGTTGTCCTCGACGCGGATCACGCCGCCATGCTCGTTCACGATTTCGCTGACGATGGGCAGCCCGAGCCCCATGCCGGCCACCTTCGTCGAGAAGTATGGCAGGAACAGCTTGTCGCGGTCCTCGCCCGGGATGCCCGGCCCGTTGTCGCTCACGGTGAGCCGGACGCGCCCGCTCTCGGCCACGTACTCCGTCTCGACGACCACCGTGCCCGTGCCCGCCACCGCCTCCACCGCGTTGTCGACGAGGTTCAGGACCGCGCGCTTGATGTGGTCGGGGTCCACCTCGAGCAGCGGCACGTCCTCGGCGTGCTGGGTCACGATGGTGAGCGCGGGATGCGACTCGCGGTAGAGGCCCGCCACGTTGTCGATGAGCGGACGCAGATCGGTCGGCTTCGGCACGAACACCGGCATCCGCGCGAAGCGCGAGAACTCGTCGACGAGTCGCTTCAGGCCGTCGACCTCCTGGATGATGATCGCGGTGCACTCGGCCACCAGCTGCGCGTCCTCGCCGCCCACCCGCGACAGGCGGCGCCGCAGCCGCTGCGCCGACAGCTGGATCGGAGTGAGCGGGTTCTTGATCTCGTGCGCGATCCGCTGCGCGACCTCGCGCCAGGCGGCCAGGCGCTGCGCCTTCAGCAGCTCGGTGAGATCGTCGAAGACGACCACGGCCCCCTCGTAGCCGCCGTCCGCGCCGCGGAGCGCGGTGGCCGAGGCGAGCAGCGACAGCGCGGCGCCGCGGCGGCGCAGGTGGAGCTCGATGGCGGCGGTGGCCGTCTTCGGCCGGCGGGTGCGATGCACGAGCGTGACGACCTCGCGCGCGTCGGGGCCGGTGAAGAGCTCTTCGAGCAGGCGCCCGACGGCGGCGGTCTCGCTCAGGCCGAACATGCGGGCGGCGGCGCCGTTGACGGTGGTGAGGCGGCCCAGCGCGTCGAACGAGGCGACGCCGGTGGTGATGGCCTCCAGCACGGTCTCGATGTAGCGGCGGCGGTCCTCGAGCTCCGTGTGCTTGTCCTGGAGATCGACGTAGGCCTCCTCCAGCTGGCGCTTGGAGCGCGAGAGGTCGTCCGTCATGTGGTTGAACGAGTCGACGAGGACGCCGATCTCGTCGTCGGCGGGCGCCTGGACCTTGTAGCCGAGGTTGCCGGCGGCGACCTCGCGCGTCGCCTCCGCCAGCTGCTCGATGGGGCCGGTGATGCCGCGGGCCAGGTAGAGACCGAACCAGGTGAAGGAGAAGACGACGATCAGGGTCATGAGCAGGAACAACAGGATGTAGATGCCCTTGATCGGGTTCTTGAGGAGCTTGAGCTGCTTGTATTCGCGAAACGCCTGCGAGATGCCGCGCACCTTCGACTCGAGCCGCTCCGACACATGGGTGCCCACCACCACCGTGCCGACGATCTTCCGCTCGCCGCCACGGCCCGACCAGATCGGCGTGACGCCCTCGATCAAATCGCCCGTGGCGAGCTCGCGCACGGTCGTCACTTCCTGACCGCCGAGGCCGCGCTTGAGCTGCGTCTCGCTGAGATCGCGGGTCGGCAGGTCGCCGAGAATCGGGTCCTTGACGTGGACGAGCTCCTGGCCCTGCGCGTTGAAGACGGTGAGCGTGCTGAGCGACAGGAGGTCCTGCTGCTCCACCAGGAAGGCCGCCAGCGCCTCGCGGCGCTCGTCGGCCAGCAGGTTGTCGCGATCCACGAGCCGCGCGATGTGCTGCCCGTGCCGCAGCGCCGTCTTCTCGAGGTTCGTGTAGTACGTCTGGGCCACTGAGAGCGCCTGGTCGAGCGGCCGCTCCACCTGGGGCTTGAACCATCCCTCGATGGACTTGTTGATGAAGTTCGACGCGATGATGAAGATGAAGATGGCCGGCGCCACTGCCAGCGACAGGAACGCCAGCACGAGCTTGGCCTTGAAGCGCGCCCCGATGACCTTCTGGCGGCGCTCGAACCCGAGCTTCACGAGGTTGCGGAAGAGCAGCACCAGCAGCAGCAGGAAGACGATCAGGTTCAGGTTGAACAGCGCGAAGATCACGATGTTGGAGGCGACGGGCAGCTCGGGCGCGATGATGCCCAGATCCAGCGCCGACAGCCCGCCCAGCAGCAGCAGGAAGGCGACGATGATCAGGAGATTTCGCTTGCGGCGGTTCTGCTCGCTCAGCAGCGGCATCTACTGCACCCGCTGGATCGTCCGGAAGTCGGACTGGCGCATCGTCTGCTCGGCCGTCCCTGACATCCGCGCCAGGAACGTGTTCTCGCCATTGAGCGCGCTCTCCGCGTGCACGCGCACGTAGAAGATCTCGGCGGTGTCGAGGCCGCTGGCGGGGCCGAGCTTGAGCCCCTGGACCTCGGACAGCACGCGCTGCGCGTCGCGCAGGTCGCGGGTGCCGTGGGGCCGGCGCGTCTCTCCCTTCAGCGAGATGACCTTGTACTCCTTGGTCACGACGTTGTAGGCGAGCTGCCGCTCGATCGTCACGGTCTTGATCAGCGCGTCACGCCAGAGGCGGTTGTACTGCCAGAGCTCGACGGTATAGCGGACGTGGGCCGGAATGCCGCTCTGGAGTCCCTCCTGGAATCCCGGCGGAATGGTTCCCAGCAGGACGACGTGGACGGTGACGTCGTGATCGTTGAGGTAGACATCGAGGTCGTTGACGCGCAGCTCGGCACGGGCCGGCGTCGTCTCCGCCAGGAGCCACAGCGCCAGCACCGCCGTCACCGGGACCAGGCGAATGCGGTTGGGAACCATCATACGGCGGACGCGCCATTATAGCGCCCGCGCCGCGAACGGTCCGCACCCTACGGCAGCCGCCGACTTCTTCGGGTTTCGCTTGGGTTATCGAGACGCGCCACGGCTCCGCCGGGGCGCGGCGAGCGATGGGGGGCATGGGGGGCCATTTCGGGGCCCCCCAGGTAAATAGGCCCCCCCATCCCTAAACGGGGACGAGGCGCTCGGTATCGAGCGGCGCCGGCACCACGCGCAGCGCAGCCGCGGTGGCGGCCCGCCGCTCGAGGCCGAGGGCGCGCTGAATGGCGACGACGAGCTCGAAGTTCAGCGCGTGTCCCGCGTTGCGGGCGATGACGTGGCCGTGAATGGGACGCCCGAGCAGCGCCAGGTCGCCGATGAGATCGAGGATCTTGTGCCGCACGAACTCGTCGCGGTAGCGCAGGCCGTTGAGCGTGCCGCGCTTGCCGACGACGATGGCGTTGTCGAGCGAGCCGCCCAGAGCCAGCCCGTGCTTGCGCATGGCGCCGAGATCCTTGAGGAAGCCGTACGTCCGCGCCGGCGCGTACTCCTCGACGAACGACTCCTCCGTCGGCACGCACGACAGCACCTGCGTGCCGATGACCGGATGGTCGTTGTCGAGCGTGTAGCTGATCCGGAACGTGCTCGACGGCTCGATGTGGATCCACCGCGCGCCGGTGCCGACGCGGATCGGATGCGGAACGTCGATCGGGCGCCGCCGCGCCGCCTGCGGAACGCGGCCCGCCGACAGCAGCAGAGCGACGAAGGGCTTGGCGCTGCCGTCGACGGCGGGGATTTCCGTGCCGTCGACTTCCACCTCGAGATTGTCGATGCCCAGCCCGGCCGTGGCGGCCATCAGGTGCTCGACCGTCTGGATGCGCGTGCCGTTGCGTCCGATCGTGGTCGCGAAGTGCGAGTCGACGACGCTCTCCGGCGCGGCGGTGATGCGCTCGGTTCCGACGCGGAAGACGATGCCGGAATCCGACGGCGCCGGCGAGAGTGCGAGACCGACCGGCTTGCCCGAGTGGAGTCCGATGCCGTCCAGCGAAACGGTCTTGCGAATTGTATGCTGTCGCGACATACCGGTCGGCCCAGGAGCAACTGGGGTGCCATACTGGCTGCGGCCGCTAACTAGCGGCGATCACGAGCGAAATATCCGTGCTCGCGCCGCGGCGCTACCGACACCGTCCCGCCGCTGACACGTCGTGGCGGCCTCCTAGTCTCATTTTAGAGACAGCTCAGACGTCGACGACGATCCGGACCTCGTGGCGGCCGCTGTGCGTCGTCACCGAGATGTCGTGCAGCGTGGCGCCCTTGACGACGGTGCCGAGGCGATGCCGCGAGAGCTCGATGGGCTCGCCGAGCAACCGGCCGTGGACGACAGTGTCCGAGCATTCCGTGACCTCGACGTCTCGCGCCACGAACCCCTCGATCTCGTGGACGTAGAGGCACTCGTCGATCCACGCGGCGAGCAATGTCTCCGGTGTCTCGGCCTGCGCGCGGACCTCGCGGCTCTCCCGATTGTTCACCAACGGCGGATCGACGATGAGGGCGAGCACGCCGAGGGCGGCCTGTGCGAACGCCGCGCCGCGGCTGGGCCCCCACGCCCGCACGCCGACATCGGCCTCGACCTCGAACTGCTCCCAGCCGTGATCAGCGGCCGCCATGGCTTCCGAGATCGCCGAACCGTGACTGCAAGATCGCGATGACGGCCGGGCCGGCGGTCTCCGTGCGCAGGACGCGGGCGCCCAGGCTCACCACCTGCCACCCGGCGCGGCGCGCGGCCTCGATCTCCGTGGCCTCGAGCCCGCCTTCGGGTCCTATGAGCACGGCCGCACGCCGCACAAGACCGGCGCCAAGCGCGGTGGCCAGCGGCGGCGCGTCGGCTTCCCACAGGCACAGGGCGACGTCGGTCGCGCGCGCGGCGTCCAGACAGGGCGCCAGCGGCGCCGGCGACCCGACGCTCGGCACGACGGCGCGCCGGCACTGCTTGGCGGCTTCCCGCGCCACCCGCTGCCAGCGCGCGGCGCGATCGGCGGCGGCGCCGGCACCCAGCCGGACCACCGAGCGCGCTGTCAGCGCCGGCCGGATCTCCGCGACACCGAGCTCGGTGGCCGCGCGGACGATGGTCTCCATCTTGTCGCCCTTGGCCACGCCCTGCACCAGCGTGATCGCCAGCGGCGACTCGCCGCCGCCGCCGAGCGCTTCCGCGATCACCGTGCCCGTCGCCCGCGCGCCGACGTCGTCGAGCCGGACGGTGTAGTCGCGTCCGGAACCGTCGCTGGCGATGACGGTGTCCCCGGGTCGGAGGCGCAGCGCGCGCGCGAGATGGCGCGACTGCTGCGCATCGAAGGTCACGCGCCCGCCTGCGATCGCGTCAGGCGTGATGGCGAAGCGGCGCATGCCGGCAGGCGAGACTGGTCCAGCCGTCCACCGAGCGCGCGTCGCTCCGGGCGAACCCCTGCGCGGCCAGGATGCCGGCCACGTCGTCGGCCTCGGCGTCGAGAAGGCCGCCGAGGACGAGGCTACCGCCCGGCGCGACCAGCGCCGCATAGCGTGGGGCCAGCGCACGATGCGCGGCCGCCAGCAGATTCGCCAGCACAAGCGGGAACGGTCCCACGTCGAGCGTCGCCGCCTCCGCCACCGCGCATCGGACGCGACCTCCGAGCGCGTTGCGCTCGACGTTCGCCGTCGCGGCGGCGATCGCGTCCGGATCACTGTCCACGGCGTGGACGTCGCCCACGCCGAGTCGCGCGGCGCCGATGGCGAGAATGCCGGAGCCGGTGCCGACGTCGAGCGCGCGCGCGGGCGGACGCCGGCCGAGGATCGCCTCGAGCAGCAGGAGACAGCCGGCGGTGCTGCCGTGCTGTCCCGTGCCGAAGGCCCGACCGGGCTCGATGATGAGGATCTCGCGGCCGGCGGCGCGCGGCGTCTCCCACGGCGGCGCGATCATGAACCGATCGCCGAGGGGAAACGGCGCGAAGTGCGCGCGCCAGGCGTCCGCCCAGCCCTCGTCCGCGATGGGAGCGACGCGCGAGGGCCGACCGCCGTGGAAGCCGAGCGCGTCGAGGGCCGCGAGATAGGCGTCGACGCGGGTGGAGAGGATGGCGGCGTCGGCCGTCTCGGCGAAGAACGCGCGGAGCCGCGGTGCGCCGCCGGCCGGCTCTTCCTCGACGACCCCGAGGGCGCCGAGCTCCCACACGAAGTTCGTCAGGCCCTCGGAGGCATCTTCGGGAACACCGACCGTGAGTTCCCAGTAGCGGGGGCCCGCCGGGCATGCGGCGCGAGCCATCTCAGCCGAGCAGCTTCTTCATCCGCTCGAAGAACGCGCTCGCCAGCGGGCCCCGCTGGTCCCTGGAGGCCGTCTCGAAGGCCTCGAGCGCCTCGCGTTGCCGGGTGCTGAGCTTCTGCGGGACCTCGAGCAGCACGCGATAGCACGCGTCGCCGTGTCCGCGCTCGCGCAGGCGCGGCATGCCCTTGCCCCGCAGTCGCAGGACCTGATGCGGCTGCGTGCCGGCGGCAATCTTGAGGCGCTCCGTCCCCCCCAGCACCGGCACGTCCAGCTCGGCCCCGAGGGCCAGCTGCGTGAAGGACAGCGGCAGGTCGGTGAGCAGGTCGGCGCCGTGACGGGTGAAGATGGCGTGCTCGCGGATGCGGACGAGAACGTAGAGGTCTCCGGCCGGGCCGCCGTTGACGCCGCCCGAGCCCTCGCCGGAGAGGCGCAGCTGCATGCCGTCGTCGATGCCCGGGGGAATCTTCACCCCGAGCATCCGCTCGGCGCGCTGCCGTCCCTCGCCGCGACAGGCCTTGCACGGGCTCTTGTTGAGCTGGCCTTCGCCGCCGCAGCGCGGACACGGCCGCGCCACGGTCAGGAAGCCGTGACTCATGCGGACCTCGCCGCGTCCCTGGCACGTCTCGCACGAGGTCTTGCGGGTCCCCGGCTCGGCGCCGGTGCCGGTGCACGCCTCGCAGCGCTCGAGGCGTGGGATCTGCACCTTGGTCTCGATGCCGGTGGCGGCCTCCTCCAGCGTGATCTTCAGCTCGTATTGAAGATCTTCGCCGCGCATCGCCCGCGAGCGGCGGCCGCGTCCGCCCCCGGCCCCCGCGAAGAAGTTGTCGAAGATGTCCTCGAACAGCGACCCGAAGCCGCCCTCGAAGCCGCCGCCGGCGGCCGCGCCCGGCGCGCTGCCGAAGCGGTCGTAGTGCGCGCGCTTGTCGGGGTCGGAGAGGACGGCGTACGCCTCGCTGAGCTCCTTGAAGCGCTCCTCGGCCTTCTTGTCGCCGGGGTTCTTGTCGGGGTGGAACTGCATCGCCAGCTGCCGGTAGGCCTTCTTCAGCTCGCCGTCGCCCGCGCTCTGGTCGACGCCCAGAATCTCGTAATAGTCGCGGGCCACCTAGGCGGCGTCCTCGTCGGGCGCGGCGGCGACGGCCACCATCGCCGGGCGCAGCACGCGGCCGTTCAGCAGATAGCCGGGCGCCGTCTCGGTGACCACCGTGTCGGGGGCGGCCTCCGTGCTGACGACGCGGGCGATGGCCTCGTGGCGGGTGGGATCGAAGGGCTGTCCGACCGCGGAGTAGCGCGTGACGCCGGAGCGCTCCAGCACGCGCAGGAGCTCGCGCTGGATCAGCTCCACACCGGTCACCACGCTGCCCGCGCCCGGCGTCGCCCGCGCCGACTCGAGCGCCCGATCCATGTTGTCCAGCACCGGGATCAGCTCGCGCAGGAGCGACTCGGTGGCGTACTTCACGTAGTCGTCGCGGTCGCGCTGGGCGCGACGGCGGATGTTGTCCGCCTCCGCGAGCGCGCGCAGCAGGCGGTCCTGCTTGTCGTCGAGCTGGCGCCGCAGCTCGTCGAGCTCCGTCTCGGGCGACGCGGGCGTCGCGTCGTCCGGGCGCGCCGGTCCGTTCTCGTGCGACTCGGTCATGGCCTCGATTATAGCAGCGGGGTTACGGCCGGCCGTGCCGCGGAAGGCTCAGGAGGGCAGGTAGAGGTCCTGCCGGACGCGCGAGAGCGCCTCCGTGACGTGCTGCGCCGTCTCGTTGACGATCGAGATGATCTCGGGATAGGGCAGCCGGCGGGGCCCGGCGATGCCGAGGATGCCGAGCACCTGGCCCCGGTACATGTAGGCCGAGGTGACCAGCGTGCACTCTCGCATGGCCGTCACCGGGTTCTCGTCGCCGATGGTCACCCGCACGCCGGACTCGGTGGCGAGCGCGGTCAGCAGCTCGGCGAGCTTCTCCTTCTGCTCGAACGTACGCAGCAGCTCCCGCGTCGTCTCGATGTCCCAGAACTCGCGATGGTCGAGCATGTTGATGGCGCCGCTGACGTAGAGGGTGCGGCCCCGCAGCATGGCGAGGATCTGCTCGGTCACCGCGCGCGCGCGGGTGTGAAGCGCATCGAGCGGATCGGCCGGCGCGCTCTCCATCTCGACGATCTCCTGCACGCTGCGATCCCGGAACCGACGCGTCAGCTCGCGACCGATGGCCCGGACCTCGTCGGCCGTCACCGGCGCGTCGAGGGTGATCTCGCGCACGGTGATCCACCCGGCATCGGTGGCCACCACCGCCAGCGCGCGGTCGTCGGGCAGCGGCATGAGGTCGACCCGGGCGATCATCGTCTGCTTGAGCGGCGGCGCCAGCAGCAATCCGGTCAGCCGGCTGGCATCCGACAGGTGCGAGGATGTCCGCTCCATGAAGCCCTCGATGCCCGACCGGCGTCGGGCGGGGAGGGTCGCCGCCGCCGCCGTGGCCGGCACGCCGGCGGAGGCGGGCGGAAACGAGTCGACGTAGAACCGGTAGGCCTTGTCGGTCGGCACGCGCCCGGCGCTGGTGTGCGGCTGCACCAGGTAGCCGAGGTCTTCGAGGTCGGCCATGGCGTTGCGGATGGTAGCCGGCGACAGGTGCGAAAAGTGACGCTTGGCCAGCACCCGCGAGCCGACCGGCTCGGCCGAGTCGATGTACTCGCGGATCACCGCGACCAGAACGTCCCGCTGTCGTGCGTCCATCTCGATCCTTATAATAGATCGACGAAGAGCGCGTCGGACACGAGGAAGCCCGCCTCGCTCAGTCGCGTCCGCCCGCCGTCATCCACGAGCCGTCCCGCATCGCGCCAGGCGGCCAGCGTCCGCGCCAGCGGGAGGTCGCGGATGGCGCGCTCCGCGAGCGCCGCCGCCGGCACGCCGTCGATGGTCCGTAGCCCGAGGATCAGGCGCTCGGCCTTGCGCTGGGCGGGGCTCAGGCGCTCGAACGTGTCGATCGGCAGCGTTCCCGCCTCGGCGGTCGCGCAGTACCGGGGGAGCGCTTTGAGATTCGCGTACCGGACATCGCCGACGAAGCCGCAGGCGCCGGGTCCGGCCGCGAGGTACTCGGCCGCGCGCCAGTAGGTGAGGTTGTGGCGCGAGCGGAATCCGGGGCGCGCGTAGTTCGAGATCTCGTAGTGCTCGAAGCCACGGGCGCCGGCGGCGGCCGCCAGGGCCCAGTACTGCGCGACCACGTCCTCCTCGGGCGGCAGACCGGCGACGCCGGACGCCCCCCAGAGGCTGCCGGCATCCAGCGTGAGGCCGTACGCCGAGAGGTGCTCGGGCTGCCAGTCGAGGATCGTCTCGACCGCTCGCGTCCAGGCGTCCATGTCGAGGCCGGGCAAGCCGTACATCAGGTCGACGCTGACATTGTCGTAGCCGGCCCGCCGCGCCGCCTCGAAGGCCGACCGCGCGCCGTCCCGGTCGTGCAGCCGGCCGATGCGGGCGAGGATCCGGTCGTCGAGCGACTGCACGCCGAGGCTCAGCCGGTTGACGCCGGCCCCGCGGTACGCCGCGAGCTTGTCGCGGGTGACGCTCTCGGGATTGCACTCCACGGTGATCTCGGCGCCGGCCACGAACGCGAAGCTCCGGCGCGCCAGGTCCAGGAGGCCGGCCAGAGCGTCGGCGTCCAGCAGCGAGGGCGTGCCACCGCCGAAGAAGAGGCTTCCGATCCGAACGCGGCTCGCCCACGGCAGGCCGGCCAGCAGCTCGAGCTCACGCCGGAGGGCGGCCAGATAGCGGGCCATCGACGCCGGATCCTCGAGCGGGCTCGTGTTGAACGAGCAGTAATGGCAGCGCCGGGTGCAGAAGGGGACGTGGATGTAGAAGCCGAGCGCGCCGGCCGTCGGCGACGTCTGGCCCAGAACGTCACTGCCGGCGACGGGCGCCGCGACCGCCGGGGTCAGGGGATGTAGCGCGCGAGTCTCCACCAGCGCAACCAGTGCCGGTCCGAATCCCAGGACCAGTAGATCAGGAAGGCCTTGCCCTTGATCTTGTCCCGCTTCACGAACCCCCAGTACCGGGAGTCCTGCGAGTTGTTCCGGTTGTCCCCCATGACGAAGTACGAGTCGGCCGGCACCACCGTCGGCTCGCAGCCGTACGCGTACCCGCAATAGGTCGGC
The DNA here is from genome assembly GCA_044869815.1 of Candidatus Rokuibacteriota bacterium. Lineage (GTDB taxonomy): Bacteria > Methylomirabilota > Methylomirabilia > Rokubacteriales > CSP1-6 > AR12. The sequence goes on along the minus strand of JBIOXS010000132.1, from coordinate 14,966 downwards.
TGCGCCCGATCGCCGAGCGTCCCCTCCATGCGGCGCACGTAGGTCTCGCGCAACACCCGCCCGTTCACGAACACCTGGTCGCCGCGTACCTGGACGGTGTCGCCGGGCGTCCCGACGATCCGCTTGATGAAGTCGCGTTTCTCGTCCTGGGGGTACTTGAAGACGATGATGTCGCCGCGCGCCGGCTGGCGGAATCCCGGCAGCCGGTAGTCCGTCACCGGCAGCTCCGGGCCGTAGAGGAACTTGTTGACGAGGATGTAGTCGCCGACCAGCAGCGTGTCCATCATGGAGCCCGACGGGATCGTGAACGCCTGGACGATCAGGGTCCGGATGACGAGCGCGAGCAGGATGGCGATGGCGATCGCCTCCGCGTACTCGCGAACGACCGACTTCCGCTTGCGCACCGCGGCGACCGGCGGCGCCGCCACCTCCTCCGGCTTGTCGACCTCGCCCTGGTGGACGTCCGCCATCAGCTCTTCAGCACCGTCAGGAACGCCTCCTGGGGAACCTCGACCCGACCGACCTGCTTCATCCGCTTCTTGCCTTCCTTTTGCTTCTCGAGCAGCTTGCGCTTGCGCGTGATGTCGCCGCCGTAGCACTTGGCCGTCACGTTCTTGCCCATCGCCTTCACCGTCTCCCGCGCGATCACGCGGCTGCCGATGGCGGCCTGGATCGCCACCTCGTACAGCTGGCGCGGGATGACGCCACGCAGCTTCTCGACCAGCGACTTGCCGCGCTCGTACGCCTTGTCGCGATGCACGATGGTCGACAGCGCGTCGACGGGATCGCCGTTGAGGAGGATGTCCAGCTTCACCAGGTCGGAGGGCCGGAAGTCGGCGAACTCGTAGTCGAACGAGGCGTAGCCCTTCGAGATCGACTTCAGCTTGTCGTAGAAGTCCACCACGATCTCCGAGAGCGGAAAATCGAAGCGGATGTGGACGCGCTTGCCGAGATACTCCAGCGACCTGTGCTCACCGCGCTTGTCCTGGGCGAGCTTGTAGATGGCCGTCATGAACTCCGTCGGCACGTACACCGACGACTTCACGTACGGCTCCTCCATGAGCTCGATGCGGTCGGGCGTCGGCAGCTTCGAGGGGTTGTCGAGCTCCAGCACCTCGCCGGCGGTGGTGAGCACCTTGTACTGCACCGACGGCGCGGTGACGATCAGCGAGAGATTGAACTCCCGCTCGAGCCGCTCCTGGACGATCTCCATGTGCAGCATGCCGAGGAAGCCGCAGCGGAAGCCGTAGCCGAGGGCCAGCGAGGTCTCGGGCTCGAAGTTGAAGGCGGGGTCGTTGAGCCGGAGCTTCTCGAGCGCATCGCGGAGCGTCTCGTACTCCGTGTCCTCGATGGGGAACAGCCCCGCGAACACCATGGGCTTGGCGTCCCGGTAGCCGGGAAACGGCTGCGCGGTCGGGCGCGCGGCCTCGGTGATGGTGTCGCCGACCTTGGCGTCGGCAACGCGCTTGATGGCGGCCGTGATGTAGCCGACCTGGCCCGCCGACAGTTCCTCCACCGGCCGCATGTCGGGACTGAAGACGCCGACCTGGGCGACGTCATAGGTGCGGCCGTTGGACATCAGGAGAATCCTGGTGCCGGGCCGCACCCGACCGTCCTGGAGCCGCACGTAGATGACCACGCCCTGGTACGAGTCGTAGAACGAGTCGAAGACGAGCGCCTTGAGCGGGGCGTCCGGAGCGCCGGTGGGCGCCGGGATCCGCGCGACGATGGCCTCCAGCACCTCCGGCACGCCGGTCCCGTGCTTGGCGGAAATGGCGAGCGCCTCCGTCCCGTCGAGGTCGAGCACGTCGGTGATCTGCTCGCGCGTGGCGTCGACGTCGGCCGCCGGGAGGTCGATCTTGTTGATCACGGGAATGATGGTGAGGCCGGCGTCGGAGGCGAGATAGAAGTTCGCGAGCGTCTGCGCCTCGATGCCCTGCGCGGCGTCGACGATCAGCAGCGCGCCCTCGCAGGCGGCCAGCGCCCTGGACACCTCGTAGGAGAAGTCGACGTGACCCGGCGTGTCGATGAGGTTCAGCGTGTACTCCTGACCGTCGCGCGCGCGGTAGAGGAGCCGGACCGTGTGCGCCTTGATCGTGATGCCGCGCTCGCGTTCCAGGTCCATGGAATCCAGGACTTGGTCGACGGCCTTTTTGGCGTCCATCGTTCCGGTCAGCGCAAGGAGCCGATCGGCCAGCGTCGATTTTCCATGATCGATGTGGGCGACGATCGAGAAGTTGCGGATGCGGCTGAGCCTCACTAACTCAGTCTAACATGCGGATTTGCCGCGCTATCCACGCTCGGCGGTGAGCCGTGCGTGGTCCGGGATGACGGCGCCGGACTCGAGCACGACGCCGGGGCCGATCTCGACGTCGGCGCCGATGTGGACGCCGGCGCCGACGACGCAATCGCGCAGCACGGACTGCGCGCCGACGTCGACGTGCTCCCACAGCACGGCGCCTTCGACCCGGGCGCCCTCGGCGATGCGGCATCGCTCGCCCACCACCGCCAGCGGGCCGACGCGCGCGCCGGCCTGGACGACCACGTCGGGACCGAGCACGACCGGCGCTGCCAGCCGGGCGGCGGTGGCCACGTAGGTGTGCCGCTCGATCCAGCAGCCGTCGCGGGACTCGCCGCGCGGCGCCAGCGGCATCCGTGCCTTGCCCATGAGCAGATCGACGTGGGCGGCGCGATAGGCGCTCGGGCTGCCGATGTCGCGCCAGTAGGCGTCGGAGATCCAGCCGTAGGCCGGCGTGCCATCGGCGATGAGGGCCGGGAAGAACTCGCGCTCGATGGAGACGTTGCGCCCGCTCGGGATACGCGTGAGGAGCGCGGCATCGAGCAGGTACACGCCGGCGTTGATGGTGTCGCTCGTGATCGCCTCGTCCCCGCCGGGTTTTTCGCGGAAGCGGCGCAGGCGCCCGTCGGCGCCCGTTTCCACCAGCCCGTACTGGCGCGGATCGCTCGCCCGCGTCAGGAAGAGCGTCGTCCGTGAGCCATGCGCCTCGTGGAAGGCCCGCATGGCCGAGAGATCGACGTCGCTCAGCACGTCGCCGTTGAGGACGAACACGGTGCCGGCCGTGAGATCGGCGGCATTGCGCACGCCCCCGCCGGTGCCGAGCGGCTCGGCCTCGATCACGTAGCGCAACCGCACGCCGAGGTCCTCGGCCTCGCCGAGCGCGCTGCGGATGTCGTCGACGCGGTACGAGCACGCCAGCACGACGTCGGTCACGCCGTGCTGGCGGAGCAGGGCCAGCTGCCAGGCGAGGAACGGACGATTGAGCACGGGCACCACCGGCTTGGCCCGGGCCAGCGTCAGCGGGCGCAGGCGCGTGCCCTGACCGCCGGCCAGGATCACCGCCTGGGTGGCGCGCGCTACGTGCCTGGCGCCCAGGGCTGGGCCTCGCTGATGAGCATCACCGGGATGCCGTCACGGATCGGATAGGCCTTGCGGCAGGCCCGGCAGATGATCCGCGTCTCCTCGAACTGCAGATCGCCCTTGCACGCGGGACACACCAGGATGCGCTTGAGCTCCTCGTCGATCATCGGTCCACCTCCTTCCGCGCGCGGCTCAGCCGCGGAGCTTGCCACGGAACCACTCGAGCGTTCGCTTCAGCCCTTCGTCGGTGTCGACCCGCGGCTCCCAGCCGAGCAACGACCGCGCGCGGCCGATGTCCGGCTGCCGCACCTTCGGATCGTCCTCCGGCAGCGGCCGGAACACGATCTCGCTGCGCGAGCCGGTCAGCCGGATGATCCGCTTGGCGAGCTCCAGCAGCGTCATCTCTTGAGGATTGCCCAGGTTGACCGGCTCGTTCGTCGACGCGCGCATCAACCGCCACAGGCCATCGATGAGATCGCTGATGTACTGGAACGACCGCGTCTGCGAGCCATCGCCGAAGACCGTGAGCGGCGCGTTGGTCAGCGCCTGGGTCATGAAGGCGGGAATCGCGCGGCCGTCGTTCAGCCTCATCCTGGGTCCGAACGTGTTGTGACAGGCGACACCGTTGCCGGCGACGAAGTTCTCCGCGTACGGCACCGAGAAATCATAGACGTACGGCGTGGCAACGGACTTGGTCACCGAGCGAACCATCGCCCACACGAGATCGCCGGCTCGCCGAGCGTTCAAGCTCTGATTGACGCCTTCGTCCCAGCGCAAGATATCGAAGTCCGAGAGTTCGCAGACGGTGAGGCGGTAGAACGGGAATCGGCGCTCGCCGTACTTCTTCTTGAACGTCGTCTCGTACTTCCCGACGCCGGCGACAACACCGAACCGGAGGAGCAGCATCGTGAGGTCCCGCGCTCGGCGTCCGTCGGCCGTGTTGAAGCACAACTCGTTGCCGACTTTCTTACCGCTGTGAGTCCCGTCCCCTTCGCGGTACCCCTCGAGAAACCATTTCAGCCGTGCGAGCGGCAACTGGAGAATCCATGGCGGAATCGCCGATCCGAGCACATCGAAGACTGCGTCGAACAACCAGTAGAGCAGCTTAGAATGAACGTTGAGGGACGGTCCGCGTCCCGCTGCCGGCATCACACGCCCGACGTAGACGCCGAGCTCGTGCTCCAGGACCCGCTGCGCGATGTCGAGATACCGTTCGTCGGAGGACCAGCTGAGCAACGAATCGTGAGAGCTTCGGATGTGGCATCCCTCGGCCATGAAGAATCCCAGTAACCAGAGCACTCGGCCGCTGACGACGATGCGATTCGGCAGCCAGATTTGCCCGCCCCGAGCCATGCGCACGTGCGAGTCGTCCGGCGGACGGATCCCGAGCTGCTGCAGGATGGCGAGCGGCAAAAACGACCGGTGGTGATACTTCCGCACTGCGCAGCCCAGCGCGTTCTGTCGGCACCGCGCGCGGAACCGTCCGGACTTGCCGAGAATGGCGAAGATGTCATCCTTGCGGGCTTCAACGAAGCTCTGTATCGCCGGTGAGGCGACGACGTAGTCCCAAAGCGCGGCCGACGGCAGCTTCGTGACGAGCTCGTCCGTGATGCAGATCCCGCCCCGGTCGCGCTCGATCACGGGCAGCGTGGCCGGAATCGCGATGTGATCGCCGGGACGCAGGTCGGAGACTCGGATCGGCTCGGGCTCACCGGTGTCCGCTCGACGAAAGACGCTGTGATCCGCAGTGACGCGGACCGTTCTGCCGTAGCGCGTCTTTACCTCGTAGACGTCGGTCTGCACGGGATGCTTGATCAGCGCGTCGACCGGCCGTAGCGCCATCCGGCAGGTGTCCGGATCGAAGGCGGGGACAGAGAGCTTTCGACCGAGGATGCCCTCGCGCTCGATGCGGTCCGCGAACTCGCCGATCGGTCCGAAGTACAGCTCGTCGCCATCGAAGACGACCGTGAACTCATCGGCCGGAATGCTGTTGAAGATCCGCACGATGCGCGTGTCGACGCCGTGCACGCGGTGGTAGGCCATCGTCATCGCCTCCGCGAAGCGCTTGGCCTCGTCGTAGACGCCGCGCGGCCCGATCGGATTGACGTTGCCCCAGTAATCCTCGCGCTGCGGATGCACGAGCGGGTCGCCGTAGACCTCGGAGGTCGACGCCAGCAGGAACCTGGCGCCCTTCGCCTTGGCGAGGCCGAGCGCGTTGTGGGTGCCGAGGGCGCCGACCTTGAGCGTCTGGATCGGCAGCTCCAGGTAGTCGAGCGGGGAGGCGGGGCTCGCGAAGTGGAGCACCCAGTCCAGGGGGCCGTCGAGGCCGATGTACTCGGTGACGTTGTGCTCGACGAACGAGAAGCCCGGGCGACCCCGTACCTTCGCGAGGTTCTCGGCGGAGCCGGTGATGAAGTTGTCCATGGCGACGACGACACAGTCGTGGGCCAGCAGGAACTCGCACAGATGGGAGCCGATGAAGCCGGCGCCGCCCGTGACGAGTACCCGCATGGCTCCCGATCCGATCAGGCGGGCAGGACGGGCTTGCGACCGATGGAGTGGTACTCGAATCCCAGCCGACGCATGCGCTCGGGCTCCCAGAGGTTGCGGCCGTCGAAGATGAGCGGCCGGCGCATCACCGACCGCAGCCGTTCGAGGTTCAGGAACTTGAACTCGTTCCACTCGGTGACCAGCGCGACGGCGTCGGCGCCGGTGGCCGCCGCGTAGGGCGAGTCGCAGTAGACGACGCGCGCCGGCAAGAGGCTCCGGGCGTTCTCCATGGCCACCGGGTCGTAGGCGCGCACGCTGGCCCCGAGCTGCAGCAGCCCGGCGATCACCTCGGCCGACTTCGCCTCGCGCATGTCGTCGGTGTTGGGCTTGAAGGCGAGGCCGAGGACGGCGATCACCCGGCCCTCGATCGGGTTCAGCGGCTTCTCCATCATGGCCACGAAGTGCGCGGCGCGCTCGCGGTTGATCTCCACCACGGCGCGGAGAAGCGGGAACTCGTAGCCGAGGCTGGCCGCCGTATGCACGAGCGACTCGGTGTCCTTGGGGAAGCACGAGCCGCCATAGCCGAGGCCCGCCGACAGGAACGCGGCGCCGATGCGCGCGTCGAGCCCCATGCCCTTCATCACCTGGCTGACGTCCGCCCCCGCCAGCTCGCAGATGTTGGCGATGGCGTTGATGAACGAGATCTTGGTGGACAGGAACGCGTTCGACGCGTACTTGATCATCTCGGCCGACGGCACGTCGGTGATGATCATCGGCCGCTCGAGGGGGGCGTAGAGCTCGAGCAGGCTCATGGCCACCTGCTGCGTCGGCGCCCCGATCACGATGCGGTCCGGGCGCAGCGTGTCCTCGATGGCGGAGCCCTCGCGCAGGAACTCCGGATTGGAGACGACGTCGAAGGGCACCGGCGTCTTCTGGTGGCGCGCGATCACGTCGCGGACGAAGTCGCCGGTCCCCACGGGGACCGTGGACTTGTTCACGACCACCGTGTAGTGCTCCATCGCCCGGCCGATGCCCCGCGCGACCTCGCCCACGGCCGTGAGGTCCGTCTGGCCGTCGCTGCCGGGCGGCGTGCCGACCGTGATGAAGACGATGACGGCGCGACGGACGGCGTCGCCGAGGTCGGTGGCGAAGGACAGCCGGCCGTCGGCGACGTTGCGGGCGACCATCTCCTCCAGGCCCGGCTCGTAGATCGGCATGCGGCCGGCGCGAAGCTCCGCGATCTTGTCGGAAACGTTGTCGACGCAGACGACGTCGTTGCCGAGGTCCGCGAAGACGGCCCCGGTGACGAGGCCCACGTACCCTGTTCCGACCACGCAGATATTCATACGCGACCGATCATAGCAGGGGGGTGGGCGAGGGACGAAGCCGGCGGTTTGGAGAACTTACGCACGCTGCCCCGGCCGCCGTTTGGCGGCCGGGGGCGTCTCACGCAGCGAACGGGCCGTCGTCGGGATCGTCCTCGTCGTCGAGGCCGTCGATGTGGACGTGCGCGTCGCGAACGGCGTCACCGAGCGAGTCGAACCGCTGGCCGGAGATCGAGATGGTGTTGCTCTCGTCCCGGGCCTTCCACATCCACTCGCGGCGCTCTCGACCAACGGGCACGAACTGGACCTTGACTGGCATGACTGGTTCTCTCCTTCGGACCACGTCCGTGCGTGGAAGCGGTCGGCGCCCAGGCGAAATTGCAAAGCAGATGCCACGCACAACGCTGCCCGGAGACGCCGCAGGCGGACCCTGATGCCATCGTTCGGGCGACGCCGTTCCTACTGTGGGCTGAGCGCTTCAGGCTCGTCGGGCTCGGCGGCCGCCCAGCGAAAGAAGACGACGGTGAAGGCCACGAGAGGAACGATCCCCGCCGGCACCCACATGATGATGCCGCCGAGCTGCTGATCGCCGAGCGGGGTCAGGCCGAAGAGCCGCGGCGCCACCGCGTACCAGGGATAGAGCGGGCGGTCGGCGCCGGTCACGAACGCCGCCACGACCGTCATCGGCATCCCGAACACGAACAGGTAGAGCAGCTGGGCGGCATAGGGCAGCGCCGGCAGCCGCCGGGACGCGGAGGCGATCGGCCACCACGCCAGCAGCGCGCTCGCCAGCAGCGTCAGGTGCTCGAGGACGTGCCAGCCATGGCCCTCGAGCGCGGCGTTGAACGGGCCCGGCAGATGCCAGCCGACGAGCGCAACCGCGTAGGCGCCGAGGGCGGCGAGCGGCCGGGTGGCCGTCCGGGCGATCGCCGCCGTCACGTTGCGGCGCAGGACCGGCTCGAGGAGGCGATCCAGGAGCTCTCCGGGCGTGCCGGCCAGCCAGAGCGGTGCAACCACAAGGGTCAGCAGAAGGTGCTGCACCATGTGAGCCGCCAGCAGATAGTAGTCGCTGAGGTCGTGGAGCGGTCCGTTGAGGGCCACGAGCAGTGCGGCGCAGCCACCGAAGAAGGCGAGCGGCTGCCGCACGGGAACGCGCCGGCCGCTCGTCAGGATGGCGCGGGCGTAGAGGGCGGCGAGCAGCAGGACGCCGACCACCACCTCCGTGTGAACCTCTCCGCCCCACCACGTGAACGCCGGAGGCGCCATCGTCTCAGCGGTTGAAGATCAAGAAATCGCCGGGCAGCGTCATCACGGCGACGGCGAGCCCGACGGCCAGCAGCAGCGGCGCCACGAAGAGAAAGGTCAGGGGCTTGCTGTCGTAGCGCAGGTGCATGAAGTACATGACGACCAGGGCGAACTTCCCCGCCGACAAGGTCAGCAGCAGCGGGATGAGGATCGGGGTGAGCCGGCGGATGTAGATGACGGAGAACTCCAGGGCCGTGATCACCGACAGGATGCCGGCGACCCGCAGATAGGTCCCGATCGAGGCGTGCTCGGACGGCGCGCTCATGGGATCAGGTAGACCACCGTGAAGATCACGATCCACACCACGTCGACGAAGTGCCAGTAGAGCCCCGCGACCTCCACCTTCGTGGCGTCCTGCACGCCGAGGCGGCCGCGCAGGTCGAGCACGAGGAGCGTCAGCAGCCAGATCACCCCGAGGGTGACGTGGCCGCCGTGAAAGCCGGTCAGCACGAAGAAGGTCGAGCCGAACAGGTTCGTCTGGAGCGTCAGCCCCTCGTGCACGAACTGCGTGAACTCGTACGCCTGGAAGCCGAGGAAGATCGCCCCGAAGAGCGCCGTGCCCGCCAGCCACAATCGGGCCTGCCGGCGGTCGCCCCGCTGCACGGCGGCCAGGGCCAGCACCATCAGCAACGACGACATGAGGAGGTCGAAGGTGCTGAGCGTGGTGAGCGGGATGTTGAGGATCTCGTGCGGGTGCGGTCCGACGACGCTGCGGCCCTTGTACGCCAGATAGGTCGCGATCAGCGTTCCGAACAGGAAGCACTCGGAGCCGAGGAACGTCCACATCGCCAGCTTGCGATGATCGACGCCGAGGTTACCGACCTGCTCGACGTGCGCGGGATTCCGGTGGTGCTCGAGCGCGAACGCGAAGGCGCCGATCACGGTCACTCCGGCGCCGATCACGATCAGCGCGACGTGATGGAGCGCGCCGAAGGCGGCCACCCCGAGCCCGAGGGCGATCACGAGCGGCCAGCGTGACGGCGACGGCAGATGGATGCCGTGGGGATCCGGCGTGGCCGGCCGGGGGGCAGGGCGCTGGCCGCGGGCATCGCCGTACTTCTCCCGCCAGAAGCTGTCGCGGCCGTAGACGGGCGGGATGGCGTCGAAGTCGTGCACCGGCGGCGGCGACGACGTGCGCCACTCGAGCGTGCGTCCGTCCCAGGGGTCGGCCGCGGCCGGCGCCCCCGTGCGGAGCGAGCGCACGGCCACCAGGACGAAGAGCAGCACGCCCAGGCCGAGGACGTAGGCGCCGAGCGTCGAGACGAAGTTCCAGAGCTCCCAGCCGGAGCCCCGGTGATAGGTGTAGATCCGCCGCGGCATGCCGAGCGCGCCGAGGAAGTGCTGGGGGAAGAACGTCACATTGAAGCCGACGGCGACCACCCAGAACTGCAGCCGACCGAGCCGCTCGTCGAGCATGCGACCGGTCATCTTCGGCCACCAATAATAGAGGCCGGCGAAGATCCCGAGCAGGCTGCCGCCGATCAGGACGTAGTGCATGTGGGCGACGACGAAGTAGCTGTCGTGCTGCTGCAGGTCGATGGGCGGTGAGGCGTGCATGATGCCGGAGAGGCCGCCGATGGTGAAGAGCGCCACCAGCGCGGCCGCGTAGTGGAAGGCGACGCTCGGGCGCAGCCGGCCGCCCCACATGGTGGCCAGCCAGTTGAAGATCTTCACGCCGGTCGGAATGGCGATGACCATCGTGGCGATGGCGAAGGCGGCGTCGGCGATGGGGCCCATGCCCACCGCGAACATGTGATGGCTCCAGACGCCGAAGCCGAAGAAGCCGATGAGGATGCCGGAGTAGATCATCACCTGCGCGCCGAAGAGCGGCTTGCGCGAGAAGGTCGGCAGCACTTCGGACACGATGCCGAACGCGGGCAGGATGAGGATGTAGACCTCGGGGTGTCCGAAGATCCAGAAGAGATGCTGCCAGAGATGCAGGTCGGCGCCGGCGCCCACGTCGTAGAAGTGGGTGCCGAAGAACCGGTCGAAGAGGAGGAAGATCAGGCCGACGGTGACGGCCGGGAAGGCCAGCACGATGAGGAACTGCACCACCAGCGCCATCCACACGAACAGCGGCATGCGCATCAGCGTCATCCCCGGCGCGCGCATGTTCAGGATGGTGGCGATGAAGTTGACGGCGGCGAGGATCGACGAGGCGCCGAGCACCTGGAGGCTCAGCATCCAGTAATCCACCGAGGGGCCCGGCGAGAACGGGCGGGTGGTCAGGTTCGCGTAGCCGAACCAGCCGGCGTCGGGCGGCGTGCCGAACAGGAAGCTCGCGTTGAGGAACAGCCCGCCGGCGAGGAAGATCCAGTACGAGAGCGCGTTGAGTCGCGGAAAGGCCACGTCGCGGGCGCCGATCATCAGCGGAATGACGTAATTGAAGAAGGCGGCGTTGAGCGGCATGACGGCCAGGAAGATCATCGTGGTGCCGTGCATCGTGAAGAGGGCGTTGTAGGTCTCGGCGCTCACCACCCCGAGATTCGGTCGCAGCAGCTGCGTGCGGATCAGGAGGGCCTCGAGGCCGCCCAGCAGCAGGAAGGCGAACGCGGTGACGCCGTAGAGGATTCCGATGCGCTTGTGATCGACGGTGGTCGCGAACGACGCGAGCACGGCCAGAGCCGTGGGTGGGCTGGTCGAGGTGGCTCGTGGCTCCGCTCCCGCGACGAAGCGTGTGCTGCTGGTCGTCACTTGAGGCTCACGAGATAGGCGGCGACCGCCTTCGCCTGCTCGTCGGTGAGACCGAGGACCGGCATCTTCACCCCGGGCTTGAGGCGCTGCGGGTTCTTCACCCACTCGGCGACGTTTTCCGGCGTGGTGGGCCACATGCCGGCCGCGAACATCCCGCGACTGCCGAAGTGCGTCAGGTCCGGAGCGAGCGTGCCCGCCGAGACGCCCTTGATGGTGTGACAGCCGACACAGGCGCTTGCCGCGAAGACCGCCTTGCCGGCCGCCGCGGGCCCGGCGGGCTCGGCCGGCGCCGTCCGTTGCTGCGCGGCCCAGCGCTCGAAGTCTTCGGCCGTCTGCACGATCGCGCGCATGCCCATGTTGGCGTGGGAGGCGCCGCAGAACTCCGCGCACTGTCCCCAGTACTCACCGGGACGCTCGGGCATCAGCGTGATCTGGTTCAGGCGGCCGGGGATGATGTCGCGCTTGCCGCCGAGCTGCGGGATCCAGAACGAGTGGATGACGTCCGGGCCGTCCAGCCTCAGCACGACGCGGCGCCCGGCCGGCAGGTGCAGCTCGTTGGCGGTCACGATGTCGAGCTGCGGATAGCGGAACTCCCACCACCATTGCCAGCCGCGCACGCTGACGTGCAAGGCGTCGGGCGGCGTGGCTGCCGTCTGGGTGCGGAAGACGATCTGGATGGTCGGGATCGCGATGATGAGCAGCGCCAGCGCCGGGCCGATGGTCCACGCGATCTCGAGGGCGGTGTGGCCGCGGATCTGCCGCGGCACCGTCGTGTCGCCGGGATGGACGCGGAAGCGCAGGAGCACCACGAAGAGCGCGACGAAGACGCCGACGCCAATGATCGCGGTGGTCCACGTCACGATGGAGTAGACGTGGATGATCGCGCGTGCGAAGTCGGAGCGCGCAACGAGGGTGGACATCGGCGCATCCCACGCGCAGCCGCCGAGCGCCAGAGCGAGCGTGGCGCAGAGGCCGAGGCGGGCGCGCGTCGTGCCGTTCACGACGCTTGACGGTACCCCGCCGGCCGAGGGTCCGCAACCGAAGCCACGCGGCGCGCGCGTTCTACGCGGCGAGTCGCAGCAGCGTGTGCAGCAGGACGTTGGCGCCGCGCTCGATGGCCTCCGCGTCGCTCATCTCGTCGACGCGATGGCTGCGGCCGCCGCGCGACGGGATGAAGACCATGCCGGCGTCGGTGACCGCGGCCAGGTTCTGCGCGTCGTGTCCGGCCGCCGAGTAGAGCCGCTGCTGCCGCAGCCCCAGCGCGCCGCACGCCGCTTCGATCGCGGCCTGCACGCGCGGCGCGCACGGCGCCGGCGTGGTGGCCGACATCGGCCTGATCTCGACGGCGATGGCGCGGGCACGGGCGACCTCCTGGGCGAGCGCGGCGCAGTCGCGCGCGAGCCGCTCGAGCACCGCCGCGTCCGGGTCGCGCATCTCGTGCACCAGCTCGGCGCGGCCGGGGACGATGTTGCTCGCCCCCGGGTGCACGTGCACGACGCCGAAGTTCGTCACGGCGCGCGGTCCGCCGCGGGCGACGACGAGCTCGCGTGCCTGCAGCGCGTAGTCGGCGGCCGCCAGAAACGCGTCGCGACGTCGATCCATGGGCGTGGTGCCGGCGTGATCCGCCTGACCGAGGAAGACCACGCGGGCGCGCCGCACGCCGACGATCGTGTCGACGACTCCGATGGGGATGCCGGCTTCTTCCAGACGGGCGCCCTGCTCGATGTGGAGCTCGACGTAGGCGTCGACGCTGCGGGCGGGCGCCTGGGCCTCCGGCGCGCGCATCGCCTCGAAGCCGGCGCGCCGCATGGCGTCGACCAGGCGCTCGCCGTCGACGGCCGCCAGCGTCGGGATCGCGGCCGCGTCGAGACGGCCGCAAAACGCGCGCGAGCCGAAGAGGCTGCCGTACCGACCTTCCTCGTCACTCCACGCCACCACCCCGAGGGGCTTCCGCGGCGCCTCGCCGGCCTCGCGGATGGTCTCGAGACACTCGAGGCCGGCGAGCACGCCGAGGGCGCCGTCGAGGATGCCGCCCTCGGGCACGGTGTCGATGTGGGAGCCGGTGAGCACGGCGGGCCGCGCCGGGTCGAGCGCCGCCATACCGAGGCCGCCGAAGATGTTGCCCGCCGTGTCGACCCACGGCGTGAGGCCTGCCGTCTTGATCTCGTCGAGCAGCCAGGCGCGCGCTTCCTCGTGGGCGGGACTCCAGCACGTGCGCGTGACGCCGCCGCCGGGCAGCGCACCGAAGCCGGCGAGCGCGGCGATCCGGGACTGCAAACGCGCCGACGAGACACTCAGCATGGGCGGCGAGTATAGCGGGTCATCGAGGCGTGTCACGGCTTTGCCGGGACGCGCCGAGCGCTGGGGGTTTGGGGGCCATGTCGGGGCCCCCATATACAGAAGGCGTCACGCTGATCTCCAGCTCGACCCGCTGCTGGGTGCGGTACTTGTTCGCGGCCTCGCCGAAGAGCGGCACGAAGACTTCCGGGCCACGCGGCTCGACGCGGAGCTTGAGCCAGATGTGCGGGCCGAAGCTCCGGTCGCCCCGCAGGATGTCGAGAATCGTGCATTCCATCGTCGCCTCCCTGGCCGCACATGGTGACCGCGAATCCGCCGCCAGTAAACCGGCTTGACTTCGCCGCCGGGCCCTTCCTAGAATGAACCGCCGTTCAGTCCGAGTCGCTCCGCCGGGCCCCATCTCCTAGGAGGAGACATTGGATTTCACGCTGACGCCGGATCAGGAGGCCTTCCGCCAGGGCGTCCGCTCCTGGCTTCGAACCAACATCCCCGATGACTGGACCAGGTTCGGCCTGTCCGAGGTTCCGCGGCCCGAGGCGTACGCCTTCCTCCGCAAGTGGCAGGCGACGCTCTACGACGCGGGATTCATCGGCATCACGTGGCCCAAGGAGTACGGCGGCCAGGGGCTGACGTTCATCGAGGAGATGATCCTCCACCAGGAGATGGCCCTCCAGAAAGCGCCACCGATGCTGAACGTGCTCGGCGTCGGCATGGCCGGGCCGACCATCACCGCCTACGGCACCGAGGAGCAGAAGCAGCGGTATCCCGCGAAGATCCTGTCCTGCGAGGAGATCTGGTGCCAGGGCTACTCCGAGCCGAACGCCGGCTCCGACCTCGCGTCGCTCCAGACGCGGGCGGTGAAGGACGGCGAGCACTGGGTGATCAACGGGCAGAAGGTGTGGACCTCGCTGGCGCACATCGCGGACTGGATGATGCTGCTCGCCCGCACCGACCCGGATGCGCCCAAGCACAAGGGCATCACCTACTTCCTGCTCGACATGAAGACGCCGGGTGTCACCGTGAAGCCGCTCAAGCAGCTCACGGGCGACTCGGAGTTCAACGAGGTCTTCTTCGACAACGTGCGCGTGCACGAGAGCCGCGTGCTCGGCGGCGTCAACAACGGCTGGGCCGTGGGCCTCACCACGCTGATGTACGAGCGGCTCGCTCTCGGTTTCGGTCTGCAAGTCAGGCTGCGCATCTCCGTCGACCAGCTCGTCGACATGGCCCGCCGGATGGAGAAGGACGGTCGTACGCTGACCAAGGACCCCGTCATGCGGCAGAAGCTCGCACAGCTGTGGATCGACACCGAGTCGCTCAAGTACACCGGCGCCCGCGCCGTCACCAAGCTGCTGAAGGGCGAGCTGCCGGGTCCCGAGGCCTCGGCCGGCAAGATGATGTGGGTCGAGACGCACCAGCGGTTGCAAGAGCTGGCGATGGAGATCCAGGGCCCGTACTCGCAGCTCGCGCGCGGCGCG